>CAZHSN010000173.1:0-8068 GCA_964535125.1 uncultured bacterium
CCTCCACCTCCAGCATCCCCAGCTCGGCCGCCATATTCGCCTCATCCAGCCCCACCAGGTCGTACGTGCCTGAGGTGATCGCCTGCGTGATAGCGCTCAGTCCATTGTGGGCGGCGCTGGCGTCGTTGGGACGGGGACTGCCGATCACCCACTGTGTCATTCCATACTGCCGGAAGGTCACCCGGTCGGACAGCCGCGCCAGCGACTCCATCTCGCTGGTATGGCGCGCTTTCATGAACTGGCCGATGAACACGCGCAACCCGGCGCCCGCGGCGCGCAGCGCCAGTCCCATGGCCGCCGTGGTCTTTCCCTTACCGTTTCCGGTATACACATGCACATACCCGCGCATCGAAGCCATCCTTTCATTCCGGCCATCACGCGGAGTGGATACAGGATCCTGTCAACAACAACGCCCTTTCCCAGCGGGAAAGGGCGTCAGCGAAGACCGGCCGATCCGCCCTTTGCGCGAAGGGTAACGAGGCCGCCCAGCGGGCAGCCGATGGATCTGCCGTGGTCAGGCAGTCGGACTTGTCCCCGTCAGGGCATCACCGTTGCGGCACAGCTCCGGATTCCCACCGGAATTCCCCTGTTTCCACGGCCGCGCGTCCCGAAGGACAGCGCAAACAACACTGTATATGGTATCTCAATGTCGCCTTTACGTCAATATATGGATTATTCTATTCCGTATGACGTTGTATCAGGCAAAGATCTCCACACGCGTCACCCGGTATTTCATGGCGAGGCAGCTTCCCTCGCGTTCCATCAGCGGTTCGTTTCGTTCTCCCAACCGAAGTGTCACCGTGTTGAAAGCGCCCTGCAGATAGGACCAGCTGGAGTGGTCCTCTTCATACAGCGTCACCGGTTCGGCGGCTTGACCGTAGCGCCGCACCGTCAAGTGGTACAGCAGCGGATCGCCCGCGTGCAGCACGGGATGCGCCAGCGGCAGCAGGCAGCCATCGCGCACAAACAGCAGGGGTTGTCCCAGCGGAGCCCGAAGGCTGATGCTGCGGCCGCCCTCGATCAATCCGCCGGTCCAGTAGTCGCGCCAGTTCCCCGGTGGGAAGGCGACTGTCCGCTCCGGTGCGCCGGCCAGCACCGGAGCCGCCATCATCCGGTCGCCGATCAGGAACTGATCATCCACTTCCGCCAGATCCGGACAGTTCGGATAGTCGAACGCCAGCGCGCGGAACGGAGGGATACCGGTCAGGTAGTACTCCATGAACGCGGCATGCAGATACGGTATGAGCCGCATCCGCAACAGGAACAACTCCCGACAATATTCGGTAAGTTCCTCATGATCGGGGGCCAGTTCCCGGCGATTGTTTCGCTCTGTGTCCCACTGCTTCCACGGGGGCATCTGGATGTACCAGCCGTTGATGAGCGCCATGGGTGACAGCACAGCCGACTCGATCCGCCGGATCAGGTCTTCCGCCGACTCGGCATGCCGCACCTCCGGCGTCCACAGCAGACCGCTGGTGGAGGCCGACGCAATGCCGCGAATGAACGTGCGGTGATCATACAGATCGCTGTACAGCACAAACGGCATTGTGGCCGCCAGCGCACCGCTGGACCGAACAAGACCATAGGTGCGCTTGTTCGCTTTCTGAAACGCCTGCATCACCGTTTGCTGCAGCAGCATGCCCAGTGCCGTGTGCATCTGTTCGCCATCCAGTCCGGATGGGAAACGGCTGAAGTCCGGAAACGACCACGGGCTGACCAGATAGTCCGAGCTGTCGCACTCATCCAGCTTGTATCCGCTGACGCCCACGCCGATATGCGCTTTCAGCAAATGATCCGCCAGCAGCTCACGCGCCTCCGGCAGCGTCAGATCGGGTAACAGCCCGTTCCAGACCACACAGTCGCCGCTCAACGGCTCCAGTGAGGCGTACAGCGGCGAGTCTGGATGAGTGAACACGTGGGTCCACAGGTTCAGTCGCATCCCCATGGCGGACAGGTTCTCGGTAAGCCATTCCGGATGGGGGAAACTGTCGGACCACACATGCGAACAGCTGTAGCTGCGGGTCTGCCACCCCGGCTCCAGGCCGATCACGTCACACGGCATCCGGTCATGGCGCAACTGCTGCGCCAAGGCCAGCACATGCTCGCTGTCGAAATGCCAGTCACAGCGGTACCAGACGCCCAACCCCCACAGCGGCGGCACACAGCCGCCTCCGGCATACAGGTTGTACCGAGCGACGGCGTCACGCATCGAGGGGCCGGCAAACAGATAGACATCCACGCCCGGGCAGTTCGGCGCATCCACATAGAGCCGCGTACCATCGCCGCGCCGTCGCGCGCAGTCCAGGTAAACGGTCACCGGCCGCAGCGTATCCACCCAGAGTGCGTATCCCGCGGTACTGGCCAAGAACGGCACCGGCGCATGGGAGTCACCCAGGTCAGCGGTCGGATCGCTGTTGACGCGCAGCAGTTTCTTGCGTCCCCGCTGCTGCAGGGAGCCCAATTGTAAACCCAAGCCATACACGCGTTCCCCGGAACCCAGCGGCGCAGATAACAGCCATCCCCCGCGTGTGTTGGAACCTGCGTCGATCTCAGTCAAGACAGCGGGCGGGTCGGCATGAGACATAGGTGCGGTTACAGCCGGCCCTGTGCGGAGAGTCTGCGGACTGATCGCACCAGGCGCCCCGATACGCATGCGCCACACGCCTGGAGCCACTTGTGTTCCGGTGAGTGCTGACATGATGTCACCTCTGGCCTGTTATCACACCGTCATAGTACCTGTGAGAGCGTGTAATCCGGAACCGCTGTTGACACAACCGCTTCCTGACGGCTATAACCGAACTGGTAGCCGCTATATCCCATCGGGAACGCACCGAAGGCCCTCCGAACGCCGGCATCTGAAGGACATCATGACGGAACCCAATCTGGAACGACGAAAGGCGATCATCCTGCAAGCGGTCGTGATCGACTATGTGGAAACGGTCGAACCGGTTGGATCGGCCAATATCGCCGCGCGATATGACTTGGGGGTGAAACCGGCCACTGTACGCAACGAACTGGCTGAACTGGCCGATCATGGGTATCTGACCCAGCCGCATGTCTCAGCCGGCCGCATCCCCACCAATCAGGGCTACCGCTACTTCGTTGACTGGCTGATGTCGCCCGCCCCGCCGACGCCGGAGCAGGCGAACGCATTGAGCGCGGACCACGCCCAGCACCTGGAGGTGGAGCGTCTGTTGGACATGACCAGTCGGCTGCTGGC
Organism: uncultured bacterium; assembly: GCA_964535125.1. Classification (GTDB taxonomy): domain Bacteria; phylum Armatimonadota; class HRBIN16; order HRBIN16; family HRBIN16; genus CAZHSN01. The sequence continues at coordinate 3,221 of CAZHSN010000173.1, forward strand.
GAGCACCACCCAATATACATCCATGGTCACCGCTCCGGACGCCTCGGAGACAATTATCCGCGAGGTGTTAATCAGCCAGCCTGCTGATGACCGGTTGCTGGTGCTGGTGGTCGGCAGTTCCGGCCAGGTGGCGCATCGGTTGATTGTGTTGGGTGCGCCGCTGCGCGTGGCCGATGTGGCCGCGTTGAACCGACTGGCCACCACCACCTGGCAGGACCGCAGCATCAGTACCATCAGTCCCAGCGAACAACCCGACCTCCCGAACGAACTGCATGCATTGGAGGCGGTGTGGCGGCATGTATGTGCAGCCATGAACCACTGCCTGACCGAGTTCAGCACATGCCGCGTGTTTACAGACGGATTGGCCCATCTGCTCTCACAGCCGGAGTTTCAAGGATCTGACCAACTGCCGCGCGTGTTGAACACGCTCAGCAGCGCACAGTTGGTGCGGCTGCTGCAGAGTCTCCGCCACAGTGAGGCCGTACAGGTACTCATCGGCGACGAACACGCCGTCCCTGGGCTGGAAGACTGCAGTTGCGTGGTCTCCCCCTACCGGATTGGCGATCACGCCGTCGGCGCGCTGTCGGTGATCGGTCCCACCCGCATGCGCTATGACGTGGCCACCGCCGCGGTGCAGGTGATGGCCGAAGCGCTCTCGCGGGTGCTTACTCAGCTCTCCTTGGACTGACCGGTGTCGTTCAGCGGTCCGGGGCAAACGGCTGACCCAACCCGGAGGCCCGCAGGAACACCTCCGGACGCGTGTCGCGTGTCAGCATGCGGTACCGGCGCGGTCTACGGAACGCGGCGCCCCAGATGGTGTCGCGTCGGATCTGCCGCACCGCGTCCAGATCGAAGCGTCCCCAAAGAATCTGCTCGCGGGCGTCCGATATCGCCTGGATCCGGCCATCGGCCTCCACCGCCATACTGCGCCCCTCATAGACCGGTCCGGCGTAGTTGCACATCGCCATGACCATGGCATTCTCCATGCCTCGGATGCTGAACTGCTGGACCCGGTCAGGCAGCAGCCGGCAGGCATTCGGTGTCAGCACCACCTCTGCGCCTTTCAGCATGCATACCCGCGCGCTCTCTGGAAACTCACGGTCATAACAGATCATGGCGCCTACCATCACCGTACCGTGCCGGGTGCTCAACGGCTGCACATACCAGTCACGCCCCGGGGTGCAACTGGCCTCGAAATTGCTGAAGTCACAGGTATGCACCTTCGCGTAGGTCAACACCTCGCGTCCGGCGCGGTCGAACAGCGTGACAGCATTGCGGGGGGCGCGCGGCCATCGCTGCAGATACCCCACACCGATCGCGATATCCCAGTCCGCCGCCATACGGGCGAACTGCTGCACCCAGGGGCCTTCCTTGGGTACGGCCAGCCCCCTCCATGCGGCGATGGCCTGCGGATCGGTTCCTTCAAATCCGGTGTAACCGATACTGAGCATCTCTGGTGTCAGAGCGATGTCAGCGCCTTCACGGGCCGCCTGGCGGATCAGCGGAATCACCCGCTCGGCGTTGGCTTGCGCATCCGCGCCTTGCGGCTCCACCTGGATGAGCGCGATGGTCAGTGTTTGCGGCATGTGAGCCTCCTCACGGGGTTTCGGTATCGTATGTCACATCAAGCCGGCGTCCGGTCTGCGGATCACACAGACGCAGGAAGCCGCCCCAGTGCGCCGGTGTTCCCATCGGTCCAGCCACATGATACGCCACGATGAGATCGTTCACACCCGCGCGCAACGCCCCCTGTTTGTCGGGTAAGCGCTGACCGTTCAACCAGATGCGCTGGAACCGGGCGGCATCCCCGCCGACTTGCACCCGCTGGCGACGCGGGCTGTTGACTCGCGCATGTATGAAGAAGGCCGGACTGGTCAGCTGACGCCAGTCTCCCGTGGTACATACCACCTCGGGATGCCCCCAGGCTGGCGGGGTAATCCCGCTCGATGTATCGCGGCGCCACGTACGCGCCAACCGCTCAGCCAGTGCCTCCGGGGTCATGGGGTCCATATCCCACGCATCCCAGGGTACTCCCTCCGGGTCCACCGGACCCAGCACATGGCATCGCCCCGCCGGAAGCGATGGATCATTGCTGGGCGGAACCTGACAGGTGACATACAGCCGCGCCGGCACATCTCCCCATTGAAAATCCAACTGCACGGCGTAATAGGCAGAACCATACCGCACCGACACATCGCGCGCCGGATCCAACGGAACAGCCAGCGTATAGTTCCGGTTCGCTCCGGATGGGATCGACCGATAGGTGCGCCGCACCACACCTGCCGCATGCATCAACGGCAACCGGTATTGCGCCGACAGACTGTGCAGGGCGTGGGCGCTGTCGTTGCGGATCTGCAGCGATAATGTCTCCCCGACGACATGCAGACTGGCGTGCAACCCGGGAAAGTCGGGATCGTCTTGACGGTACCGGATATCCGAGTCGTTGGCGCTGTTGTGTATGACCCCGATTCGAAGCGGCATCCGCTGATCCGGTGCATGCGGTACCTTAACGGGCGCGCCTTCACGGCATACATCAGCGCCCTTGATCTCCAGCAGCCGTTCGGGGGACACCCCGTCCAACAGCAGCGTGAGGGGTATGCTGTCATTCAGCCAGTCCACCGTCGGACGCGAGAGGGTAACATGCAGCATCGCCCCATCGCGACGGTATCGGATGCGGCTCCAGCGGGCCTGCTGCCAGTATGCAGCAAACTCATTCTGGCAGCAGAACCAGGCATCCGGCACGGCTTTCAACGCATCCAACCGCGCTTCCAGCACGTCCCAACCATACGGCAGCCAATCGGACCCGTACCAGGCATGCATGGAGTTGCTGATCGCGTCACCGCGTGCGATCCGTTCCGGATCGGTCTGCGCCCAGCGTAACGCACGCGACCACTCGTCATGAGACGCGTTTTCGGGCGGAAGGATCCGGCTGAAGGCCAATTCCGATGGAACCCGGTCGGCGTGGCCGGCAAACTCGGCGATCCCCTGGTATCCAGCACGGCGCAGGCATTCCAGTGCGTCGGCATGCACCGTGTCGCCCTCGATGTCGTTGCGGATGTCGATATAGCTGAAGGTGTAGCTGTTGACAGGGGTATCTAGCTCTGCCTCCCACTCAATCCGCACCTGCATCATCTCTTGAAACATGCGGTTGCGATGGAGATAGGTGATATACGGGTGGGTCATGCTGTGTCCGCCGATGGAATGCCCGTCCGCCAGCAAGCCGCGGGCGGTCGGCCGGTAGTCATCGGGGTAGTGCAAGTCGCACTCCCAGTTGGAGTTCAGATAACAGGTTGCTCTGAGTCCCCGATCCGCCATCAGCCGATGCGCTGTCACGTTACCCGCGTTCGCGTCATCCCATCTGCCGGTAACAGCCACCGCCCGGCCGCCGGGCAGGGCGGCTACGCGGAACAACGCACGTGCTGCGCTCTCCGGCGAGTCGAACCGGCATGACAACTCCTGCCGATACATAGGAACAGGGTCCTTGTAAACCGAGGGGGTCATATTAGCCTCCGGTATGGCGGGCAGTGCGGTCAACGCAGCCGCTATACCGCCTGTCAGGGTCAGCCAGCGGGTACGCATTGGCGGCCTCCCAGTGTTTCAAACACATGATGTCTTTGAAACAGATGGTATCATATATCCATCGCCGGCGCCATCCGCGCCGACCCAACTCGCTGCATCAAGGAACTGTGCACATGATCCTGCTGGCGCTGTGTCTGTTTGCAGTGGTGCTGGTATGCGGCAGCATGGCCAGCAGCCACCCCACCGCCATACCGGTTGTCCTGCGTCGCCGGCTGCTGGAAGACGCCGATGCGCTCCCGGATGGACCGCCGATCAATCAATCCGAAGCGCAGGCGCGGCTCTCGCTCTACAACGCACTAGTCGCACAGGCGCCCACGCCCATACAAGACGACCTGCGTCTGGCGGCGTTCGAAATGTTCCGGTTCATCCACCAGTGGCCCGAGCCGGTGAGCGCCGCGCAAGCCGGGTACATCGCCGGCCGCATCGACGCCGGATGGCTGCAAGACTATGCGGCATGGCGGGTTAACTGGTCGGGCAGCCAGGGCCCCGAATGGGTTATCCCACCCCAGACAGCGCAGTTGGCGCGCGGTATCGCCCGGTGTGTGCTGGTAAGCATAGAGGGCCGACCGCCGGATGCGGCGACCGTTCACCTGAACTGCCGCGGCGTATCGGCGCTGAACAACGGGTCGCCTTCCTTCGGCACCGCTGGCAACCCCATCTGGTACGCCCTCCCTGTGACGGTGACTGATGCGGATACACAGCAGGTTGATCTTCAGTTCGCCACTGCGGACGGCCATCAGTACACACTGTCCGCTCCGGTGAATGTACATGAGCCGGCGGTGGTGCACGGGCGTACGCTGGACAGGCGCTCACGGAGGCCTGTACCCGCACGTCTGTATGCACTGGGCAGCGACCGGCAGTTCCGTTCCGCCGAAGCCTCTGCGGCGATCGCCACCGTTACCGAGAAGCAGTGTCTGGAGTACATGTCGCATTTCTGGCAGACATACCGGCTTCCGTTCAGCTACACCGACGGGACGTTCCGGGTGCTGCTGCCGCCCGGTGAAGCCGTTCTGGCCATGGAACGCGGGCCCGATACCCGTCCTGAGGCGACACGCTTGATGCTGAGACCCGGCGAAGTACGCGCACTGGACCTTACCGACCGCATCCTAACCGAAACCAAACAACGTGGTTGGTACGCAGGCGACACGCATATTCATTGGGCGATCAACCACTGGCACGAGAATGAATCCATCGACTTGCTGAAGACAGTGCAACGGGCGGAAGGGCTATCCGTGGTGAACAATCTGACGCTGTACCAACACAGAGACG
>CAZHSN010000174.1:0-8028 GCA_964535125.1 uncultured bacterium
GCAAGAACCCCATGATCTGCGGCTTGGGGAAGATGTCCTTGCCGATCTTGAAATCCTTCGGGCCGAACGACGAGTCGAAGATGTCGGACCAAGCGCGAGTGACAACTTCGACCAGTTCGGCGGCCTTGAGGGGGTGTGCGGAGATGATCGCCTTCGTGCGGGCGAGGATGGCGGCGTCGCCGAGACAGTCGGCGTATGGCGAGGTTGGCGTGGGCATCACCCACAGGGTAACCGGTCCGGTGATTGCCTCGGGCAGTTCCAGAGTGGCCTCCTCGCGGTCCGGCGCCAGGATAGCCGCCACCACCAGATGACGGTTATCGGTGTGATTGACCCCTCGCCACGCCGCCTTGATCCCGCGGGTAATGAGCAGATCCGGGGTTCGCAGGTTTCGAGCGACGCGCTCAAGCGCCTGCGGCATGGTGATCGTCCAGAAGCGCCGGTCTGCATCGGACAGTTCGCAGGCGCCGCTCCAGGGATCGATCTCCGGTACAGGGCTGTCGGTGTAGAAGATATGCCCCTTTCCTTCTTTATGATGGCGCAGAGACAGTGCCGAGGCAGAACGTGCGGGAGGGGCCGACACCAGACCGGCCAGTGGCGCGGCGCCATAGTCGCGCAACCCGGTGTCTGTCAGACTCCAGCGAAGCGCCTGTGCTCCAGTCAAAACCAGCGTGCCCCCGTCTTTCACCCACTGCACCAACCGCTGCCGGGCGCTGTCCCGCAGGACAGTGAAGGAGCTGTTGGGCAGGATCACCATCCGGATCCCGTCCAGTGCGCCGTCATCTATCAGCGTGTCGTCCAGGATGTCGGGATACCCCAGCGGGGCCGCCCAGTCGGCCAGTGCATGCGCGCCGGTCAGCACGGTGTCGTACACGGCGTGAACGTCGCGGTTTCGGTACAGCGGCGCGCGGCAGTGGCCGGCATATGCGGCGTGCAGAAACACTACCGACGTGCGCGGACGCGGCGCGTTCAAGGACTCGAAGAGGGTGCGCGCCTCAACCAGTAAACGGTATGCGTCATTGGGCATCACCGCCAGCGCCGGCATACCGCCCACACTGGGAATACCTGGCTGGCCATACGCCACGGCGTTCAGCGCGCTGAGCTGACAGTAGTTGTACGCGTCACATCCGCCCAGCAAACTGTTGATCAGCACTTTGCGCGTTTCGGCGGCGGTGTATCGGTAGCCGTCGTTTTCGGGGACCATGCGGGCGATGCCGTAGTACCGTCGCACGGTGTCCAGATACCGCTGCGCCGCGATCGAGTGTCCGTCGGTGCAGTCCACCTTGTCCAGCCCGCCGGCCGCCAGCGTCTTCAACAGATGCCCCACCGATGGGCCTGCCGCGGCCTCCTGGTAATAGGGAGATACCTTTACACCCATCGCAGCGCGCGACACAGGCCGGACGGCATCCAGCAACTCACGCATGTAGCCGCTGATCTCATGTGTACGCCACACTGACCAGTGCAGCCAGTCGGGACGGGTGTCGAGTCGGGTCGGACCGTCGGCCCTATCGGGTTTCGGTGGATCGGAGACGGCGCCGCTACGCTCGCGGAAATATCGGACCGCCGGCTCACCGTATCCGGTGAAACGCGGGCGGAACCAGTCGACCACCGCGAATTCGATCTCGCCATAGTTGCTGCACAACGGCAGGTAGAACCCGGTGACAGGTGCTTCAGATTGTACCGCCGCTGTCACCGCGCTGGCGCCCAGCAGCGCGCCCGCACGGCGCGCCTCCGGGTTCAGGATGTCATGCGGGTAGGGATGATCCTGGCCGGCTTCATCTCGGACAGGAGGCGCGTCGGCCAGGTTCAGCTGCGGCTGCCCGGCTGGCCAGCCCAGGATCAACGGGATCCCGGCGTCCTTCAATCCGTGCAACACCTCCTGTGCGCGGGTAAAGCGGTAGCCCTTCGCCGCCGGATCAAACCCTTCCGGCACATCCATATTCAGGTCAAGCGCGCACTTCAGGGCGCGTACCGCGTCGAGTCCGTGTGGGGGAAGGGTGTACGCGAAACCTCCCAATACCGACAGCACATGATCAGGTGACGGCTTGGCATGCAGCCCTCCCGCAAGAGCCAGCGTCATCAACACCACGAGCACCCACCGGCAGGAAGTCATGTTGCGGCAGCTCGAATGGCCAGAGCGGTACGCAACAGCGCCTCCATGCCATCCAATGGGAACATCGTGGCGGCATCGGATAGACCGTGTTCCGGTTCCGGATGCACCTCCAGGAAGAGCGCGTCGATGCCTACCGCGACGGCGGCGCGCACCAAGGCCGGCACATACTCCCGTCGGCCGCCGCTGGCGTTGCCCAGCCCGCCGGGCTGCTGCACGCTGTGTGTGGCGTCGAACACCACCGGCACGCCCAGTGCGCGCATCTGCGGCAGGGAGGTCATGTCCACCACCAGCGTGTTGTAGCCGAAGGATGCGCCACGCTCGGTCAGCAGCACTCCGGCTGCACCGGCGTCCTGCAGCTTGGTCACCACGTTACCCATGTCCCACGGGGCCAGGAACTGCCCCTTCTTCACATTGACCGGTCGGCCGGTGGCGGCGCAGGCGACCAGCAGATCGGTCTGACGGCACAGAAATGCCGGAACCTGCAGCAGGTCGCACACCTCCGACGCCGGTTTGGCCTGAGCGGCTTCATGCACATCTGTCATGACGGGTAGTCCGGTGCGTTCATGCACGGTGCGCAGAATCGTGAGCCCTTCGTCCAGCCCGGGACCGCGGTAGGACCGTATGGAGGTTCGGTTGGCTTTGTCGAAGGAAGCCTTAAAGATGTAAGGAACCCCCAGCCGGGAACATACATCCTGAAGCGATGCGGCGATATGCAGACAGAGCTCCAGGCTTTCGGCTACGCATGGACCTGCCATTAAGGTAAAGGGCCTGTTGGCTTCACCGACCCGCCATGGGCCGATGGTTACGGGATGTAGCGGTTGTGTGTTCATGATGTCAGTGTATCGCGGCTGTGAATGGGGATGGTATGATAGGTGTAAGCGGAGACGATAAGCAGTGTGGTGTATACAGAAGAGCGGCGCCGGCGCCGCAGTCAGGACATCCACTTCATGACCGGTACAGGCGAGATGTATCGACAACTGTATGAACAGGCCCGCGATGCGATTCTGCTGATCGCTCTGGATGGCCGTATCCGGGAAGCCAACGCGTCTGCTGAAGCGATGTATGGCCTCTCTCGAGACCAGTTGACCCAACGCCGCATTTCGGATTTTCGGAGCCCGGACACGCGCGCGGATATCGGCGACCAAATGACTCAGGCGGTGCGGGACGGAGTTCTGTTCGAAACGCTGCACCGACGGGCGGACGGCGCGCCGTTTCCTGTGGAAGTCAGCTCGAAGAGGGTGTCCATCAACGGCGAGTCCTACCTGGTCAGCGTGATCCGTGATCTGACCGAGCGCCGAGCCGTCGATCTTCAACTGCGAGAAACAGAAGAGCGGTACCATGTGCTGCTTGAGACGGCTCCCGATGGTGTGTTCGTTCAGAGCGGAGGGTGTTTCCAGTACCTCAATGCGGCCGCATTGGCGCTGTTTGGCGCGTCTGACCCGGCTGAGTTGATCGGCAGGCCCGTCGTGGAGTTCTTCGCGCCGTCCTGCCGAGCGGCGGTTACGGAACGAATCCACCGATGCAACATACTCCGCGAGCCGGTTCCGCCGGTGGAGGAGTGCCTGCTGCAGTTTGATGGCAGTGAGCGACCTGTGGAGGTACGTGCGGCGCCGTTGAACTGGAATGGTGAACCCGGCGCCCTGGTGTTCATGCACGATATCACCAATCGGATCGCGGCGCGGACGGAGAGGGAACGGCTGATCGAGCAGCTGACTCAGGCTCAAAAAATGGAGTCAATCGGCCGCTTGGCCTCTGGGGTTGCCCATGACTTCAACAACCTCCTGACCGTCATCATGGGGTTCACCGAACTGGCTCGCTCCGAACTGCTGCCAGAACAGCAGTCGTTGGAGGATGCGTTGCACGAGGTGCATCTGGCCGCTGACCGCGCCCGCGAACTGACGCGCCACCTGTTGGCGTTCGCTCGCCGTCAGGAACTGGACCTGCAACCGGTGGACATGGCGCAGATGCTGAACGCCTTGAAGCGCATGCTGGATCGGTTGGTGGGTGAGCGTGTACGCATCGATTTGACCGTGGCGCAAGATGCCGGCGTGGTATTCGGTGATCCGAGCCAACTGGAGCAGGTGCTGATCAATCTCGTGGTGAATGCGCGCGACGCCATGGGGGGAGCCGGCGTCATAAGCATTGACTGCAAGCCGATTCAACTGGACCGTATCGAAGCGCGCAGCGTGCAGACCACGTCCGGATGGTACGTGGTGATCTCCGTGTCAGACACGGGTTGCGGTATGGATGCACAGACGGTCGCACGCATTTTTGACCCGTTTTTCACCACCAAGCCGGAGGGTGCTGGAACCGGTCTGGGACTCAGCACCGCATACGGGATTGTCGCCCAGCACCGCGGGTGTATCACGGTGTACAGCGAGCCCGGCATCGGTTCCACGTTTCGGGTCTACCTGCCCCGTACGGGCGCCCCAGTGGACAGTCAGGACATGGCGTCTCCGGACATTGTGGTCCGGTATCCCGACGCGGTGGTGCTGCTGGCGGAGGATGATCCCAATGTGCGCCGTGTAGCCGTATCGATATTGCGCCAACTCGGTTATCAACCGCATGTCGCCGAGGACGCCAAACAGGCCCTGGCGATGGCGGAACGTCTGCCGGTGATCGACCTGCTGCTGACCGATCTGGTGATGCCGGGACTCTCCGGCGCTGAACTGCACGCAGAGCTGTTGAAACAACGGCCGGATCTGGCCGTGGTGTTCATGACGGGATATGCGCGTGAAGGCCTGGCCGTCGAGTTGGACCTCAATGATCGGGCACGGCTGGTGGAAAAGCCGTTCAGCATGGAATCACTGAGCCGTGCGATCGACGGTGCGCTGCACGCGGTGCGCTCTTCCTGACGGGGTTGATCCGGCGGCCGGTGAGCTTGTTATACCGGCGAGCGCTTCGCAGAAACACGCGTTCGGAGCGGAGACCACGTCAGGGGCGGGAAGACCCCGCCCCTGACGTGACAGTTTGCGATGGCTTAGCGGCCAACACTGTATCCAAACAGAGGGTTGGCCGATGCGGAGACGACTACTTCTCCCAGGTCAGATGCAGTTGCACCCAGTAGTTGTGCCCGCTGTTGTGCCAGGTGTAGCCGCTTTCGATTGCCGCGGACTCATGAAGCTTGTAATCCACGCCTACCACGGATCCCCGGTACCGGGACGCGATCGACTTGTCATCAAACCGGTATACGGCCACATACGGCTTGAGCTTGGCGTCGCGGTCCCAGATCACTTTGGCGAACTGGAACTCGAAGTCACCCGACTTGTGCGTAGCCTTTACATACTCGGCCATGGCCTTCACACCCTGAAACGCCGCGGTGGCGTCCAGACCATATCCGCTGTCATGCACGGAGTTGAACGTCCACCCCTTACCTGACGCGCCGGACACGCCTACCGAAACGTCCGGACTGAGCGCATAGCCCAGCCGCAGATAGTAGTTGCCGGCTTTGACCGGTTCATTGTAGGTGGCCGCTGCGGAGACGCTCAGCGCATCCTTTGACCAATCGGCTTTCACACCGGGTTTGCTCTCCCACTCCCACTCGCCAATGGCGAACGGCACCCAGGCCTTACCCAAGGTCCACGTGACCCCGTTGACATCCTTGGACATCCACAGTTCAGGGAAGCGATCCAGCAGGTATTTCTTGTCATTGTGCAGGTCACCGGTGCCCAACGCGGCCTTGGCGGTGACACCGTCTTCCGTAGTCCACTTGATATACACGTTGGACGGGAAGACCGGCCCAATCCCGGCCCACATGCCATCGTTGTAGTTCTTGAAACCGCTCAGGTCGCTGCGTCCCTGATACAGATCCAACCCGAACGTGGTGCCCGGGGCGGGTGCATCAGACGCGAGTACAGGAACGGTCAGCGCAGCCGCGGCCAGCGCTGGAAGGATGTGTTTGATCGTCATGGTCCATTCTCCTGTTAGACGCAACGCAGGTTGCGCGAATTGGTGATGGGCGCTCTGACGGCTCTGGCAGAATAACGGCTGTGTGGGGCGGCGACGCCATGAGGGTCGAAACGGCAACACTGCGGATGACACAATGATACCGTATTGTGCGCCGTTTCACAAGAACCTTGCAGGGATTGGGACGCCTGCCAGCGAAAAACGGTCTGTTGTGACCAAATGTGATCCGGGAGGGATGCCATGCAGCCCCATACCAACAGCGACTCCACGCACGCCATATCGCGGCTGCATCGGTTCAGTCGAGCGCGCGGCAGGGCGGTAACCCGGCGTGTGCTGACAGCTGACCTGGCGGTCGTCGGCGGCGGATTGGCGGGTTGCTGCGCAGCCATTACCGCGGCGCGTGCAGGGCTCAAAGTCGTGTTGCTGCAGGATCGGCCTGTTCCCGGCGGTAACGCCTCCAGTGAGGTGCGTTTGTGGGTGTTAGGCGCGACGGCGCACATGGGCAGCAATAACCGGTGGGCGCGGGAGGGGGGCGTCATTGATGAATTGCTGACCGAAAACCTCTGGCGCAATCCGGAGGGGAACCCGGTGCTGTTCGATGCGCTGCTGCTGGATTGGCTGCGGCGGGAGCCGAACCTGACGCTGCGGCTGAACAGCGCAGTGTCTCGGCTGAAACGCCGCGGTGACGGAGGGATCGCCTCGGTGACGGCATACTGCTCGCAGGATCAGTCGGAAACCACCGTAGACGCCCATCTGTTCTGTGATGCATCGGGTGACGGCATCCTGGGATGGTTAAGCGGCGCGCCGTGCCGTGTCGGTGCGGAAGCGAAAGAGGAGTTCGGCGAAGGGATGGCTCCGGACGCTGCGTACGGCTATCTGCTGGGACACACCATCATGTTCCGCGCCCGGGATACCGGCAGACCGGTCACCTTCGTACCGCCCGACAGCGCCCTGGCCGACATCACCCGCATCCCCCGTTGGGGACAACTGCATCCCAGCCGAGACGGATGCGCGATGTGGTGGCTGGAGCATGGAGGCCGGCTGGATACCGTCGGCGATACCGAAGCCATCCGGGACACGCTGTGGAGCGTCGTGTATGGAGTATGGAACCACATCAAGAACTCCGGACGGTTTCCAGAAGCAGCCAACCTGGCGCTCGACTGGGTGGGGCTGATACCCGGAAAGCGGGAGAGCCGGCGGTTTGAAGGCGACTATATGCTTAATCAACGCGACTTGGTCGAGCGCCGGCCGTTTTCTGATGCGGTGGCGCATGGCGGCTGGTCGGTCGACTTGCATCCCGCGGACGGGGTGTTCAGCCCGCTTCCGGGGTGCAACCAGTGGTATGCGCGGGGCGTGTACGCCATTCCGTATCGGTGTTTCTTCAGCCGCGCCGTGCCCAACCTGTTTGTTGCCGGCCGACTGATCAGCGCGTCGCATGTGGCGTTTGGTTCCACGCGTGTGATGGCGACATGTGCCGCGGGAGGACAAGTGGTAGGCGCCGCGGCCGCTTTGTGCCGCAAGCATCGGGTGACACCGTCAGGACTGTTGCACCCGAGTCGCCTTGAGGCGCTGCAGGCAAATCTGCGCCGTCAAGGCCAGGTAATCCCCGGAGCGCATCAGCCACTTCCGGGAGATTTGGCGCCGTTGGCGAAGGTGACCGCCAGCTCGCAGTTTACCTGGACGCAGCTTCCTGACGACGGCCCCAAAGCGGCGCTGGACGTGGCGCGTGCGCAACTGGTGCCCATTCCGGCCGGTCCGCTTCCCGTGGCACGGGTGCTGGTGACGCTGGATCGCCCGACGAGCGTGCCGTTGTCGATATACTGCGGCAACGGGCCGGGTGACTTCACGCCTTCCGAACGCCTGTGGCATGACTCCCCGCCGCTGCCAGCGGGAACGCATTGGGCCCGATGGGCGCCTGAGGGGATCACCACCCAAGGACAATACATGTACTACCGTATCGGCCCGGCGCCCGGCGTGTGCGTTCATACCACGAACCAGCGGTTGTCCGCTAC
>CAZHSN010000175.1:0-1692 GCA_964535125.1 uncultured bacterium
GCTGCAGATGGACGTGGCCGGGCAGCTCAAGGAGATCACCGCGGCGGCAAAACAGGCGGGCATACTCACGATGGTTCACAGCTGCGGCAAAGAGCGCTACCTGGTGGAGACTTGCGCCAACGAGACCGACTTGGATTGTGTGAATCCGCTGGAGATCCCGCCGATGGGTGACTGCAATTTGCGCGAAATCAAGCAGTTATTTGGCCACCGGTTGAGTCTGATGGGCAACCTGCATACCACCGAGGTGATGCTGCGCGGCACACCTGCTCAGGTCAAAGGGGCAGCCCGACAGGCGATTGCCGACGCCGGCGAAAACGGCGGTTTCATCCTGTCCACCGGCGATCAATGCGGCAGGGACACCCCGGACGCGAATATTATCGCCCTGCTGGAGGCCGCCGAAGCGTACGGAAGATATGCTTGACCGGCCCTCGGATTACTGCTTGTAACGCACCCTGAAAGCGCCGGAGGCATCCACCTGCACTCGAACACCTCCTGCATCGCGCCAGATCCGATACGGCATCGGATTGCCGGCGGCGTCTGTCACGTCCAACTGGCTGATATCCGATGTGAACCGCAGCACACCGGCGCCGAAGCCATAGAGCGCACAGACGGTCATCCCATCACGCACATCTATGGTGCGCAGTTCGAAGTCGGTATGCGCCAGCACCGCTCCGGCAGCCGGCCCCGGCAGCAGAAGCACCGTCCGCCGGCCGGGCTTCATCCAGCTTAAAGGCAGCCGAAGCGTTCCCGGCAGCGGCCTGCCGTCCACTACAAGCCCGGCCGGATCGGTCACCCCATGGGTCTCGATATCCAGCACCGACTTGCGGAAGCGCAATCCAGTCACTCGGTGTATGATGCCGCCAGGAACCACCGTCACGCCGTTGCAGTCCATATAGGCGCACTGGGCGCTGACGCCATGCATCCACGGACCAATGGAAAACACCTGTGGCTTGTGCATATACGGGGTGTTGAGGTTTTCCAATATGGCGTCATTAATCACATACCGCGCTTGCATCTCATCGTTCCAGCCGCTGTGGCGGGAGGGTTCGGTGATCACGTGCAGATATCGCGCGGCCAGTTCCGGCTGGCCTACTGCCGCACACAGGTACGCCAGGTGCCCGAAGCCCGGTGCGAAATACATGCCGCCCGGATACCGACCGCTCCGCAGCGTCATCATGGCCTGCATGGAGCGCCACATCTTTTCGGGATCGGGTGACATGGGATACAGCGTCCCGGCCCAGATGTAGTCGAAGTGACTGTCCCAATAGTCCCAATCGAACGGGATGAGCCGACCATCCTCCAGCAGCGCCAGCCCGCAGTGATAGCGGTTGTGCGCCCCATCCCACAGATGGCGGTCCATCGCTTGGGCCAGGTCGCGGGCCATCTGCACATGGTCTGCGGATGCCTCGGTATGCCCCAGTTCCTGCGCCATCTCGGCCATCATCAGGTACGTGGCGTACATGAGTGAATTGATATACAGATCATAGGCGCGCAACGGCCAGACGCCATCGATCATCAGTGCTTCGTACCGCTCTCCGGCGGCCCACTCTTCTGCCTCCTTCAGGGCGGCTTCATTGATGTTGATCTCCCAGTAGAGGCCCATCTCCTGGTTGTAGTACAGCGACCGCTGGTACTCCATGGCGCTCTGCAAGATCGGGTACCACTCTTTCAGGCGTGACCGGTCACCCAGCA
>CAZHSN010000175.1:1792-7900 GCA_964535125.1 uncultured bacterium
GGGCCGGCGAGAAACTGCATAGAGGCCACCGCACGCCGGTTCAACTGCACCATGCTCGGGTACGGCTCCGCACCGTGTACGGTCAGGGCCGCGTCGAACCGGGCAGCCGTGCGGTCCGCTTCACGCCGCGCCTCGCGCCAGCGGGATACACGTGCTGCAACCCGACGCAGCTGAGGCAGCGAGTCTGCCCAGACGATCGCCGCATTGCCGGTGATCAAGGGAGTATCGTCTGCAGTGCGGCTTTCGGTTATCACACCCATATACAGCGGTTGCGTGTCCTGTATGGAACCGGGGGGCGGCATCACCGGAACGTACCATAGCGGTCCTTCGCGCACCACATGGTGTCGGTTGAACTGTACAGCCAGACGTACCCCTTCCCCGTAGATGCCGATCGCTGACGCGTTCAACACCTGCACCACCACCCGGCCATCGCCGTAGTCATACACCGTACGCAGCGGATCATAGCGCTGCTGCTTCAACCCCATATGGATGCCAAATCCTAAACGCTGTGAAAGCAGCGAAGAGGGGATCTGTGGTGTAATCTGCACCCAGCCCGGAAACGGCAGGCGCTGCCATGGGTTGTGCCATCGGTAATCCTGATCGGCGGGCCGGCGGCTGTTCTCGATGGTAATCCGTAAGCACTCCTCGTGCCGCAGCCTCACCATCGCACCCCACGGGCTGAACAGCCGCGTTTCGGTGGGGGCATCATACGTCAGCGCATGCGCCTCGATCAGCGACTCGCGCAGTCCCATCCGAACCCGGTTCAGTTGGCGATACAGCGCGGATCCCTCGGCGATCGCGCTGGAACCGATCCGACGGACAGGCTCCGAGAGCGCATCGAGGGCTTCGCCCCACTCCGCCCGAAGCGGCGGATAGGCGGTCAGCTGGTCCTTCAATGTCTGCCACAGCTGAGGGGCTTCTGCCAGGCGAATGGTACAATCATGGGTAATGACATCGGAATCGATCGTGCCCGCGTCAATGAAGTAGAGCGCCAAACCATCATGTGCGGCAGTCAGTACATCCTCCGCGGTCAGCCCCTGGGACGTCCAATCTGCTCGGTCGAACAGCCACAAGGCGTTCAGCAACGGATTCGGTTCGGTTACGCCCGGATGCATGCGAATCTCCACCGACAGCCAGCCGTCGCCGTCCGCATCACGGCACGGGACGGCAACCGGTACCGGCATCCTGTATCCCGCATGCTGCACCGCATCGACCGTAACGACTTCGGCACCCTCGACATGCAGGTCCATCACCCGTTTTCCGGGCTCCTGCCAGTATCGCTCCACGAAGCCCGCCACCAACGTGCACTCCGCACCGGGGTCCACCCGCATCCGATAGCGGATCGGAGCGTTGATGCTGAGCAGGTCGGTGAGCATCGCGGGATGGGTGGCCTGATGCGTCCAGCCTTGTCTGGTCATTTCAACCGGGTGCATGCGGTCAACCCCCATGGAGGGCGTTGCGGGCGAGAGAGTGAATACAGCCATCAGCAAAACAGCCAGGCGCACGGTCATGGCACACCCCTTGACGGTTATTCGGTTACGCACAATCTATCTGGTGATGCCGGTCGCTGTCAACGCTCGCTATGTTTGGCTGCCCATCAGGATCTTTTCCACGGAGCCCTGTGTGGCAACGGCCCATACAACACTCCGCCATTGCTCTCCAGCAGGTATAACCCGTGCAGAGATCGAATATTGGATCTGCCCGCTGCCATCTGACCTCCTGGTTGAGCTCTGCCCGGAAGGGTCGATCGGTCCCGAGACAAGGGGTGTATCTTATGTATAAGCATCTCGTTGCGCTGTTGCTCCTCTTCGTGTGTATGGCTTCTCGCGTGCCTGCCGATCCGGTGGTGGTTTTGAAGAATGCCCAGCTGCAGGCGGAGTTTTCCCGCGGGTCGCTGGTCAAGTTGACCAGCCCTTATAATGGCCAATCGCTGATGCATTTGGATTCGTCCCGACCCGGGCCGGTATCGCCATTCATCCATGAGACACAGGAGGGCCACGTCAGCAATCCATCCGCCGTCGATGCATCTGTGAAGGTGACGCATACGCAACATCGAGTCAAAGCCACATACCGCTGGCCGGACGGCACACGTTTGGTGTATGACTGGTCTCTCGAGAAACAGGGTGATCTGGTGTTGCGTGCCCGGGGCTACACCCCGCGTGCCTCGGATGTGTTTCGTATTTCATTCACCGCATGCGACTTGGCCAAACACCGGCTGGTCTATGTGACCAACTTCGGCGTGGGACAGATAGTCCAGGCTCCATTCAACGGATCGATTGTCGGTGATGCCGGCACGTTTCCTGACGGGACACCGGTGCGCAAACGATGCGTGATGCCGCTCCTGACCCTGTTCGAAGGAGAGGGCAGCGGTTTCGTGCTGGAGGGACGCGATGTTCGCGTGGGTCCGTCGATCGTCAACCTCCACGGAACAGGCAATCATGTCAATGTCGAATTCGTCAAATACACTGCACAGCCGGTAAAACATCACCGGATGTATGAAATCAGGTTAAGGGCTTATCGTGGGAGTTGGCATCAAGCGGTCGATCCCTACGTCGACTGGATGCAAACGGGGCTTGGCTTCGTGCCGCTTTCAAAGAAGTCGCCAGCCTGGGTACGGGATCTATACGGTCAGGTGTATCACGACCCTCACTGGTCACCCCTGGAGGCTGCCGCGAGCCTGGATGATCTCGCCAAGAGTGTAAACCCTGCGCAGACGTTACTGGGCAAGATCAGTGAATATCGATTGCCCAAGTGGGGTTTCGATCATGGATGGGGCGATTACTCGTTTACCGATGAGGTCAGGCAGTTCTTCGTTCGGGCCAGGCAGCTCGGTTTCCACACGGCCGCGCATCTCAATGTCAGCGGAATCGATCTCAAGCTGCCAGATCTGGTGGCCAAATTCAAGCCCGGACTGCAGGAGTCAGGCTCGGACGCCGACGGAAACCCTAAGTACATGGGATACAACGGCGAGTGGAGCAACGCGTACGGGCCCGTGGCGTTCGCCTGGTGCTCTCCGGCCTACAAACCGTACCGAGACCATATCATCCGTCAGTTGCGCCCCTTGGTAACTGCAGGAGTGGACATTGTCTATCTGGACGAGTCTCATACGCCGCTCGGCAGGTTCGACGTCGACGGAATGACCGCCATCGAAGGTGTCATGCAGCTGCAGCGGGATATTCTGAAAGCGTTCCCCAACGTGGCCATCATGACGGAACAGTTCAACCCGATGTGTTCACGGTATGCTTCGTTTGCGCTGACATCGCACGATCTGGGGCACCCATTGAGCGGCTATCTATACCGCAAGTTTATCAAAGTCGCCAGCTGGCATGGTGTAAGCGCCGATGGCGGAAGCACCGCCTATTGGCGCTGGGGCGGAAACAGACTGCACGGCGCAGCGGGGCTGGGCGATGTCTGGCCTGATATTGCCGGCGCGTTCGCTAAGTACAAGCTGGAACCGGCTTACGAATACCCTCTTGCCTCCAACCAGCTATCCGCCTACAGCGGGGCCGACGGGATCAAGGCGTTCTATGAGATGGAGCCGAACAGAGAGGGGCTTGCTGTCTACATTAACGGAAACAAACAGGTCTGGTGCGGCCTCAAGGACACCCCAACCTCGAGCCCAGAGTAGTTGCCCTGCCTTCCGGCAGGTAATCCTTGTAGCGTAATCGAATGTATACAATATATCCTGCCCGGAGGTAGCCTGGATGACTTCGGATCGTGCCGTACTCAGTCCTGCCATGCCGCCAGTTGGTCAAGGCGACACGCCGCCTGCGCTGTATGAAGCGCTGCCCGACGCCGATCTGGTGCGCACGGATGCGCGGCTGCATCCGTCACGCCCGTTCCATTGGCTCGCGCGCCCGGGTGACACGTTGATGCTGCACGTCTGGACGCCCGCCGCGGACGGGGTCGTTTCCGGGCGACTCACTGCATGGGACTGGCGCAATCGACCGGTGTGGACACAGCGCGTTCCGGCTCGTTCGCTGCAGTCTATTCCTTTCTACAGCGCCCATCGCGGCGCCTGGATGATCACCCTTGATGGGCTGCGTGCCGATCAGTCGACGGCCTGGCGGATGACACGCAGCGTGGCGTTCGCCCCGGACCAGCGCCGTCTGCAGTCCATCTGGCGCACGATGGAGTTCCAGGTAGGCAGCTGCTGCTTTCCTGACCGTCAGCGGTGGCCCACCTCTTATGGCCCCGGATGCCCCGACGACATGGACCCCGAGCTGGCCTGGCGACTGGATGCCGACCTGATGGCCTGCTCCGGACTGGGACTGACACGGATCGACCTGCTGGCCTCCGACCGGGCGGAAGACGGATATGTCAACACGCGCCGGATGGATGAGATCACCGAGTACTATCGACGCCAGGGGCTGCGTCTGCTGCTTCAGATATGGGGACCTGGTGAGGTGCTGCCGCACTACAAAGCCGAACAGCCGGCCTGGCGGTATCCGCGGGCGCTGCAGCCGCTGCGCACTCATGTGCGCACCGGTGTGCGGCGCTACGCAAGGCTGTGTCATGCCGTCGAGGTGTGGAACGAGCCCGACAACCTGGACTTCTGGCTCGGCACCGTGGAAGAATACGGCATTCAAACGCGCGCCGTGCTGGAGGAGATCGCCCGGACGGCCCCCCGCGCCGAGACCTGGGTCAGCGGCTTCTGCCGGATGAAGCCCGAATGGACCGCCCCGATGATGCGCGAGATCGCGCATCGCGCCCGCGGCGTCTCCTACCACGCGCACGGCGACCGCGCGCAGCTTCGCGCCGTGCGTGACGCCATTCGGCGCGACCTGGAAACCGCGGGATGGCGGGATGCCCTGCTGCACAACACCGAAATGGGCTGGGCCTGCTGGCGGCTGGATCAAGACCGCATGCAGGCAGCCACCGGCATTCAAAAACTGCTGGACTGCTGGGCTTCGGGTGACCGCTCCGCCTGGCTGTACTGCAGCCGCAGCTATGTCGGTCCACGCCTGGCCACCGACACCGAAAGCGACTGGGGCTTCGTGGACTACACCTTCTGCCCGCGCTTCGCCTGGTCGGCGCTGGGCGCATTTCTGCATGTGATGGCAGGAGCCCGATACGTGCGCACGCTGGATCTGCCCGAACCGCTGCACGCGCTGCAGTTCCGCCGGGGAGACGAGGCCATCGTGGCGGTCTTCCACACCGAAGGCGAGCGTCCCACCACCATAACCGGACGCTGGCGCAGCGCCTCGGTGATTGACCCAATGGGTAATACATCCCCCCCGACCGGTGCGGGACGCATCCAGTTTCTGGCCGATGCGCTGCCCTGTTATCTGGTGCTGCGCGGACTGTCGCCGGATCCGCCTCTGATTAGCTAACGCTTCGCATCCTTTTGGTGCGGCCTCCGGAGCGATCCGGAGGCCACTCACTAACGCAGGCGCAGCCCGCGGCCGCTGACGTACAGCACATCCTCCGATGCACGCAGTACGCCTGATATCGGGCGGTCCATCATGTCACGCACTTGAAGCGCCTGACCGGTCACTTGTATCCGGTGTTCGCCCGTCTCAGCCCAGACCAGCCAAACATCATCGCCGGTCGACCGGGTGTACTTGGCGATGTGAACAGGGCCCTGGGTCTCATACCCGGCCGGCTGACAGCCCGCTGTATGGTGCTGAAACACGCTCAGCGCAACCACGGCCGGCTTCGGTGCGCATCCATAGTGCTGATGGTGGATCACCCCAAAGTTGTGTTCGTTGTAGTTCTGATCCAGCCCATCGTTTTTCAGGTCATACAGGAAAAACCGCTCCAGCCGCGCATTTGTCTGCAAGATGGCGGCCGTCCTGACCAGATAGCGCGCTTGAGTCCGCTCGTCAACTCCCGAACGCCCGTAGTGGGTGGGATAGCCCGCTTCGGTGGCCCAGATGCGATCCGGTGCCCCAGCTTCCAGCGCCGCCTTCCGGATTCGAGCGATCTCATCCGACAACCCCGAGGCCTCCGGTGGACTGGGATACCGGTACGGGTGAATGGACCACGCCTGTACACTGGTTTTGCCGGCCGACCGGAACATCGCGGCGACGTTTTCGGGGCATTCCGGACCGTATTCCCCGCCAACACCCACCAGCAGCGCTTCCGGCCGTACGGCATGCACCGCCT
>CAZHSN010000176.1:0-7892 GCA_964535125.1 uncultured bacterium
AAACAGAACACCTGGGAGATCCTGCATTTTGGTCGCCCGGATCGCATCACAGGCGGCATCGCCCCCGTACATATGGCGTCGTATGCCGGTGTAGACCACACCAGCGCGGACGGCGGTGGACACCACCTGCCGGTAGGGGCGCGTTGGCGTGACCTCTGGGGCGTGGAATGGCACAAGGAACACGATGGGGTGATGGGTTTCCCGAAAGGGAATCCGCTGGCCGATCTGCCCAATGCTCTGGAGACCTATCGATGGCCTGACCCAGACGCACCCGAACTGGTCAATGCAATCTATCAGGCCGTCGCGCAGGCCGATCGGCAGACCGTTTTCATCGGAGGCAGTCATCGGGACACGTTATGGGAACGCGCCTACATGCTGTGCGGCATGGAACAGCTGATGTGTCTGATCCATGAAGAACCGGATGCCGTGCGTACGCTGCTGCATCGGATCATGGATTTCCAACTGGGCATAGCGGCTCATTATCTGCGCGCGGGGGTCGAGGTGGTATTTCTGACAGACGACCTGGGTATGCAGCACGGGCCGCTCCTGTCGCCCGCGCAGGTGTACTCATTTCTTCTGCCTGAGTATCATCGACTGACATCGCTGTATCGTTCTCATGGCGTCGTAATGTCGTTCCATTCCTGCGGCTACATCGAGCATCTGATAGATATGTTCATGGACCTGGGGGTGAAGGTGCTGAACCCGGTTCAGGCGTCGGCTAATGATTTGGCGAAGGTGCGGCAGCGTACGCAAGGGCGGATGGCGCTGCAGGGTGCGTTGTCATCGCAGATCATGATGGAAGGGCCTGTCGAGCGCATACAGGCGGAAGTGAAGCGGTTGATCGGCCTGTTGGGGCGCCACGGTGGTTACTTTTGTTGCCCGGATCAGGGGATGCCCTGGCCTGAGGCACACTGGCAGGCTTATATGGAGGCGCTGGAACGATATGGCCGGTTCATGGGGTAACGCCGACCCCTTTGCTGCCGGTAGTGACAGTCCAGACAGCCGCGGGGAAGTTTATCGTCATTCAGCGTACAATGTAGCCATCGAACGCATGCCTTCAACTGCATGGCACGGGTGGTTACGTTGACGGATCCGGGGCAACAACTGAATCGGCAGGCAGAGTTAACGGACCGCATACAGGTGCTGCATGCGGTGCGGCGTTTACTTCTCCAGACCCATACAGAGGATGAGTTGTGCCGACAGGCGGTGCTGCTCGCGCGGTCGCATCTGGGGTTTGACCGTGTCTCCATCTGGTTCAAACACAGCGATACCCAGGCGCGCGGAAGTTATGGCGTGGATGAATCGGGCAGGCTGCGGGACGAACGCCAACAGATCACCACGTTGACACCCGGCCGGCCCATGGAGCGCGTTCTGGCCGGTGAGATAGACATAGTGTATCTGCAAGATCACGAGATCTATGACCATACAGGCCAACCGATCGGCCGCGGTATGCTGGCCGCAGCGGCGTTCAACGACGGATTAAGCGTACTGGGATGCATGAACACCGACAATGGTTTCCTGCGTCAACCCATCACGCCTGATGATGTGAATATCCTGCAGATTTATGCGTCCATGGTGGGGCACATCTATGTGCAGCGGCGGGAAGAACGCAAGCTGCGCCTGAGGGATGAGCGGCTGCAGCAGATCATCGAGAGCTCCAGCGAGGTGTTCTACCGGCGCAGTCTGCAGACGGGAGAGTTTGAGTACATCAGTCCCCGTATTAAAGAGATGCTGGGCTATGAGCCTGCCGAGGTGACTTCGTTCACTCTGGAACAGCGCCGAGCGCTGCTGCACCCGGATGATCTTGCGGAGATGGAGCGGTTTCGCGATGAACTGCTCACCGTGGGGCCTCAGAGTCAGTCCCCGCTGGAACGCGTATTCCGCATGCGGCATGCCGACGGGCACTATATCTGGGTGCATTGCGGTTATTCATTCGCGCCGGATGACACCGGGTGTATGGTGGCAGTGGCCGGCAGCCTTCGCGATATTACCGAACGGATCCAAGCTGAGGCAGCGTTGCGTGACAGTGAGGCGCGTTTCCGGGAAGTAGTAAGTGCCGCGCCACAGTTAATTAGCATCGTACAGGATGGTCGGACGGTGTACGCTAATCCGGCGTGCGTCACCCGCCTCGGGTATGCCGAGCAGGAGTTGTTAGGCAAGGAGGCGTTGTCGTATGTGCTGCCGGATCAACGAAACCGGGCATCCACGCGTCTTCGTCGGGCAGAGGAGGGACTGACCAACGAAGTCGTCGAGTTCACACTGATCAGTAAGCATGGCCTACAGATACACGTGGAGTCTATCTCCGCCCCTATTCAATATAACGGTGCGCCGGCCTCTCTTGTGATCCAGCAGGACATCACGGCGCGTGTGGAAGCGGAACGCGCGTTACGGGCATCGGAGGCCCAGTTCCGCGAATTGGTGACTCATGCGCCGCAGGCGATGCTGATCGTGCAGGACGGCCGGTACGTGTATGGCAACCCAGCAAGCCTCGCGCTGCTTCATTGTACGGAGGAGCAGCTGATCGGGCTGCCGGCCCTGTCGATCATCGCACCCGAATACCATGAGCGCCTGCGGGAGCGGATGGCCACGGCTGATCAGGGCGGCAGCAACGGGATCATGGTGATGCAGGTGATCGGATTCGACGGCCAGAGGATCTGGACGGAGTCCACTTCGGTGCCTGTGCAGTTTCAATGCCGTCCGGCGGCGTTGGTGATCAGCCAGGACATCACCGCGCGTCGAGCCGCCGAAGAGGCGCTGCGGCGTTCTGAGGAAAAGTTCAGCAAAGCGTTCCGTGTCAGCCCGGATGCGGTGATCATCACCCGTCTGCAAGATGGCGTCGTGATCGAAGTGAACGACGGCTTCTGCCAGACTACCGGATATACAGCCGATGAGGTGCTGGGGCGCTCAACGCGTGACGCGGGTATCGACATCTGGGTGAACCCCGCCGACCGGCAGCGCATGGTGGAGTTGCTGACAGCGCACGGTACCGTGACCCAGTTCGAGTCGCAGTTCCGACATAAGAACGGGACCATACGCATCGGTCTGTTGTCCGCGCGCGTGCTGGAGATACATGGAGAGCCGTGTATCCTCTCCATAACCCGTGATATCACGCAGCTCAGAGAGGCGGAGCAGACGCAGCGCAGGCTTCAAAGCGAACTTGAGCGGGCGCAGCGGGTCGAGTCGCTGGGTCGACTGGCCGGCGGCGTCGCGCATGACTTCAATAACATGCTCAGCATCATTCTGGGGTATGCGGAAATGGGGGCGCACTCGCTGCCAGCGGGGTCACCCCTCCACGGGTTTCTGGATGAGATCCGGCGTGCGGCGACGCGCGCAGCCGACTTCACGCGCCAGTTGATGGCCTACGGCCAGGTTCAATTGGTTGCACCGCGCGTGCTGGACCTGGCGGTCACCGTGCCCGAGTTATTAACCGTACTGCGCCATACATTGGACGAACAGATCGAACTGCGATGGAAACCGCAGTCCGATCTGTGGCTGGTGCGCATCGACCCTGTACAACTGGACCAGATCCTTACCCACGTCTGCGCGAATGCGCGCGATGCGATTGACAGCGCTGGACGGATCACCGTGGTGGCGGAAAATAGGTCTGTCTGTGGTGGGTCACCGGATAATCCCGACGCGTTGCCAGACGGCGACTATGTGGTGATCAGTGTCGCCGACACCGGTCGAGGTATGGATGCGGCTGCGTTGAACCATCTGTTTGAGCCGTTCTACACGACCAAGCCGTTCGGTGAACGCGGTGGCCTGGGTATGGCCATGGTGTACGGTGCGGTGAAGCAGAACCATGGTGCGATCTCTGTGGTGAGCACTCCCGGACAAGGCACGACGGTCACAATCATGTTTCCCCGTTATGTCCACATGGGTGGGTAGTGACTTGATGTGTTTCCTGGCTGCATCTGCGTCGGACGGGGATCGTTGACAACGACCCCCGTTTGCTGAGCCATTATCCAAACACCACCGGGAACACATCACCCTCGAGATGCTGACCCGGTGTCAGTCCAAGTCCGTTTGTCACCACGTGTGGTCGGCCGTCGTACACCGCTTCACCCGGCATGTAGATAGTGACCAGCGCGCGCCGGCGTTGATCGGTGCGGTTGGGACCCGCGTAGTGCCACGTCATTCCGTTGTGGAACGTACAACTGCCTGCTTTCATCTCGGCAACATAGGGCGGTTGCGCCGCTTCCGGGCGCTGCGCCAGCGCAAAGATGTCTTGCGGATCCATCAGATTGATCGGTTCCAGCAGTCCCCAGGAATGTGACTGCGGGATAAACTGCATGCATCCGCGCGCCTCGGTCACGTCATCCAACGCCATCCAGCAACTGAGCATATGCTCGTTGATAAATGGCCAGTACGGCAGATCCTGGTGCCAGGCGCTCGCTTTGCTGTCGCCCGGCAGTTTGGTCAACAGATGGTCATGCCAGATGCGAACGGGCGTTACGCCGCTCAATTGGGCCGCAATCTGGGCGATCCGCGGGTTCAGTACATGTTGGCGAATCCCTTCGCTGACACGCCAGAGGTTGATCCGTTGGTCGAATATCTTGCGGTATTCGGGGTTCTGGGAGGAGAGATCGACGCTCGTGTCGAACTGTGCCTGCAGTGCTTCATCGGCCGCTTGCTGCAGCGTCTCCAGGGCGTCACCCGTGAGTACGCCATCAAGCTGCACGAAGCCGTTCGTCCGGTAGAAGTCGATCTGTTCCTGTGTTAGCGGATAAGCGTTCATGGGATGCCTCCGGAATTTGTTAGTCGGGCTAACTATGTCGCGATCATACCTGCTGGCCTGCAAGGAATGCAATAGTGTAGCTATCGGTTCGGCGGACATGTTGCCGTGAAGTTACAACATGACCTTGGTGAGTATATGATCCAACCACATCTGCTGACACTGCTGCGGTGTCTGAACTGCACCGGGGAATTGGTCGCCCAAACGGATGACGTCTTGTGTACCGCGTGCAACGCGCACTATCCGGTATCCGAGGGTGTGCTGTGCATGACACCTGGCAATCTGGGTGCGCAAGCCGGCGATGAGGAAAAACTGGCAGAGCAACGCACGCGCGATGCGCAGAGTGCCCAATATGATCGCATGCTGGCCTGGCATTTGCCCAGCCGCATGGAGATCCCTCGGATGCTGGCGCTGCTGGGACAAGGACATGACGCCATTCTGGAGGTGGGAGCCGGCACCGGCCGGATGTCCCGGAGCCTCGCGCGGCGCTGCAGGCGCCTGGTCGCCGTCGATCTGTCTCTGGCGTCGCTGCAGCGCAATCGCCGTACCTTGATGACCGATAACCTGGCGGACAACGTGCTGCATTTACAGGCGGACGCCACCGCGCTGCCGGTACGGTCGGCTGCATTCCAGGCGGGCTTCAGCGCGCAACTCTTGGAACACCTTCCGTTAGCCGACCTGCGCGAAGCCCTGGTGCGCAGTCTGTCGCAGGCGGTTGCACCGGGCGGACCTCTCGTGCTGTCGGCCTATCTGTGGTCGTGGATGTACCGGATGATGGGACCCCGGGAAGGACACCATCCCGGCGGGATCTACTACTACCGATACACGGTCGATGAGATGCGTGACCTGCTGCAGCGGAACTACGGAGCGGTCGATTACGCCGCGCCGCACTGGCAATACCTGGTGATAGCCCGGGCGCATAACCGTCTGGGACGAGACGAAAGGAGTTCGGCATGAAGCGATTGATCTGGCCTGTTCTGCTGTTGGCCGCCGTCATGGTGGCCACCAGCCTGGTTCGCCGGATGCATACCTCCCAGCCGTCTACCGCGGCTGCTCCAGTAGCCAATCATCGGGACCAGTTGTATGTAGAGGTCAGCGCACTGGGGAATCTGGACTACTTCCGTGACCACAAGTTGGGAATGCAGCAGGTTGGCGAGGCGCTGGGTGTCCGCACCGAGTACGTTGGACCGGCGGAGTACGATATCCCTGCAATGATCACGGCTATGGAACAGGCCTTAGCCAAACCCGGCCTGAAGGGTTTGGTGGTCGTTGGTTTCGAACCTGCGTTGAACCCGGTCGTGAACAAGGCGGTGGAGCAGGGTATTCCGGTGGTGACGGTGGATGCCGATCTCCCGGACTCGAAACGGGTGGCCTTTGTGGGCACAGGTAACTATATGGCGGGATTCAGGGGAGGCGAACGCCTGGTAAAGGCCATCGGCGGGCGCGGCAAGGTGGCCATTATGACCAAGGCTGGACAGAGCAATCTCGAAGAGCGGGTACGGGGATACAAGGATGCCATTGCCAAGGCTCCCGGCGTGGAGTTGGTACAGGTGGTCGATACACAAAGCGATGCGGTCATTGCCGCACAGGTCGCTGCGGCCGTACTGCGCAGGCACTCGGATGTGGCCGGATTGGGATGCGTGGAGGCCTCCGGCGGAGTGGGAGCGGCTACAGCCGTGAAAGAGGCGCGGCTGGCGGGTAAGGTGAAGATCGTGGCGATGGACCGCGGCAACGATGTGCTGGAGCAGATCGGCACCGGTGTGGTGGATGCCACGGTGGTGCAGCGCACCGCATTGATGCCTTTCTACGCAGTGCAGATACTGTACAACCTGGCCAACGCGCCGGTGCCGATAGCCGACGACAACGTGAAGGCCGGCGTGCTGCCCATCCCGGATGTGGTCGATACCGGCGTCATTTTGGTGGACAAAACCAACTACCAGCACTTCCTGCGCAGGTGACGTGATGGCTGGCGAGTTGGCGTTGCGGATGCACCGTGTCAGCAAGCGCTGGCCAGGCGTGCTGGCGCTGGATGAAGTCGATCTGCAGGTGCATGTCGGTGAAATCCATGCATTAGTGGGTGAGAACGGGGCCGGAAAGAGCACCCTGATTGGTATCCTTGCGGGTGTCAGTGAGCCAGACAGCGGTGACATCGCCCTTTTCGGGGAACCGGTGCGGTTTCGCGGTCGGATCGACGCCCAGCAACGGGGTATTGGCGTGGTGTTCCAGGAACTCAGTCTATGCGATAACCTGTCGATTGCCGAAAACCTGATGCCCAATCGACAACCGTGCAATCGTTTGTCGATGGTGAATTACAGCGCAATGTGTGAGGAGGCGCAACGCTGGCTGGATCTGTTCGAGTGGCGGCCTGACCCGATGACGCCGGTGCATGCATTGAGCCCTGCACGCAAGCAGGTGGTGGAGATACTCAAGGCCGTATCTCTGTCACCGCGAGTGTTGATCTTGGACGAGCCGAACTCCTCGTTGTCTGCCGTTGAGGATGAAGCGCTGTTTCGATTGATGCGTCGCCTAAAGGATGAGGGAACAGCCATTTTGTGGATCACGCATCATCTGCCCGACGTGTTACGTCACGCCGATTGTGTGACCGTGCTGCGTGATGGACGGCATGTGGTGACGCAGCCCGTGTCAGACGTAACAGAAAGCGACCTGGCCCGATCGATGGTGGGCAGGCCGGTGTCGGATGTATACGGCCGCTCGGGGGCTGTCATGGGTGAGCCGCGTCTTCAGGTGAAGGGGCTGACGGCTTCCGGGCAGTTCGCCGGTGTTACCTTCACGGTGCGTTCGGGTGAGATCGTCGGCTTAGCGGGTCTGGCCGGCAGCGGGCGCACCGAAGTGGCGCGGGCACTCTGTGCCGCTTCGCCCGCAGACCAAGGAACGGTGCAGGTGGACGGGGCGCTGGTACGGCCGCGTGATCCTGCGGAAGCCATCGTCGCCGGGATCGCCTATATGACAGAAGATCGTAAGCGCGATGGGTTGTTCTTGGATTTGGCGGTGCAGGCGAACGTCGTGGCCGCGTCTCTGCAGCGGCACACGCGTCCAGGCGGACTTCTGGATGACGCCTCCATCGGCCGCGCGGCCCAAGCAGCGCGGGAGCGGTACCGCCTGGTCTGTCATGACTTGGCGCAGCCGGTGGGTAGCC
>CAZHSN010000177.1:0-7817 GCA_964535125.1 uncultured bacterium
CCATATCTCCCACGCATGCACCGATGTGCGGAAGCGCACCGCGGCATCGCGATAGAACCGGTATACAGTGCGCAGATCCATCGGTGTGGTGCTGTGGGGCCGTCCGTCAGATGCCCAACCCGGCAGGCTGTGGTTCACCTGCGCCACGCACAACCCCTGTGCCGCCAGATCCGCATGGATCCCATCGTACCAGTCAAACTGATACCGGTTGGGCTCCGGCTGCGTGACGGCCCAGTTGATGCGGTCACGGACCCACCGAATTCCCAAGCGCCGCATGATCCTCAACGCTTGGGCGCGTGTGCTGGGGTCGCGCATCTCCTCGCGCCATGCGCTGGCGGTGTCAATGGCGACCGGTGAGTCGGCGCGACCGGTCCAGCCGGATGGCGTGCACAGCACCGCGAATGGAACCGCCTCCGCTGCGGACCGCATGTGATACCACCCGGGCGGCAGATCGCGGACACGCACCTGGCCGGTAGATGGAGCGCGCCCTGCCCGCACCGGCCGTCCGTCGAAGTCCGCGATGGTCCACTCCGCCTCAGGTGGTGTACTCCAGTCGACAGACTCATCAACATGGAATAACCCTCCTGGCGCGCTGGGACTGCAGAGCGCCTGGACCAAAGCGCCTGCCGCCAACAGGGTCGGCCATGTCGTGAGTTCCATCAACAGCTCCTTCAGGGTATCAGTTGAAACACCCGGGTCTCGCCCAGTTTCATGTCAACGGTAAAATGCCGCAACCCGGATCCCAGTCTCCGGCTGTTGAACACATCCATCACAGTCGCCGGTTGCGGCAGATCGACACGAACCGGCCCGTCCGCCGCGGCATGCACAGATACCCACCGTTCGGATGCGGAGATCGGCGTGCCGGGCGCTGTGTAGCAATGGACTCCAGCTTCCTGGTACAGCCGGGCCAGCACCTCGGCTGGAAGAGACGGCAGCGATGAGAACACGGACAGGGTCTGTCCCACCTGTTTGACCGCCAGCGCCGCCGCGCCGTCATCCAGTTGCGCATACACGCGGGCGTTTGGATCCCGAACAACCAGTGCAGGCGTCTGCTTCCGGCCGGCGCCATATGGCTGGATATTCGACAGCAGGCCGGTAGGCGTGGCCTTCTGCACCATTTCGGAACGCTGTTCCAGCGACAGGCCAGTTAAACCTTGAACGGCATCCAGACTGAAACCGGTGGGTGTCAGGTATCCGGGCGCAACCAGCCACAATACCATTGCACCGTCGCGCATCACTTGCCGGCGCAGCAGATTGCGGCGTGGTTCGTCCAGATACCATGCATTGAGCACCACCGTGACGCGATGGTGCGGCACACGGCCTTCCAGCAGGTCGTCCAGCAGGTACACATCATACGGTGCGCCAGCACGGGCCATCTCGCCGAACATCCCGACGAACTGCTGAACGCTGAATGTGTCCCGTCCCGAGGTGCGCCCGGACATGTGAAAGTCGCTGGTGGGACAGACGATCAACGCTACGTCGCGCCGGCGGGGGTTGGGCAGCTCCAGTGCCTGGGTGTGGGTAACCATCGCCGTGCGGATCGCACCTTTGATGGCAGGCGTGTAGAACCAGGCGCCCTGCTGATCCATGTACCAAAGCCCTACACCATGCGTGATGGCGTTTCCGAACTGACGTCTGACCAAGCCGATCGACCCCGGTTCATCGGTGACGTGTGTGAAGAACGGATCATGGGCGCGATGGGTGCGGTCATCCGCCTCGTCAATGAACAGCTTGCCATGGATCCGGTGACTGCCGGG
Source organism: uncultured bacterium (assembly GCA_964535125.1). Taxonomy (GTDB): domain Bacteria; phylum Armatimonadota; class HRBIN16; order HRBIN16; family HRBIN16; genus CAZHSN01. Next base: position 1,758 of record CAZHSN010000177.1, read on the forward strand.
ATACGCGCGGAATAACCCATCCTGGCCCTGACGCCGCCGTTCATATGTATGCGGACTGGAAAACGCATCCACCCATGGCGACCGGATAATGCGGTCGATGGCGCGATGGTCGCCTTCCGCCGCCCAGTCGAGGTCTGGAAGATACCCGTAGAACACCACGGTGATCCAGTGGTTCTGGCTGGCCTGTTTGACCACGCGTGACAGCCGTTCGATAGCCGTGGCCGTGGCGTCATGGAACGCCGCATAGTAGTCGGCAATCCATTGATGCGTCGAGGGGTCGCGGAACGGCCCCTGATCGCCCTGCTGCCGTTCCTCAAGGGTCGGAATACGCACCCTGTCCCAGGTCATCTCCGGTGCATTCCAGGCGCGCTGCAGGCTGGCTTCGTTGTGATACCGTTGCTGCAGCCATCGGACAAACGAACGCAGCATCGGAGCGCTGGTGTCGGGCATATGCGTGGCGCTCCAGGCATGCCACTCACCATAGATACCGTTGGCCACATGGATGCCGATAATCCGGGACGACCACGGCGCGTTACGGTTATGGGCAATCCATCGACGCAGCGCCTCCTCGGCCTCGGCGAGCCAGCGTTCGGACGCGAACGACTCATGCCAGGTGCCGCCAAATCCGTCGTCTTGAGGGGGCGCGCCATCCGCGTACCGGATGGCTTCATCAGGATGCTTGTCCAGCCACTTGGCTGGTGCGTTCATCATAATGCGGGGGACCAGCCAGATGTTCGGACTGCGTTCGAGCGCCTGCAGGATCACGGCGTCTGACTGGGTGTAGTCATACGTATTGGTGTCTTGCCAGCCCAGATCCACACTCAGCGTTACGGTACGTATACCCATCGCGGCGATATGCGGCGCGTCATCCGGACCGGGGCGCACATGCCAGAACCACAGCGACGGTTCGGGCTTGCCGTTCACATACAGTGTCGGGATGTCATGCGGTGTGCGTACCTCTGCACGCGAGAGCTTCCCGTGGTCGGGCGGGACGGCCAGATCCACACGGCCCACACGGTGCCCTTGTGACCGGCCGGTATAGCGTGTGTGACGGATACCGGCGTATAGGTCACAGACTCCCGGCATCACGAAACGCGGCACCACTATTTGGGCCGTCATGGTCCAGCTGCCGTCTTTGCGACGCTGCGCATCGACGACAGGCAAGGTGGTCTGCGCCAGGGTTATCCCGTTGCGGACCAGCATCACATTCCATTGACGTGATGGCGGCGGAGACCCGGCCAGCTTTACCGCCAGGGTGACCTGCAGTGTTGCGCCTGACGGGATGCGTGCGGGATGCGCGACATGCACGAGTTGGGCCGGTTCCCGTAACCCGGTCCATGCCAGGGGCATCGGGCCCCAGGGACCGACGGGAGGCGGGCCGGTTTCGACGCATGGCTGCCAATCTGCATCCGCATAGTCCGCGCGCATCCAAGGGCCGTCCGGCTCCGTCGCCCGGTATCGCCAGTGCTTGTCGCTGGCAACCACGGTCCGCTGACCTTTGTGCCAGATGTCCGCCTGCAGCAGCAGTCCGCCGGGATGGGCCGCGTTGGCCACATACGCGGTGATCGTGTTGGCTCCGGCCCGCAGGAGAGAGGTGACATCCACATGGATAGTGGTGCGCCACCAGAATCCATCCTGTGCAACCTGCGTGCCGTTGACGTACAGCGTAAAGGAGTCATCGGCGCTGCATTGAATGATCGCTCTATCCGGCGGGCCGTCAAGAGTGAACACGCGTCGGAACCATCCATGGGAGCCATGGGGCATCTCAGGTCCCCATATCCATGCTGCCTGCCAAGGCTCGTCAGCCAGAAAGCCATCGTGGTAGTCGGTTATTTTGGTCACGGGTACGCCGGTCATCTGTTTCTCCTGCGTTCTGAGTGTTACGCTTCCCAGTCACATGCCAACACTTCAGCGACATGGGGAAGTATCAGCCGCTGAGCGACGTCCTGGTGCTCTGGGTGTTCGATGTAGACGCGTAACGCGTTCCGATCGTCCATGCGGGATGCCAGCGCATGGGTGTAACCCCGTGATCGGTCACTGAAGCTTTCGCCGAATGTCAGCCACTGCAATCCGGGTACACACTCCGGAAGCCGATGCAGCAGCCGGGCGATCTCATCAATGGTCTCCTGAGGCACACCTTCCTTCCAGCGGAACAACACCACGTGCATCACGGGATTGGGCATGTCGATCAATCCTTTCTGTTCGGGGCAAGTGTCCAGACGGCTTGCAGCGCCTGTCGCGTTTCAAGCATTCGCGATGGATGCGCAATCAAACGGATGTCGAACGCATCGGCTGGCGAGCAACTGATCACACGGCTGCTGCTCTGCGTGAGCGTTCGCCACTCGATATGCGTGAATTCTCCGGACTCAACCGACGCGCCCTCCGGAGCATTCAGCCATTCATACCTGCCGGTGGAGAACGGGATGAGCGCCGCGGAACGGGCACGGGTCAGACATACTCCGTCGAGCGACTGAAGCGCCGCATGCCCCTGTACGCGCATGAGCGGTGTATCTCCGATGAGTACGTCCGATTGCGACTCAACGGTCAGTATAGCCCCGTCAGCCGCCAGCCGCACGAGTCCGACTCCCTTCGGCTCCAGCGTGGTGCTCAGCACGCCCTTCGCGGTGGGTATGCGGACCGCCGCGGGGTGCTGGCCGGGATTGACGATCCAGAATGCGGTCACGCCGGTTGCTTCACGGATGGGCATTATGTGCGCGCCGTCTGTCGACCAGTCTGGCATCTGCCCGGTCTGGGCCAACAGCCGTTGCAGGTCGTCGGCCGGGAGCAGCGCCGCAGAACTGAACCATGTCTGGCCAGCGCCTTGCCGGTTCACCCATACCGCGCCAGATTGTTCGGCTGATATGGAGCGCACAGACAGCAGCGGTGTTGTGTCGTTCAGAACCGGCAGCTCCATACCCGGCGCTACTGTCATCTCCAATCCCAGCCACTGCAGACGATCTGTCTGAACCGGCTCTGTGCGGCTGTTACGCACCACATCGCCCGTGGCCAGCAGGGCGCCGCCGTGCGACACGAAGCGCTGCAGCAGCCCAAATGTTTCGTCGCTGATGTGATACGGCGCCGGATAGATCAGCAGCTTCGCATCCGTTGGCAGGCGGTTCAGATGAGCGTCTGAGATAGTCGCAAAGGGGACGCCCATCTCCATCAGCCGGTCGAACCAGCGATACGTCAAGTCGATAAAGCGGTTCCCTTGTGCCCGCAGCATCGCCTCCCGCGGGTAGACCAGCCACACGGCCGGCGTGTTGTTCGCAGGTTGAACCGGGCGCGCCAGCAGGGCCAGGTTTCGGTACGCCCTCAGCAGATCCTTGGGCGGGCCGTCGTTGCGGAAACGCAATCCCCAGGGAAAGACGGTTTCGTCGATATCTTTCCAGCACCATGAGAGGGCGAAGGATCCGCCGCTGCCGAAGAGATAGTGCAGCCGCTGCAGGTACCAGCCCGTGTCTTGCGTGGGATTATCCTGTCCCTGCTGGCGTTTCTGATGATCCGGGTATGCGCCGAATTCTCCGAGTGAGATCGACTTGCCGAGGTAGCGTTGTTCAAACAGGCGTACGTCACCCCGATAGGTGTTGAGCTGCTCGTAACTGTGGAAATTGGCCACATCCAGTTGCTCCGTGCAGTCGGGTTTGAAGACCGCCCAATAGCTCTGCAGGAATCCGACGGTGACCGGGCGTTCCGGATCACCTTCCCTGCATCCGGCGGCGTTCGGATCAATCCATCGATTGAGCAACGCGGTGCGGAACACCTCGGCGTCCAGGGCACGCTGATTGTCCGGCCGCCGTTCTCCGGTGTGCCATGGTATGGAGCCCAATGGCGCCTCGGGAGGGGACAGCGGCCAGGCCGCCTTGAGCGTGTCATCGTCTTGGTACTGGCCGGCTAACCACTGGTTCCAGAGGCCGGTCACGTGCGCCGGTTGATTGGGGTTGGCTGCGGCCGGCAGCTCTATGTGCGGTTCGTTCTGGATATCGATCAACACGCCCGGGGCGTCCTTATACCGTTCGGTCACCAACCGGGCGTACTGGCGCTGCGCCTGCAGTTCGGCATCGGTGAGCGTGATGTCCATCCAGTCATGCAGCGTCAGGAACAGCACCACCTGGTGTCGTTGGCACATCTGCACCAGCGCATCCAGACGCCGTGTAAAATGCTCGGGCAGTTGCTCCACCCCAAGATCCATAGGGGTGGTGCTGCGCGATGTCGGCCTGTCAGCCATGAACGGCGAGACATGCAGGATCCGCAGCATGTCCATCCCGTGCGCCTTCATCTGCTTCAGATCGCGTTCCCACACCAGCGGGTCTTCGTGCGGATTGAGCATGGCCCCGGTATGGTTGGCGCCTACCAGCAGCGCTGGTCGGCGCGACTGGACAAAACCATCCTTCAGTGTGAACGGCAGACCCGCCTGTATCACCTTCTGCTGGTGAATGACCACGGCGCTTTCGGCACGGTCGACGTCTCGTCCGTTCATACGGATCGTGCGCCGCAGGAACACCAGGTCGGTGTCCGCCGGAGCGGATGCCGTGAAGGTATGGGTGCGCCGCTCGCCCGCTTTGAGCGTGAGGTTTACCGGTCCGGCCCGATGTATGACACGTCCTTCACGCGTGACCGCGACATCCAGCACCGTGACGCTGGCAGCCTTGGGCCCCAAGTTGCAGATCTCACCGGATGTTTGGATGCGTTCGCCAGGTTTCAGCAGGCTCCATTGTGCACGGATCGGCGCGCTGAAGACGCGCCCGATCAGCGCGTCCACCAGGCGCGGTAGTTGGGTCAGCCAGGGGCGCTGCGGGTGGAAAACATCGGTATTAGTCACCCCGAAAAACGCCCAGGCAGATCCTTTGTAGGGGCCGTTAAACCAGTAGAGCAGTGCGCCCAGATCACCGCGGTAGCGGCCCAGTGCATCCTCGGTACGGATCAACGGAATGTGGCGCGCCCACGTCTTGGGAAAGACCGGCCCGCCGGAGCCGGGCATCGAACTGGCTGCATACCCTTCGAACGCTTCTTTGACGGGGCTGAAGGGCGCCATCACCGAAAACGGTCCTGGGTGCGTGGCGGACGTTACGTACAGCAGGTGGTACGAGGGGTCGAACATGCCGATCTGGCGATCATTCAGTCCCATGGTGTCGCCAGGAACTCCGTGGCGGGTGTTCATGGGTACGATCTGCTGTCCGGCGTCAATCTCTTCAGCGGTGGGTCCTTCGGTAACGCCTGGAAGCATGGCGCCATCCGAACCCCGTGAACAGGGCGTGTCGAATGCGTATCCACCGGTGGTCAACAAGCAGCCGCCGGCGGACAGATAGCCGCGGATGGTCTCTTCAGCCCCCGACGGGTAGTAGGCTCCATATGGCAAGATGAGCACGCGAAACCGGTCCGGACGCAGAGTAGACGGATCTGCGAGATGCTCGGCCTTCAGATAACCGACGCCGTAGCCTGCGCGTTGTAGTATCTGGCCCAGTTGACGCGGTTGTGCATGCGCGGGATGTGCGGGGAAGCGGTCTTCCAGTATCGCCACCGTGCCGCGAGCGCCTGGATGCAGTTCTGCTGGACCGGCGGCGGTAATCGCCACCGGCGCGCGCAGCACAAATCGGAGATCGGCGATGTCCAGCACCGCATCGCCGCCTCCCACGCTTCCGGTCAGCAGGGGATCGTTGGTATTCATGCCGATCATCAGCCGATCAGCGGTTAACAGCTGGCGCTGACGGTTGCCGCGCGGCTCAAAGCGCAGGTTCGTCAAGCTCACCGTGCACAGATGCCACGCGTCCCGTGCTGCACTGCCGATGGGTTTACCATTGAACCGCACTTCAGACAGGTATCCATCGCCGTCGGCTTCGAACACCCACACAAATACGCCGTGATGCGATGTGGCATTCTGTATGCGCGCTCGGAATTGAATGGCGGTGGCGTTGGCAGGCAAGGTAATCTGTCGCACTGCGTTACCCCACAGATGGGCGCCTGCGGTGTAGCGAAGCCGCATGGCGGGCAGGCCGTCCGGCCCTTCCGCTCCTGTGATGGCGATCATTCCGCCGTCTTCGTTGCTGGTCCAACCGTCCAGCG
>CAZHSN010000178.1:0-7733 GCA_964535125.1 uncultured bacterium
TCATGGTCTGTGGTCCGGGGGAACGCTGCTTGGCAGGTTGACGATTCTGGCCGAGAGCCATTGCGTCATGGTCAGGTCGTCACCATCTGCCGCCGTACACAAGATGCAGCGCGTATCCGGTTTTGCCCCCCCCGCATTTGGGATTACCGCCCCCGCCATCACCTCCACTCGGTCGGTGATCCGGTAGTTGGCGCCGATTGAGCTGGCGAATGGCTTTCCCGGGGTGTAGTCGGCCATTATCGTAAGCCGCTCGGTCAGGTCGGCATCCGCGCCCACAAATCCCTGCCAGGCGCCTTCCGCTTGTTGAAGTCCTGCGTGCAGACGTCCCTTGCCGACAGCCGCGGATCCCACGACATAAGGGATGGACGTCAGCTTGGCGCCAACATTATGGATGCCGGCCGCCACGGCGCGCCCGCGTGCGTCATCGTCCCACAACTTGACCTTCCCGTTCAGCAGCGCACGCGTCTCTGACTTGCGGTTGAGATCGATGTCGATCCCCAGTTCCAGCCGGTTAGCAACACCCGTCTGGGTGTTCAAGAGATTGGTGGTACCGGTCAACGGAGAGAATGCCCCATCGACCTGGTATTCGATGCTCCACTCGCGATGCTCCAGTACATCCGCTGTGGGGACAATGGTCAGGCCGCTGTAGCAGGCGTGCGCGGCCAGTGCGCTGGATATAAGTGCAAAGCCGCACAGTGCGGCGCTGAGGGTCTGCTTAGTGTTCATGTGTCGGATCCTCTCCTGTCCGTTGTCGTTGTGTTATCGATCGGTTCACTGGCGGTGTCACACGGCATGGCCGATGCACCGCCGTGGACATGCAGGTGTTCCGGGCGCTTGAGGGTGCACGCCCGCTGACCCGGGCATCCGGTACAACCGGGTCCAACCGGATGCCGTGAACGGCCGTACCGGTGCCACAAGAACCAGCCTGCCAGCCCGACGGCCAGCATGATGATCGGCGCTTCCATCCATTCCGGCATGGGTTACCCTCCCCATCCCAGGAGCAAACCAGCCTGGTAGACCAGCGTGGTCAGCAGCCAGGCAAGCACCGTCAATCCGACAAACTGCACCGCCGCCCATCGCCATGAGCCGCTTTCCCGTCGGGTCACCGCCACGGTGGCCATGCAGGGCGAACTGATCAGGCAGAACAGCATGATACACCAGGCCGTCAACGGCGTATACTGTGACCTCAGCCGTTCCCGAAGCGGCCGCGAGTGTTCGTCAGCGTCTCCCACCGCGTAGACTATGCCCAATTGCGCCACAAACACCTCCTTGGCAGCGACCGCGCCGATCAGCGCGGAGCCGATCCGCCAGTCGAAGCCGATTGGCCGCAGAACCGGCTCCATGAAGCGCCCCAGGCGTCCGGTGACGGTATACTCCAGCCGCTCCGCCTGTTCCGCTGCAGCCAGTTCTTCCATTCGGGCCTGAAGCCTCTCCGGGTGTGCCGACAGGGTGCGTTCGGCCTCCGCCTGCAGCGCGACGTAGTCGCGGGTGAACTCGGTACGCTGCGGGTAGGTGCTCAGCGCCCACAGTAGCACCGAGATCGCCAGGATCACCGTAGCCGCCTTCGACAGGTAGAGCCAGGCGCGTTCCAGCATCTGCAGCAGCACATCCCGAATGGCAGGCAGATGGTACGGAGGCATCTCCAGGAAGAACATCGCCGGTTCTCCTCTCAGTGCCGTGCGGCTCAGCAGATGCGCCATCAACCCGGCCATGACCAGTCCGATAACATAGATCAGCCAGAGCAGCGGCGCATGGAGCGTCGCTGGGAAGAACGCCGGGATGATCAGCGCATAGATGGGCAGGCGCGCGCCGCAACTGACCAGCGGAAGCACCAGCATCGTCAGCAGCCGGTCGCGCTGGTTTTCGATGGTGCGCGTCGCCATGATCGCCGGAACCGTGCAGCCGAACCCCACCAGGAACGGAATAAAGCTCTTGCCGTGAAGCCCGAACGTATGCATCACACGATCCATAATGAACGCCGCGCGCGCCATATAGCCCGTGCCTTCCAGTATCGAGATCGCCAGGAAGAGCAGCACGATGTTGGGCAAGAAGACCAGTACGGCGCCGACTCCGCCCAAGACGCCGTCAACCAGCAGCGACCGCAGCACACTGTCCGATCCGGTTGGCCAGAATTGGCTAACCCCGGCCGCTGCCGCCGCGATGATCTGCTCGATCCCATCCATCAAGGGCGCTCCTGCCAGGAATGTCAGCTGAAACACGCCGTACATGACCGCTAGAAACAACGGAATCCCCAGCCAGCGATGCGTCACGATGGCGTCAATCCGCTCCGTCACGGACCGGGCGGGTGCAGCGGTGCGGATGACGGTCAACTTGAGCAGGTGCGCGGCGTGTTGGTATCTATCGGCAGCCATGGCAGCGTCCGGTTCTCCCAGTGTGTGACCCAGCCTGTGGCGTATCGCCTGTATGGCCCGCATGACGTCGGAGTCGTTGACAGTGGCTTCGACTACAGCGTCGCCTTCGAGCAGCCGCGCGGCGGTCCACCGGGCGCGGTGTGGTTCGGCCAATTGATGTGCGCTCAACAGTTCCATAAGTTCCGAGAGCGCCTGCTCGATGGGCGGTTGATAAAGGACTCCGCGAGACGTTTGATGCTGTGTGGATCCCGAAAGCAATATGGTGTGTACGGCCTGAAGCACCGCATCGGCGCCATATCCTCGATGGGCGCAGACCTCAACGACCGGCACCCCCAGCGCTTGTGACAGTTTCTCGGGATCCACGCGGGCGCCCCGATGCTCGGCCACATCCTGCATGGTTAAGGCCACGACCATGGGCAACTGAAGTTCCAGCAGCTGCAGCGTCAGGTATAGATTCCGCTGCAGGTTGGATGCATCCACCACGTTGACCACCGCGTCCGGTCGGTCATCCAGCAACGACTGCCGCGCCGCCAGCTCGTCCGGCGCCTGTGCGTTCAGGCTGTAGGCTCCGGGCAGATCCCAAACCTGTATCTCGACCTCGCCTGCCCGGCATCGGCCTTCGCGCCGCTCCACGGTCACGCCGGGGTAGTTGGCGACATGCTGCCTGGCCCCGGTCAGTCGGTTGAACAGCGTGGTCTTGCCGACATTGGGATTACCTGCTAAGGCGATAATGGCGGGTCTGGGCCATGTTATGCAAGTCATCGGGCGTCTCCCATCCAGTGGTCTATTGTAATTCTGATAGTCATGTTAGGCTTGACTAACATTTGTGATGCGACACAACACCACGCAGCGTGTCGCCGGCACGGTGAGCCGTTCACAGCCGTGTTACTCGAATCCCGCGCAGTTCCTGGCGGCGCAGTGAGATGCAACCCCCGGGCGCCCGGAACTCCACCGGATCACCCAACGGCGCGGTGCGTAACGCCTCAACCTCGGCGCCCGGAGTTAACCCCATATCGAGCAGCCGTCGGCGCAGCGTTTCCTCGGCCTCGATGTGGTCGACTCTGGCGCGTTCTCCCGGTTGGATGTCGGACAGCGCGAGCGAGGTCCCGGGAGTGGGATCGCCTCCGGCCCGCAACACATAGTCGCTCATCTGCTGACGCAGACAGGGGTGGCAGGGCGGATGATCCGAGGGATCGGCGGCTCCGTCTATGGCGGCATGCCATTGCCGTGAACCCCTGGGGCAGCTCTTGACGAACTCCAGAAACGCCACCAGCCGCTCCAACACCGGACCGCGTACCACGTGTTCCAACTGGCAGGCGGTGGTCTCTGCGGTGGCCTCATCCAGCAGCAGCACCTCTGAGAGAAAGCCATGCAGGATTTCATGCCGGCGGGTGATGGCGACAGCGAGTTGCTCGCCTTCCGGTGTCAGGGTGACCAGATCATACGGTGTATAGTGCACCATACCCCGGCTGGCCAACTGCCGCAACGCCCCGGTGACCGACGGGCCTTTCACCGCCAGGTGATCAGAGATATCTTTGCTGCGCGCCGCGCCTTTGCTTCGCACGATATGGTAGATCGCCTCAAGGTAATCCTCAAGACTGGCGCTGAGCGTCGCTGCCGTCTGCATGGGATAGATAAGCCTCCGCTAAAAAAGTTAGCCATGCCTATCTTATCCGATCTGGGAGCTGTTTGCCAAGGTACAGAGGCTGTCAGAGTTACGGGTTGAAGGGTTGCCCGTGCTGTCAGGGCTTCGCGTCGAGTTCAAAATCCTCGAATGTGAATCCCGGGGCGACCGCGCAGCCGACCAGAACCCAGCCCTCGGGGTCAACGGGTCTGGCCGCCTGCCAGAACCGGGCCAGACGCACGGCGTGGAACGGGCCATCGGGGCCTATGTGCGACTCGGTGACCACCCCATTCGCGTCACGGTCATACAGAGCTAAGACGCCGCCCGCATGCCAGTACCAGATCTCATCGGAGCGCACGCGGTGCCAGGCAGACTGGTCGCCCGGCCCCAGCAGATAGTAGATGGACGTCATGGCGGCACGGTCGCGTCCGTCGTCCGCAGTGACGCGGTTGGGTGAACGGAACGTCTCGCCGTACCATCCTCCCTCAGGGTGCCGCTTCAGGTTAAGAATGTCGATGAACCGCTGGACTTCTGAAGGGATGGATGTCATGAATGTGTCTCCTGTATGGGTACACCCCATACACGCAGTTCATGGATGCGTGCATGGGGGTCGTTAGTCTGCGTGGGTTTGTCGATGTGCAGACGCACCCGTTGTAACACCCGATCCACCGGGTGCGCGGTAATCCCGGCGGTATTGTCTGTCACATCGTCCAGCATGATCCACTCTGTCGAGCCAGGCGCCTGTCCCAGCAGCTGCCAGGTATGTGTGGTCAGTTGAGGCTCCACTCCGGCGCCGGCGGTGTGAATCAGCTCAACTCCGTAGACGTCATGGGGCGTCTGCAGATCGACTTCCAACCAGTGAGGCGGTTCCGGGCCGCTGCTCCACTTCGTGGGCGTGCAGTTATCCACAGCGCGTTCCGCTCCTTCAAGCGCACTGTGTACGCTGGACGCTTGGGCCGGCCTGCGGTGCGATACCTGTTCACCGGCGAACGGCAGATCACGGAACACGAGCTGCAAGCCGTCCGCCTGTACAGGATCCCAGTTGGCGTAAAGCATGGCGTGCACATGAGCGCCCCAAATGCCCCAGATGACGGCTCGCGGCTGGCGGATAACGCTTTCGAACGATGCAGCGTTCAGCAGCCGCCAGCGCGTCTCTCCCGTTCCTTCCAGCTTCAGGACCAGCCCGATGTCGCCCCAACTGGAGCTGTTTACCATATCGAGCCGCCCGGTAAAGTTGGGCAGTGTCACGAAACCGGCCGGCCAGCGTTCCAGGAAGCCTGCAGCGTTGGTACAGGCCATCACCGCCTGTGCATCCCCAGAAGCGACCACTCCGTACCGGCACCCATCGGAGCCGTGCAGGTGCGCTAATCCGCGGAAACCCGGCTCCAACGCCAATACCGTCTGGGCACCGTACGCGAACGTGTTGCGGATGCGTTCGTTGCCGCAGCGCCCGAACCGCATCGCCACCAGCTGTCGCGCCTGAAGAGCGATCCCATCATCACTCGCGTGCCTGCCCGAGGGCAGTTTGGAGTCGTTACGGTCCCAGTAGTGGATCACAAACTGTACATTTTCCACGGCACCGTGACGGGCGTTCGCGATCCGCAGCCCCTCTTTCAGCGGCGATCCCGTCAACCCCGCCACCACGTGTCCGGTGGTGTCGGCGCTGGCAAAGTCGGCACCCAGCCATGCGTTGCTCAAGCAGACGTCACGCAGATGGATGCCAGGTCCCAAAGCTTGAACACTCCAAGGATAAGGCTTCGGCACATCGAGATCCTGATCGCGGTACCAGATTGACAGTCCTCTCAGCGATGACCGGGCTTCCAGCGTGATGAACGGACCGTCGGTCGACTCAGGCAACAGACAGCTTCCCGGTACCATCGAATGGCACGGGCCTTCGGCAATGCCGCGCATCTCCACTCCGGACGGGATGCGCAAGCGACCGGTTATACGGTATCGGCCGGCCGGCACATACAGCGTGCCGCCGCCGCGCGCCAGCAGCGACAATCCGCGCATAAAGACGCGGGTGTCATCGGTCTCCTGGTCTCCCCGCGCACCGAGTGAACGCACGTCCAGCACGCGTGAGGAGCCGGGCCGGAAGTAGGGCAATGGCGCCATGGACGGTCCGGGATCTGCGATCGCAGGTGCGGCGGGACGCCGAATGATGTGTTTCGCGTGGATCCGAACGGAAGGGCTGTCGGATACCAGTACCGTCACGGTATCCGCTGTGCGGATTTGCGCCGAGCCTTGGCATCCATACAGCATCAGTCTGCCGGATTGCATGTCGACATCTCCGTCCAGACGGCATGCAGCAAACGCCAGCGTGGCGTCTCCGCCCTCCGGAGTGTCGACTCGGCCATGCAGTCGGCATCGGTCGAACTGCAGCGGAGCGCGCACCGACCGATCCACGATTAACGCGTGCCCATCGGGTGCATGCAGCGTGCTGCGGCTGATCAGCCAGGCGGGGTGCTGGATGGCGTCTGCCCGCAAGGCCGTCACCGCATCGGTGATGTGCACGTCGTACAACTCGCCGTTCGACCCGGGCGGAGAGGACTCCGATCTGCCGTCCAGCCACAGTCCGGTACCGTATCCGGTGATCCGCGCATTGTAGATGGGACACCAGTCGAATCGGCGCACACGAATGGCCGTCGCCTGGCGCAGCAGGCGCATCAGCTGTTGGCGTGCGTGCGTATTGACCGGTGCACCGGGCAGGCCGCTCTGTATCCAGACATCGGGCGAAAAGCGCAGGTACTCCAGGCGGGTGATGTCCAGCACCAGTTCGATATGGATGCCCATTCGCAGCGGCGTGCCCCAGATGTCGCTGTAGAGCGCCACGTTATAACACTGTCCATCCAGCGCTCCATTGCTCAGCCCTTGCCATGAGTTCACCAGTGTGACATGGCGTACGGTGTAGCCGCAACTGGAGGGGTGCGTCACATCGATCGTCCAGGGATAGGGTTTCGGATTGTCCACCCTCTGGTTGGGGTACCAGAAGGCCAGCCTGGTGAGGCAACTGACCTTCTCCATGGTAATAAAAGGCGTGCCTCGCTCATCGCCGGCCGGCGTCTCTATTTGAAGAACGGTGCCGGTCACCCGTCCCTGCGTGGCCGACGGCGGCGCCCAGTCTCCACGCAGCGTGACCCCCTGTCTAAGCCGCAGCGGTCCAGTGAAGCGATACCGTCCGGCGGGAACATAGATCACCCCGCCTCCTGCCTGCGCCGTGTCGTCAATAGCGCGTTGAAACGCCGCCGTGCAGTCCATACGTCCGTCCGGCTGAGCGCCGTACGGCCTCTCCTGTACGTTCAGCGCCGCGATACACTTGTCCGGAGCACTCCACGCTGTGCGCATCCATCGCGCAGCAGGTAACGATCGTGAAGGTATCTGCGCCATGACAGCCTCCCTGTGTTCGTACGCCAGCACATGCAGGTTCATTATATAGAGCCAACGCCGTCTGTCAGGCGGTGCTGACTCCGCGGGCAGGCGTCTCGCGGTGCTAGACACTGTGTACAGGGGGTAAAGTGGCCTTCGGCCACGGGGATGAGGCGGCCCGCAAGGGCCGCGGGGATGTCGGCGCTGCACGCAGCGAGACGCCTCATCCCCATGCACCCTGCCCTGGGCATGCGGCCCGCAGGGCCGCATGCCCGTGCGGCGCGAAGCGCCGCGCTTCACCCCTGAGTTGGGATGAACCCCGCCTCCAAGTGTGCACCTTTGGTGACATTTCTTCATGCGTGGCAACATAT
>CAZHSN010000179.1:0-7425 GCA_964535125.1 uncultured bacterium
ATGCCGCTGCTGCAGCTGGGCGTGCGGTTCTACAACCCCGCGGCCGGCGTCTTCACCCAGCGCGACCCCGTGCTGGATGGCGTGAACTGGTATGCTTATGTCAACGGGGGAGTGATGACTGCGGTGGACCCGAGTGGGATGGCTCGTATACGAAGGGCCATATTTGAAGACAGCTGGCTAAGGCATACTGGTTTTGTTATATATGATCATGCGTACTTACATTTCGATATATTACCATGTAAGATTAAGTGCGATAAGCCAAATACGTGGAGTCGAGCATCATACAGAAATATGGGCTATTTCCCAGGATCTGTCATTCATAACGATGACATGTATGAGCGAGGGCAATTCTTGCTTAAGGATGTTGCTGTAGACATGCGTATTGAGTTTGAAAAGGCCTTATGCGAATGCGTAAATAAACAGTCCAATACGGCAATTGGTGATAGAAAGAAACACTCGCCATGGTACCATTGTGGAGACTGGGCTAACGCTATGTGGGAGTGTGCATCGGCTCGCGTTGAATCGCCAAGGAATGATCACGGCGGTGAATGGATACAGTATCTGCCTAGATTTCACTGATAACCATGGCGCCGTGTTTGTGAATTTGATTGGTGACGCGTACAAGTCTTCACAGCGAGCTGCTTGGTGGCGTTGGCTTCATGTTGAAGCATCTGCAGCGGTGAGTGATCATGCGTTCATATGGAAGGGGTGAGTGTCACGTGTCAGGCCATGAAGCCCTGAATATACTGGTTACGGGAACAGAACTAAACAGGTCAGGCATACTGGGTTCCGTGTATTTAAGGGCAACAGGAAAGCGGCATGTTGTGCGCGCAGTGGACGACATATACATCGTCGATGTCGGCGTCAACAGCGTTACCGTATGTACGAACCGAAACAACGCTGTATATACCGTTGCGTCAAACGGGCGTATATTCGACATTACATCATGTATGGCTCCGGTTCCGGATGTGATCACGTCTGCTCGCAAGTATATCGATACATGTGGAGACTCTTTGGTGTGCAACGGCGTGTTGTACTGTAATGAATCCATATCCCCGAACATGTATCATTATGTGTGTTCCAGTGGAAAGAGAGTGAAACGTGTGGATCTCCGCAAGTGGTCAACGCAGATCAACGCACGTCTCAGGTGTATTACGGCCGCCCGAGATCGATACAGTGCAGCAGGCGGAAAGCTCAGCCTGCCTGAATACCACGGAGTACCCACCGATAAGCGCATGGTCCACGGTTACGGACTGCTTGCCGATGATGAGTTGGGTGTTCTCGGTGATGATCTGGCGTTGGTGCGGCATGACGTGATGTTGGCTGTAATTCACGATACAGGCGTGGCAGTGAGGCGCGTGTCCAAAACAAGCCGTCTGAAACTCAGGTCCGGTTATGTCTGCCAATATCGTCTGGGGCGTGTGGAGGTATATAACCATCAAATGCGTCGAATCGATGATGTGTGTTATCCGGATGACTATGGGTTATGTGGCGCATGGCCATTAACTCATGCTGCTGCAGATGCGCTGGGAATAGTCAGCAAAGAGCGGATTAACCGTTGCAGCGTGACCAAGGTATAATCACATGAGCCATAAGCGACTGTTGTATTTACTGATGATACTGATTGTTTTATATAACCTAAATGAGCGGCTTGTAGTTCATCATGATCATCGTGAGGTCTATGTCGATATAGGCGTGCACACACTGGCTGTGCTACTAATGCTGAGTATGGCTATCATCCAGCCGCGTCAGGTCATACTGTCTATTGGCGTGTTATTATGGATGATATGTGTGGACGCCACATTCAAACATATAATGCCTTTTCAGGGCGCGTTATGTATGGGGCCTCTTGTCTCTTGGTGGAATGAGTTACGTATGACATTCGATATGTATGCGATGTCTGCCGTTGTGCTTACAACTGTGGTGCCTGTATTACCCGTGATACTGCTAGTCCGTATTATGACCGCTCTCATCAAGCGTGCACGATCATGAAAGGGGAAGCGTTGCTGGCGATGCATAGCGCAACCAATCCGGTGATTTGCGACACGGCGGCTGAGGGTATCAGGTACTTCGCTGGTAGAGTGAGATCGGCGGACATCGCATTATGGCGACTCCAAGACCGGTTGAGGCAAGCGCATCAATCATTGGCTTCGTATATCAGGCAGACACGGGAGTTCATGCGGCGATAGTGGCAGGCAACCTGCTCCGCACCATAGCAGTGCTGGGGCGGGATTGTAGGCACCTATGTGAATAGCTGCCTACAGGTCAGTGGAGACGCCTGACTGTTGTCGCTCATCCATTGGTACAGGGGCTTCGGGGCGCATGGCGTGTTCGCCAAACGTGGTGCCCGAACGGCGGCGTTGATCGATCCGACTGGCCAAGAGTATCGTATCGACTCCTGTGGGGCCGCGCCCCTAAGGGGATGTGTCTCTTTGGCGCCATACGGTTGCGTACCGCACCCGGCGAGAACGCGGCTGCCGGCAGGAAGCCACTTCCCATCTGGCGCGGCGTCAGCGCGCACACGTGCAGACGGTGCGTTCCTGCATATCGTGCTGCCGCTCGTTCCCCGCTGGTTGTTGTACATGAGCAGAGCGCTGACGCTGGTGCTGCTCCTGTGGTTGGCCCTGGGGCAGATGAGGGGCATAGGCGGCGCGTCAGGACGGTTGGCGCCCGTTGTTAACATCGTCTCTGTTGGATTGGGCCAGGCGCCGGCGATAGACGGCGATTTCGTTGGCAATGTTGATCATCGCGAGCACACCCACCGCCATCAGCAGGTACGGGAAGTTGCGGCGCCCCTCTGCCAGGCTCATCATGCCGTGTCCCACAAAGTACACGCTGATGGCGCACTGGAACGCGATGCGCCCGATGATCTCCTCACCGCGCCAGATCAACCGATGCGCGGCGATTGCGCTGAACAGGGCGCACAGCGACCACATTATCACCTCACCGACGATCCGCGTCGTCGCCTCACCAGCGACCAGGCCCGCGGCCGGCTGCCACATGTGCCGCACCGCAAAGACACTCACCCCCGCCGATAACACCACCAGCATTACCGTGTGTGTCTGGGGAATCATCAGTAGCACCACCACGACCGCCAGCGTCACAGCGGTCACCGTCGCATCCGGACGGCTCAGGATTGGATCGAAGAACGACACCAGCACCGCGATGATCAACGCGGCGGTCAATGTCGTTATGGGTGATCGCGAGATGCGCATGCTTGATGGATCCAACTGACGGAAAGGAGTCACGCCTCAGTGTAGCCCCGCCACGCGTGCCGCCGCAACCATCCGTTTTGTGAACGTGTTCACGATTGCGTTGCGCTCCGTGTAACGATATTGTACTATTTTTCACGGAGGTAGGACGCATGTTTCTACTTGGTGAAAAAATGCTGGTGCTGTTTACGATCCTGGCGCTGGGCGCTTGGATCGGGCACTTCAAGATACGCGGTATATCCTTGGGGGCCACGGGCGTGCTGTTCATGGCCCTGCTGTTCGGACACCTGGGTGCGAACGTCGCACCACATTGGACCGCCAACCCGGTGCTGGCGGAGCGTATCGAAGAAGCGGTGAAGCTCGAAGATGTCATGGTAGTGGGCTTACTGCTGTTCGTGTATGCGGTGGGACTTCAAGCCGGTCCCCGTTTCTTCCGTACGTTCCAGCGCAGCGGATTGCGCTTTGTCGCGATCGCGGCGGTGAGCATTCTCTCCGCGCTGCTGGTCACCGGCGCTGTGGCGGTGCTGATGGGGTTGAAGCCGGACATCGCGGCCGGGCTGTTCTGCGGCGCGATGACCAATACACCGGCGCTGGCCGCCGCAAAGGAAGTGATCGACCGGCTGCCGGATGCGGCCACGCTGGGACTGGCCAGCGGTAACGCGGTGGCTGGTTACGCCATCGCCTATCCCTACAGCATGGTCGGCACGGTGCTGCTGCTGCAGTTTCTGCCCAGACTGCTGAAACGGGATCAGCACAAGGAAGAGCAGGAGTACAAAGACGAACAGAAGGCCGCTCATGGCGCAATCACCCGCCGCACGCTGCGCGTCACCAACCCGGCGATTGAGGGACGCACGATCGCCGAGATCAACCCTGGCCGGATGATACGCGCCAACATCTCCCGGGTGCGCCGTGGCGATGACGTGATGCCCGCTTCCGGCAGCCTGGTGCTGCACCTGGGTGATATTGTTCGGGCGGTGGGTGACGCTCCCGAACTGGACCGGATGCAGATGTTGCTGGGTGAGCAGACGTCGGTGGACTGGGACAACAACAATGCCATCACCCATGCCGATGTGGATGTACTGCAGCGTAAGTACTGCAATACCCCTCTGTCGGACCTGGATCTGGTGATCCGGTACGGCGTTCTGGTCACCCGCGTGCGGCGTCAGGGGATCGAGTTTCTACCGGATGCGCAAACGTCGCTTGAGATCGGTGACAATATCCGCATTGTGGGAGACCGTACGAGTGTAGCCGAAGTGACCAACCGGCTGGAGGGCGGGGCGCATACCGCCGACGAGACCGATATCCTCCCGTTCCTGGTAGGGCTTTTGCTGGGTATCGCCGTGGGAGTCATCCCGTTCCAGTTCTTCGGTATGAAGTTGAAGCTGGGGGTGGCTGGCGGCGCATTCATCATGAGCCTGATCATCGGTCACTTCGGGCGAATTGGCCGGTGGCATCTCTATGTTCCGCCCGCTGCGAAGAACATCAGCCGCGAACTGGGGCTGATGCTGTTCCTGGCGGGGGCGGGAACGTCCGGCGGCGAAAAGTTCGCCCAGGTGTTCACGCAGTATGGCTGGCAACTGCTGGCCGCCGGTGCACTGGTGACTACCATATCGGTGGTGTTGACGTTGACCCTGATGCTGGGGATCTTCCGGATGCGCCTTTCGAAGTCCAGCGGCGCCTTGGCGGCGTGCATGACCAATCCCCCCGCGCTGGGCGTGGCCAACGCACAGACCCAGACGGACATGGCGGTGCTGGGATGGGCGAGTGTCTATCCGCTGGCCATGATCTTCAAGGTGCTGTTTGTGCAGATGCTGGTGCCCATATTGTACGCCCTGTACATGGCCGGCCAGCGGTAACCATTCGGGCCATCGGCCGCCAGCCGATGGCCCGAATGACTTTGTTCTGGCGTACCGGCACTAGACCTCCGGTGCGCCGTAAATGGCCTGGTAATAGTCCCATTCCGGCTGGTTGATCAGCCGCACGTAGGTCACCTGCCCGGCATGGAAGTGGTCCTCGTGTGTCAGGTGTCCCAGTGCGTCTCCCAACAACATGGGCTGGCCCCACAGGGTGATCGGTGCATCCAAGGGCGTGTCGGCGAACCGCTCGCGAATGAACGCAACCAAGGCGTTATGACTTTCGGAAAGCAGTTCCTGCAGGCGGTTCCAGTCGGTTTCGGGTTCGTTGATGTTCGCAAAGTCGGGCATCTGGCCTGTGCGCAGCGCGTCCAGAGAGGCGCGGTCATCCTCGATCAGATGCTGCAGCGTCTCCCGGATGGATTTGCATCCCGGACCACCCTTCCAGTCGATGATGGACGGGTCGACGCCTTCGATATGCTTGAGGAAGAACTGACGGGATGCCTGGATCTGCTCCACAAAGTGGTCCAGCGTGTAACTCATGGGATCACGATCCTTTCGTGCCTTACAGATAGGTCAGGCGGTCGCGGTACCGCTCCATGAGGGTGCGGTTGTGTGCGTCGCCGCCGTCCAGATTGGCGCTGAGAAACACCGGCGGCTCGATGCCGCGCTGTTGCAGCCGTTGAACCGTCTCGGCCACCAGCGCGTTGGCGATGGCGCAGCCGATCACGGTGGATGTCGGCGCGCAGCGGATGGGTTGTCCAGGCACAGGGATTACCGCGTCGCCTTCGATGCCGCAGTTATCGATCACCAGATCGGCCACTTCGAACAGGCGGGCGGCGCCTCCGCGCGGAGATACGCTGCGCGAGTATGTCAGATTGGTCAGAGCGACCACGCGCGCGCCCCGCTCGCGTGCGCAGACGGCGGCTTCGACCGCCACGGCGTTGCGTCCGCTGACGGAGTGCACCAGCACGGTATCGCCGGGCTGCTGCGGGACGGCTTGCATGAACCGTTCCGCGAAGCCGCTCAGACGCTCCAACTCCGAGGTCAGCGTGATCGGGCGGACATCGCAGGTCAATCCCGGAGGCAGGATCGGCGACACCGGAACCAGTCCGCCGGCGCGGTAGAACATCTCCTGAGCGACCAGTCCGGCGTGGCTGGGGCCGAACACGTAGACCATCCCGCCGGCGGCGATGGCCTCACACATCCACTCGGCTGCCTGTTCGATTGCGGGCCGCTGAGTTTGCTCCACTTGACGGAGCTGTTCCATGACGGTGTCAAAGTATCTGCTGAGCATGTCGCCTCCGTTATGTGCGTCAGTGTCATGGTACGCGGTTCAGGTGCAATCCTCCTCTGCAGCGCCGTGTCGCCACAGGCGGTCCGCAGGATCGGACCTTTCGCACGGCGAAATTAACATCATACGGACCTGGGAGGACGATCGCATGCCGGAACCCGCCTTTATCATGCACCAAAACGCATCCCAAGAGCCGCAACCCGAGCGGCTGCTGCGTTTCTTCTCCAGCGACCCGGAGTTCGACGCCTCGATGAACGAGTATCTGTGGCGTCATTTGAGCGTCGATGAGCGGGGCGTGTACTGGAAGCACGGACCGGTGGTCGGAGCCACCGATCACATGTGGTGTATCGAATGGGACTATTGGTTCCTGCCGTGGGTGGACCGTGCCGCGATGGGCCTGCAGCGTCAGCCCAATCCCATTGACGTGATCAAAGATACATTGGCGCGTGTGCCGATAGACCGATTCGGTGTTGTATCCGGCGGCACGCTGTCACCTGAAAATCCGACCCAACCGGGCAGTTACAAGCCGCAGTTTGGCTGGCCATGGCCCAAATATTGGCACAACACAGAGGCGAAACGTCCCTCAGGCTGGGAGTTCAACGACCCCGCTGATGCCGTGTGGACCGACATGGCGCTGAAGGACTTGAAGCGGCTCGACGGCGAACCCGGATGGCTGACGCTGGAGGTGACCGGAGACCGCCCGGAGATCACGCTGCCCGCGTTTGATTCGGACACACTGCATGTTCCGGTAATCGAGCTTGACATCGCTTACGACAGCCCAGACTCTCAGCAAGCAGTTAGCGAACTGAGCCTGTGGTGGACACGCGCCGATGCGCCCGAGTGGCGCGAACGCCGTCAAGTGGATTGCGCGTTCAGTGTGCTTCCTCCACAGCGGTTTCCGGATGACTACATGCAGTTGGTCTCCGAGCGGTCCGGCAGGTATCCCCTCTACTTCCGGATGCATCTGCACCCGGAATGGGGACGTGAAGGGCGACGGATTACCGGGTTGCGGCTGGTTCCGTGCGGGGCCGGGCGTCGGGGTATGCGGATCCGGGTGAACTACGTC
>CAZHSN010000180.1:0-5143 GCA_964535125.1 uncultured bacterium
GATGCCAGGAGTCCTGCTCGCAGCACATCGGCTTGATCGAAAGCCGGGACGCAGGCAAATAGGTCGCGCCCCTGAACGCCATCACCCTCCCATCCGAACAGGTCCGCCGCGGCCGCGTTCCACATCCGGATGGACAGCCCGGAGTCCACCATTATTAACGCCTCAGGCACCGCCTGCGCGGTGGTTCGGAACAGTTCTTCACGCGCCTCCAATTCCCTGCGGCGCTGTTCATCGCGATGCAGCAGTATCAGACTCAGCGCGGCGAATACCAGCACCACGGTAGAGGCCAGCAGCGCCATCCAAGTATAGGTGCGCTTTCGGATCAGATGGCCTGCCATCTTGTCCTGCAGTGAGACTCCCGCCACGATGACCAGTGGCGCGCCGCGAACCCGCTGGTAGCTGTAGATGCGGGGATGACCATCGAAATAGTCGGCGCGCAGATCCGTGCGGGTGTCCCAGTCCGCCCAGCGGATGGCGTCCGGTATGGTGCGGGAATCGGGACGGCGGTACACGGCGTCATCTCCCGAGATGATGCCCGTGACCACTCCATGCTCAGGGGAACAGAGCAGCACCAGCCCGTGACGGCCGACATCCACACTTCGGTAGTAGCTGCTGAAATAGTGCGGATTGACGCTGGCCAGAATGACGCCGGAGAACTCCCCTCGCGCGTCATCCAGGCGTCGGCTCATCGGAATGTACCACTTGCCTGTCGCGCGTCCCAGTACCGGCGCACCGATCAGCAGTTGGGCTGACGGGTTCGCCTTGTGCCGCGCGAAAAAGGGGCGCTGCACGACGCTGACTTTTTGAGCGTCCGGACGACTGCTGAACGTCAGCATGCCCTCGCGGTTGATGAAACTGATCAGGTTGTACAAATCGCCCTGGTAATGCCGGCTGCTCTGAGTGAGTTCATCCAGCATTCGTGAGCGGCCGGTCTCTTCATACAACCGCTTCAGAAATCCTGTCTCCCGTGAGACCACTCCAATGGTCTGGCTGGCGTGTTCTTCAAATACATGGCACAGATCGGCGGTCTGCTGCCGCGCTGCGCGTTCCTCCAGCGCGTATTCCTGCCGGATGTGCTGCTGCCGGATCGTCCAGATAACGCCCAGCAGCACAAGCGACACCGCCGCGATGAGCCCCATCTTCAGATGCGCGTCAATGCGACCGAGTGACTGCATGGTCATCGCTTGGATCGTGCCGAGTTATCGCAGTGTGAAGCTTGCGTGAGACACCTCATGCGTAGATAGACGCGTGTAAGGAGACACTGCCGTCTTACAGATACCATACCTATTTCTTACGTGATATCATATCGGCATGGAAGGTCATCTTGTGAAGCCGTTGCAGACGCGCGTGAACGCGCCGTTCCTGCGTTTGTCAGCATGAGACACCGTACCGCGGGAGGTACCGAACCGATGAGCGCTTTATACCATCTCCGATTGGCGGATCAAGTCACCCGGTGGACGGGTGTGCTTCTCGCGTTGCTGGTGTGCGCGCTGGCGCCTGCCAACGCCTTCGCCCAGCAGACTGTGGCGATCGCCCGCTTCAAAGGCGTACCCGTCGAGCAGGCCACTGTCGTGTCTGACATACTCTACCAGGAACTGCTGCAGTCCCCGGCCCTGATGGTGCTGGAACCCGCTCAGTTCATCAAAGGCGCTCGGGCCGTCTCCATCGCGAACCCCGCGATTGATGCACTGACGCCTGAACAGGCCGCCGCTTTGAAAGAGGAACTGGACGCCGACCTGCTGGTGCTGGGCTCCGGTATGACCATCGGTCAGGAGATTACCCTGTATGCCCGGGTGATCGACCTGAGCACGGGCAGAGTCAAACCCGGTTGGGCCGTGAAGGCTTCGGGGCCGGCTAACACGGTGGGAGACGCCGCCATGAAGCTGGCCACCCAACTGCTGACGAAGATCGCACCCGTAGAGCCTTCGATACCTCCATCGCCTGGCGACAACTCAGACGGACGGCCCAGTACAGTTCCTGCGAACACCGCCGAGGCCGCCCGGTTTGCAGAATTAGCCGTCCAATGGGTCACCCGTCAGGGATGGCTGTCGGCTGGAACGGGAGGCCGCTTCGCCAGTGATGCGGTGATCGCCACACCGGACTTTGCCGGTATCCTGGCGCGTATCCGCAAGACGCGCGAGGCCAACGACCCCAAAGTGGACATTACAGAGAAAGGCCCGATCAGCGCGCTGCGCGCGACCATCTGCCTGATCCGCATGAAGGCTGAACCCGCGGAACTGGAACGGGCAGACGTCAGCGTGCTGCCTGACCCGGAAGCGCTGGTGGACTGGTCACGCAAACCGCTGGCCTGGGCCATCCGGCGCGGCATCTTCGCTTCACCCGCAGAAGCGCCGGATGTACCGCTGACCCGGCGGCAGTGCGCGGTGCTGCTTACCCGCTTCTTCCCGCCTCTGCCTGCAGACGCGTTCGAGCCCAATGACCAGACCGCATATACGTGTCTGATTGTGGATGCCCGTGGCCTAAAAATGTCCCGGAGCATGGCGCCCACTATTACTGATCAGTCGAACCGGCGTATCTATCCGGATCCGATCAATGTGCCTCCGCACGAGTATTTAATGGAGAACGGGATCGTCCAATATACCACCAGTGTAGATCAGGCGCGTGAACTCGCGGGCCAGCATCCGCTGACGGTCAAAGCGGCCAAGCGCTCGAACCGTAGAGACGGCGTGATCGTGACCAATGAGATTGGCGATCAGATCCTGATGGAGAACCGGAAGGCGTTCTTTCTTTCGCGGTGTCGCGTTATCTTCGTGATCGACGCTGCGCCAGCGCCCAAGCCGGCGGACACTGAACCGGCGGAACCGGAGGAGTCCGAAGTCGTGCCAGCCAAACCGGCCAAACCTGTGAAACCGGCCGTCCCCGATGAGCCGGTTGAACCCGAACCCCCCGAACATCCCATGGATGACACGGAACAGGACGGGTAACGGATAGCTGACCGTTCAGGCCGCCCCGCAGTCTTTGGAGCGGCCTGTTGTTTTATGAGGCCGCACATGAGGGTGTCCCCAATCCGCGTATTCCGGCCAACCGATGCGGCGGAGACCGCCAGTCTGGACGCACAGCAGTCGGTAGTCCGGGAGATCGGTTACCATCCCGATCGCCCGCTGGTACGCATCGCCGACGGATCGTCGATGTATTACACATACCGGTTCACCCCAGGTCGTGCGCGCATTGCCTGGTTGCTGATGCACCTGAACACCCAGTTTCGCGTGTCGGTCTCGACCAACGGCACCCGTTTCGCCGTGGTGTCCACATACCGTGACCACGAACGGTACGGCAGTCGGGTGTTCATCGATTTAACCCCCCATCTGGCATCCAGCGCGCGTGTCTGGGTCAGGTTCCAGGATGATCATCCCGAGGATGGTTGGGGTGCGCTGCTCAGCCAGTTGGAACTGTATTCCGCCGGTGCGGGAACCCTGTCACGGCTGGATCTCTCCCAGCACTGGATTGCCGATCGCCTCCAGACGGCTCGACCCGAACAACGGACAACCGGCATCGCTCGCTTCGTACGGGTATTCACTGCGCCCGCCTGCTGGACAGGCCATAGCTTGGGCCTGTCCATACCGGCCATCCAGGGAGATCTCGTTCAAGCCGCTTTAAATGGGCGCAAACTGACACCGCTGCAAAGCTTTACCGGCGGCATGGAAGCGGACATAACCAGCATCATCCAACCAGGGAAGAAAAACCGGCTGGAGGTGAGCGTGAAAGGGCGCGACGGATGGGCTGCGCTAGGGACGCCTGTACGCATCGGTCTCTCGGTACCCGCCCGTGCGGCGCCTGCCCGCATCACAGTAGGGCAACGGCAAACACCGCTCCTGAAGCAGTTCGCGCCCTACACCCCGGAGCGGATGCACGCCATTGCCGGCAACTACATGCAGTGTTTGTTCGATCCCCGCTGGAATCTGCTATCGTTCGATGACAGTGAAGACCCCTCGGTCCATTTCGTGCATGACTCCAGCCGCAGTTTGGTCGCGCTCGCCGACGAGAGCCGATTGACGCCCGTCACACGGTTGGAACTGGCTCGACGACTATACCGTGGCGTGGTCTCCGCACGGCTGCCCGGTGACGACTACCTGTTTGCGTTCAAACACGACCGCCGCCCGATTGACATTCGCCCGTTGCGGGACCGGCCGGCGTTAACGCTGACCCATAAACTGGATGAGGTGCTGCCGGTGGCCGCTATTCAGCCCGCCTGGCGGCAGTCCAACGGTGACTGGGCCAGTACGGAGACGATGACATCCGGCGAGGCGCACCCCGCACTGGGCGGCGTCCGCAGACGGTACCTGTGGACGATGAACGGTCACCATGCCGAAGTACAAGCGCAGCATTGGCCCGGCGATGACGGCCGGCTCAGCGCGCTGACGTTCCGGTTTACAGGCACCGGGCCTGTGCGCATCCAGATCAACGAACTGCTGCGCGACGGACACTGGTTCCGGCCAGGCAGCTGGGGGCCTGAGTTCCTGGTGCTGCCAGACGGCGTCGAACACCGCGTGGTTGGGACCGACCCGCTGGTGCTGCCGGCCGACCGGTATCTGCTGATCCGAGGGGATAACGGCAGCGACCCGCCCGGGCCGCTGGAGATGACCTTCTCACGCGCGGTGGCGATCACCTGGGATGTTCCACCGATTCGCCTGATCGGCATACCGGATGCGTCGCCGTCTGCCGACCGGCGTTTCTGGGCCGAAGTGGCGCTGGAATACGACGCGCCGATGAGCGTGACACTGCGCCTCGCCCCGTTCATCGGGTATCCACGGTCGCTGCAGGCGGTTCATCGGCTGATGCGTCAGGCATCCAGCACCGGACGGTTCGCGGTCAACGGATTGGATCCAACATGGACGACGAACTGCAACGGTATCGGTCCGGATGGACTGGCGGCGGCGGCCTGGCTCTTCCGCCGGTATAACGCCCCCGAGGCCGCCGAGGCCGAAGAGATGGCGGTGGCTGCGATGCACGCCACCTGGCAGCGCGACCGGGAGGGTCAGCGGACACATGAGGTGTACAACCTGATCAACGGGTTGTGCTGGCTGCACCGGCTGGGTCACACCGAATTTGACCCGTACCTGCGTACCCTGGCCGACCGCGCGGCCGATGCCCAGTTACCCGATGGCTCGTGGATGTGGTGCGA
>CAZHSN010000180.1:5243-7392 GCA_964535125.1 uncultured bacterium
GGAGGTATCAGATGCAGAGACTACAGGAATGCATGCGCCGGATGGTTGGCGCCATGGTGGTGTGGACGGCGTTGGCCGCTCCGGGTTGGGCGCAGACGGTGTCCAATGGCGGCTTCGAGGCGATCGACGCCTCCGGAATGGCGATCGACTGGGCGTCCATTGGCGGCGCCCGGATCGTAACCGACACGGCGCACACCGGCCAACGTTCACTGCATCTGCATCGCCCCCCGGGTACGCCCGGAGAGATAGGCGCGAACCGCGCCTGGACACCCGGGACGCCAGATCAAGGCGCCATGCTGTCGCAGACCCGCGGCGCCATCGCCGTCTGGTACCGCACAGACCCGTCGGCGCCGCCGTTCGCGGCTCAGATGCACGTGATCCCAATGTCGTCCCGGGCAATGGAACTGCCTTTTGGACGGGTGATTTGGGTGGCTCCCGATGCAGCGGCGGAGGAACAGGGACAATGGCGCCGCGCGATCATTGGGTATGACTTTTCCGCGAATCCCGACGTGAAGTGGATCATGATCGCACCGCGGCTCGGACTGGAAGCCGAAAACATGTGGATTGACGACGTGGAGTGGCTACCGGATGCCCCCGCGGCGCTGCAGATTGAGCGTGTTCAGTTGAAGCCATCAGGCGCCGATCCCGACAGCACCGCGCTGCTGCAGGTGATTGTGCGTGGTACGGGCACCAGTCCCACATCGGCAGCCACACTGCGTGTCAGCGTCACAGAGTCCCTTCACTCTGTCCCGCCATCTGTCTCCGTTCCCGCGCTGAAGTCCGGCGCCACACACACAGCCGAGATCCGCCTGACCGGTAAGCGTGTGGGTGAAGTGCCCGTTACGGTGTCTGTCGACCTGGGCGACCGGACGGTAACGCGTCGGGCGACCCTGCAGCCTCGCCTGCAGGTGTCCCATCTGGAATGCAGCGCGATGCAGACACGCCCGGGTCAACCGGTTCGTGTGCGGCTGTTTGTGTCCAATACCGGCGATAGCGTGGCGCCTGATGCCTCGGCGTGGCTTCAACTGCCGTCGGGCATGACCGCCCGGCGCATCCGTTCCGGTGGTCCGGTATCAGTACGCAACGACGTCAGCGTGGCGGAATGGGAGATTCAGACCGCCTCTGAGTTGGGCTGGGTGTCAATTATGGGCGGACTGCATGGTGATCCGCACGCCGCAAGCGCTCCGCTATGGGTGACCACGGTCCGTCCGCGGGTACAGGATGACGCGAAACCTGCCGTACGCGTTTCCGGCGATCAGGCGGTCGTCTCCACCGGTGTGTGCCGTCTGGCGATGGTTCGCGGTGCGGACGGCCTCTGGTGGGGACAGTTGCAAACGCGGCGTGGTGCGCAGTGGCGCACGGTCGGACTGTTACCCCGTCTTGGACTGTTAAGCACTGCTGGTCATGATTTGCCTTTCCGGCCGATGCAGGCGGTGGCGCGCGGCCGAGAACTGCGGTTCCATGGAGCCATCGCGTCACAGGGAGTCACCTGGCGGGTTGAAACAACCATTTCCGCACAGCCTGGCGCTGACTGGCTGAGTTACACGGTACGCGCTACTCCTGACAAACCTGCCAGCTACCGGGCGCTGGAAGGGCCGATGCTGTACGCCGGCGAGGGTGTAAACCGGCCCCGCCAGGATGCGATCGTTCCCGGGCTGGAGTGGTTGGACACCGGCGAAGAGTCCTCCTCCGCGCTCGATATCCTGCCGGACCATCCGGACCGCAATCGAACCGTTCCGCATCCATACAAAGTGACGATCCCCGCGGTGGGTTTGCGTCAGGATGGCGCACTGGTGGGACTGCTCTGGGATGCCTGGCACAAACAACTCAGTCCAAAGCACGGACCGGCATCGGTGGTGTTCAGCTCGCCCAACCGGCTGGAAGGCCACCGCAACCACTTGATGGGGCTTCAGTTGCCTGCGGTCGGGCCAGACATGCGCGAAAACACCCGCCGGGCCATCCGCGACATACCGGTACAGCCAGGCGAGACCCTGGCGCTGCATGCGGTTTTGCAAGCGCGCGACCAGGCCAAAGAGGCATTGGAAGTTATCGACCGCTGGCTGGCGCTGAATGGACGTCCTGCGCCGCTCGCACCGCCGCACGGCAGTTGGCGGAACGAACTGGCGTTCAACATGTCCGGATATGCGCC
>CAZHSN010000181.1:0-7361 GCA_964535125.1 uncultured bacterium
GAAGCTGTCGATCACGTGTTGAGCCGATTGTACGTACCCTTCATTAAACACCAGCAGCGGATCGCCCGCTCCAGCCTGTACGCACCGGCTGCGCAGGTAATCGAACGCCTTGCGCGCTCCGTCGACGCCCAGGTTGTTCACCAGACCCGCGCCGCCTAAGAACATCACTACCGGACGGCCGTCCAGGCGCAAATAGGACGGGTGGGTGACATAGGACGGCACGACGTGATCGGCAAACTGTACAATCTCATCAGCAGTCATCTGATCCGGGGATCGGTGGTCGCACCAGTCGATACAGAACCGGAACCGGTTCACGCTGGGCGCTCTCAGCAGTCCATTCCGCAATGCGGCTTCGAGATACTCGGCTCCGCCGGCCATATAGTAGTCATAGGCGAAAAAACTGACTCCGTGCTCCAGCGCCCAGCGGATGTGCCACTCGGCGACCTCAGGCGACCCTTCGCGATAGTACCCCAATAACGGGTGCTGGGTGTGCCGGTTGGCCCGAATGCAGTACCATCGGCTCTCTTCGCACCATCCGGGAAAGTAATACGCACCGACGCGCATGTCTGTTGTGACCGCGGCGATCGGAGGCAGTCTGCGGCTCTCAGCTGTCATGCACGGGTACGGGTTCGGGTTCGGCCGGTGGTGTAAGCGGTGTGGAGTCTTGCTGGATCGTTTCATCAGCTTCCAGCAGTCCATCCCGGAACCGCAGCAGCCGTTTACATCGGCGTGCGATGTCCGGTTCGTGTGTCACGATAATGACGGTTTTGCCCCGTTTATTCAGATCGCCGAATATCGCCATAATCTCGTCACCGGTACGGGTGTCCAGGTTTCCTGTCGGCTCATCACCGAACACAATCGGTGGATCATTAATGAGCGCCCGGGCAATGGCCACGCGCTGCTGCTCGCCGCCTGACAACTGGACCGGGGTGTGATGCGCCCGGTCGCCCAGCCCCACGATGTCCAGCAGTTCACGGGCCAGTTTCCGGTTCTTGCGCCTGCCGGAGTACAGCATGGGCAGCATGACATTGGCCACAGCGGGCAGTCGCGGCAACAGGTTGAAACTCTGGAACACGAAACCGATTTTGGTGTTGCGCACCGCCGCGCGCTGGGCGTCGCTTAAGCGACTCACATCCCGGCCATCCAGGATGTACCGCCCCCCGGTGGGGCGGTCCAAACATCCCAGCAGGTTCATTAGGGTAGACTTCCCCGACCCTGACGGACCCATGATCGCAACAAACTCGCCCTCTTCGACGGTGAAGCTTACGCCACGCAGCGCGGGTACCTCCACCTGCCCGATGCGGTAGGTCTTCTGAAGATTGTTGACTTCGATTAACGGCATGGTATAGCTCCGTTGGTGATCATGAGTAGCGCAGCGCCTCAATCGGGTCTACCTGTGCGGCACGGGCCGCCGGATACAAGCCGAACACGATGCCCACGAAGACAGATACGCCGAACGAGAGCATCATCGCATCTACCGATACAACGGTCCGCCAGCCGGCGTACTCGGAGATCAACCGAGCGCCGCCGACGCCGATACCGATGCCGATTACGCCACCGATACAGGTGATAACCAGTGCTTCCAGCAGAAACTGGCGGATGATGTCCCATCGGGTAGCACCGATACATCGGCGTATGCCGATCTCACGAGTGCGCTGCGTGACCGTGGCCAGCATGATGTTCATGATACCGATGCCACCGACCAGCAGCGAAATGCTGGCGATTGCCGCCATGACGATGTTGAATATCCGTTGGGTCTGCTGACTCTGTTTGATCAGTTCAGCCGGGATGATGATCTCGTAATCCCGGATACCTCCATGCAGACGGTTCAACAACTTGCGGATAACCGCTTCGGTAGGTACAGTGGCTTCTGCGTTGTCAACTTGCAGGATGACCTCGGTGAGCTGAGCGCGCTGACGGCTCTGTCGCGTCATCAGGCGCCGCATGATCTCCATCACCCCTTGAGTCGTGGTGGGCATGGCTTGCTGGGAGTACAGCTGGAAGTCGGTGATCGAGACCCCCACAGGTATGTACAGATCGGAGTTGATGTCGCGGAGTGCGCCGAACGCCTTGGCCGCCCCCACCTCTTTCGGCTCCATTTGGCCCACCACGCGGAAGATACGTCGTCCGATCTTCACGGTGCGTCCCACGCATTCATGGAATCCGAAGAGTTCGCGCTTGGCGTTGGCGCCCAAGACACACACGGCGCGGTGCAGCCGCATATCTTCTTCGTTCAGAAACCGCCCCTTTTCCACTTGGCTGCGTGTGATCTCCGCATAGTCAGGCGTAGTGCCCACGATCTTGACGGGAACCGGCTTTTCGCCGGTCTTGACGTCGGCGAACACTTCCCGTACCGGTACGATGCGTTTGACGAACGTCATGGTCTCTTTCATGCGCATCGCGTCGCCATATGTAAGCCCAAACGGCGACTTTTCACGCGCCCGGTCAGCCAACTCACCGCTGACCACCGCGCGACGCACATACACCACATCGATCCCCATCTGGCGGATCTGCTCCAGCATGGTCTGTTTGCCGCCCTCGCCGATGGAAACCATCGCGATGACCGCAGCGACACCAAAGATGACACCCAGCATGGTGAGCATGCTGCGCAACTTGTGCGACAGCAGCTCGCTGAGTCCGGTCTGAATGGCGTCCAGAATACCCATTATGGTGTCTCGTTGGGCAGAGGAGGCGTCTGTTTGCCGTTCGCCTTTTCACCTCTGGCTTCGCGCGCTTCCTGTTCGGCCTGTACAGGGTCTTTCAGGGCGATGACTTCGTTTTTGGCCAACCCCTTGGTGACGGCGACATACATGTCATTACTGCGTCCCAGCGTCACTGCGCGCTTCTTCCAGCCGGAGCCTGTCTTGACATAGACAAATTGCTTGCCCTTCTCTTCGATAACCGCCTCATGCGGAATGAACACGGTCTTTTCGATGGTGGCCTCGATGAACTCCACATCGGCGGTCATGCCTGGGCGGTGTGTGGAAGGATCGGACTGCAGCACGCGGATGGTGACATCAAATGTCTTCTTGCCCGGGGTGGCTCCCGCCTCCCAGGGCATCGCCTCGCTGGCGATGGTGGTGACCTCTTTGATCTCGCCCTTGAACACCTTGCCCGGTACGGCTTCCAGCCGGATAATGGTGGGCATGCCCACGGTAAGTCGGGGAGCATCGGCCTCGCCGATCTTCACTTTCACCAGCATGCTGCGCAGGTCCGGCAGCTGACAGATGGTCTGCATGGGACGGGCGTTATCACCGGCTTGCAGTTTACGGCGGCCTTCCGGCGTCCAATCGGCGCTGAGCACCACCAGGCCGGGAGCCGGCGCAGTGATGACCGCGTTCTTCATGCGGCGCTGAACGTCCTCCAGCTGCATGCGCGCCATGGTCTCCCGGAACTGCACGTTTCGTATGTCAGCGGCTTTCTGGTCTTCGCGCGTCTTATTCTCCTTGGCCTTCAGTTCCAGATCCAGCTTGCCCTTTTCCACAGACAGCTTCTTGGAGTCGTAATCGATCTGTGCCTGATCGACTTCCGGTTTGGTCACCAGCTTCCGTTCGAACAACTCTCTGCGTTGTTCCAGACGGGATGCGGCCCGTTCCATCTCGGTTTCGAAGAAGCGTTGCTGCATTTCGGCCTGTTCATACAGCGTTTCGTTGCTTTTCTTGAGCAGTTCCATATCCTTCATCGCTTTTTCCACTTCCGCGATGGCGTTGTTGTGATTCAGGATCTGGTTCTGCACTTCCCGGTTGAGTTCGCTGGTGTCCATCTCGGCGATCTTGTCGCCCTCTTTGACCACTGTGCCTTCGGTGATCAGATAGATGATCTTGCCATTGACCATGGATACCACTGGAACCGACTTTTCGGCCTGCAGGGTGCCGATCTCATGAAAGCTGATGACCAGTCGATCTTCGCGCGCTTTGGCGGTAGGGACGTACGCCTCTGATGTCTTGGCGCCGAACTGCGTGCGGTACCAGGGCATACCCCACTTCCATCCGGCAAAGATGATTGCGGCTACCAGCACGACGCGTATGACCCAGACCATTATGTTTTTCATTGCAGATTCAACACCCTCAGTACGTCATCGCCCATGGCGTAGTACACATTCACTGACGCAAGGTACAGGCGCGCCCGGGCGGAGATAATATTGCTGTTGACATCCACCAGCGCCTGCTGGGCTTCCAGCAGGTTGCGGTTGTCCGTCAGTCCTTCCTGCTCCATCTGTGTGGCGATATCCAGGTTTTGTTGGGCCACCTTCAGGTTATCCGTGTAGATGTTTAGGGTGGTGCGCGCCGCATCCAGCGCCCGGTAGGCGGCGCGGACTTCGTTCAATATCTGCTCGACCTGATAAGCCCGCAGGTCGGTGAGTATGGACAGGTTGCGCTTGGCCACGTCACGGTTTTCGCGGATGATCCGCTGATCCAGCGGCACATTCACCTGAATGCCGATACTGGTGGAGTCGTTCTTCAGCATTGATGAGCGCATGAAGCCCTCGTCACCGGCCGCGGCCCGCCACGACGCGACGGCGTCAATGCTGGCGCGCATCTGGTCTTGTGCCAGCGCGGCGGCGCGGCGCTGGTCGTCCATCCGGCGGTCAAAGCGGAACAACTCGGCGCGCTGTTGGATTGCCAGATCAATCGCTGCGTTGATATCCGGAACACTGAGCGGACCCGTCGGTACGGTATCCACCAGTTCCGGTGTCTGGCCGACCCCTGCACCGATGGCCAGCATTAACCGATCCAGCGCATCGCGGTACTGACGCCGTTGGCCGTTGAGTTGATCCTGCGCCTGAGCGACGCGCACCTCGGCTCGTGTCAGGTCAATCCCCAGCACCATGCCGTACTTGTCCAGATCACGGGCGCGCTGAGCGGCCGATTCGGCGAACCGGACCGCCTCTTCCTGAACGGCTACCTGTTCGCGCGCGAGTACGGCGTTGAAGTAGGCCTCGACCACGGCAAGAACGGTGGACTGGCGGGTGAGGTACAGCTGCTTCTCCTGCACCTGCAGGTCATTGCGCGCGCCGGCCAGCCGGTCATACCGTTCACTGAGTTTGCCTGATCCGCGGGTGAGCGGCTGACGCACGCTCAGATCGAACGCGGCGCGCTGCTGACCCTGGCCCCACGGGCTGACTTCCGCCGTAGCTTTCTGGCCTCCCAGACCCTCCCAAGTCAGCGAGCCGAAGGTGCGGGCGGACAGGCCGTTCATCATGGGCTGATCGTCCAGGGTGGACACGGCGCCGGCCGAGGCGGTCACGTTCACCCCGGCGCTGCGGAGGCGAGACGCGGCGTTGTCGCGGGTGATGACCGCTTCCTTGAGGGTCGCCTTGACACCGAGCGCCTGCTTGAGGGCGTCCGAAAGCGTGAGTCTGGCGGCGGTTTCGGTTTGTGCGTGCGCCATGCCGGACCAGCAGATGGCTGCCGCTGCACAGCACAGGACGGCGATTGGGACCCGCTGTCCCCGGAATAGTGGCATATACAGTCACCCCCGTCACTGTCGATGGTACCGGTTGCCGGTGGTTGACACTCAGGTGGACACGGTCAGGGCCGCTGGGTTCGCCCTGTCCGGCATCTGTTTGCAGGTCTTCTTATAGCATATCAGTAATGTGAGTGCATTCCGCATCCCGATTGCGAAACCTGTTGGAGGATGTTCATGCCTGCAGTATGCCATCCCGATGTGTTTATTACACATCCGGCTGCCCGTTCCTGCCACGCAGCCACCGTGACGTTCCTGTCAGACGGACGGCCGCTGGTCGCCTGGTTTGGAGGAAGCGGAGAGGGGGACCCCGACACGGCCGTGTATGCCGCTGTATGGACCGGCTCGGCATGGTCCCCGCCTCGGCTGCTGTTCAAGCTGCTGCCTGTCGCGCACTGGAATCCGGTACTGTTCGCACCCGCGGACGGGACGCTCAGGTTGTTCTTCCAGACCGGGTGGTCGCCTCGTAACTGGGGATCCTGGATTTCGGCCAGCGTCGATGACGGGGAGACATGGAGCGATCCGGTGCGGCTGGGATTGCCGGAGGAGCCGGTCGGCCCGATCCGCACGCCGCCGATCGTGTCGGCCTCCGGCGCCTGGATTGCCGGCTGTTCATGGGAGAGCACGTCGCGATGGGACGCCCATGCGTCCATCAGCCGTGACGGCGGACGCACTTGGACGGCACACCCCGTTTCGTGCCGTCATGCCGACCTTTCGGGCAAGGGGCTGATCCAACCGGCGGTATGGCAGTCGAGACCGGGGCACATCCACATGCTGCTGCGCAGCACCGCCGGCCGGATCTACCGCAGCGACTCGGCTGACGACGGCCGTACGTGGAGCGCGGCTTACGCCACCGACCTGCCGAACAACAACAGCGGCATCGCGGTGTGCCGGCATGGAGATACGCTGTGGCTGGCCTGCAACCCGGTGGAGAGGGGACGCACTCCGCTGACACTGCTGACCTCCTCCGACAACGGCGCCACCTGGACCACTCATACCACCGTCGAAAGCGGCGAAGGCGAGTACTCCTATCCCACACTCGTCGCCGTCCCCGACGCGGTGTGGCTGGTCTATACCTGGCAGCGCCAGCGCATCCGTTTCCACGCGGCGCCGGTGTGAGGCGAGAGGGGCGGGGAGAGGGGCTAACGGCGGGTTGGCTATACCGGCCATTCTGGCAAAGAACCCGGCGACGGTAGATACGAGCAACCACGGTTACCAACCATCCGTAAATCTTGCGGAGCTATGTAACAATGCCGTGCTCATACATCCAGTTCCGTTAATTCCGACCGACCCGGTGACCAGCCGATTAACGACAACATGATGACTGCTTCAGGCATAGTCAATACCACCGTCGCAGGACGCGGAAGGTCTGCGTATCGCGCGTCCACGGTAGGTGTACATCGCGAAAAACGGCCAGGACATTCGGGCAACAGAAGCCTGTTGTGTTCACTGCCGGTATTCGGTGGACATGACCGAGAGCCTCTGTTCGCCGTTGTTCTGCGACATCGTCTCGTGATACGTGAGTCGGTCTGGAAACAGGTTACACTATGAAACAGGAAATGCATTTCGGCGGGCCACGTGACGCCGGAATGTACGGTGTACCGTCCTTAGTTACCATGTGTTGTGATGACGGCAGTACCGCCACCGGCAATGCTCGACCACCTTGCCGGTATTATTGCGTGGTTGCTTGATGCAGAAACCGCCGAACAGTCCATTAGGCATCTGATGTGTACCATACGAATGAGTACAGGACTACCCGCACGCGGTAGATGCTGATCAGGCGACATCCAAACAACCGTTCAGGAATGGTCGGAATAGGGCCAACGGCGACTATCACATAAGTTGTGTAACACTCCGTCTGTAAATTGAGGTGTTGGGCTGGCACAATGGTTTTG
>CAZHSN010000182.1:0-7345 GCA_964535125.1 uncultured bacterium
GCCTGTGCCGCAGCGTTCCAAAAGCCCGCAAAGGTGCGCCCATTCCGCCGCGGAATGGACCACGGCTCCTGCTGGAGCTTGCTGTTGTCGTGTCCCGGATGTACCGGCACCAGCACCTGTTTGCCGGCGGCATGCACGTGTTTGACCCATCCGGCGTAGAGCGGCGCCAGGTCGGTCTGTTCATACACACGGTGCGTGGAAAACATGGCGTACCCCATGAAACAGCGCACCTGAGGGACACTCAACCACTCGTCGGGGGTGAACAGTTCGTACCGGTCACCCGGAGCGGTGCGCAGCAGCATGCGGTCGACGATCCACCAGACAGGGCCGGTCTCCTTCTCCACGGCGGACATCAGCGCCGCCCCTTGTGCCGCACTGAGTTTGCCCTGCCATAGCTGATACAGCGCATATACCGGCAACCCGTCGATGCGCCACCAACACGGCTCCTGGCTAAACCGTTTGATGGCGTCGATGATCCAGCGGGTTACCTGGTGTGTGTCATCCACAAACTGCGGCGTCTCATCAAACAGCGTAATTGGAAAGCGCTCTTCTCGCGCCACGGGCAACACCGTATTGACGAACACATCATGCGTCCAACCGGCCGGCTTCTGCCAGGTGGCGGGACCCCACCAGTCGATGAACAACGCATCCAGCCCGGCCGCCCGCGCCAGCCGAAAGTGCCAGCGCACCACCTCGCGGTCCATGCTGTCATATGGGCCGATCAGCGGGTAACAGCAAGAAGATATCTGGCGCATCGCCGGTTCGAACACGATCTGCTCCGGGTCGGCTCCTGCGGGCAACAGCCGGCTGGGTTTCGTCTCGGACCATTGCAGCCACCGATTGGCGGCGCCCCACGGCGTGCCATACCAGGTGTAATAGTGAGCCACGGCCAGCGGTCTCTTACGCAGGTTCATCAAGCGCCTCCTTTACGGTATCTGGTTGTATGGTACAGGTACCAGACGACTCCCGCCGTCACACCATGTTCCGCGCTTCAGCAGGACATGGTAGCGGCCGGCACGAATACACCCTTGGCAGCCATGGTTGCGATGAACACCTGGGAGTGACGTCATGTACCAACTTGTGCATCGGATGGTGACACTTTTCGTGTGTGTGTCGGCAGGCGTATCGGCGCTGGCGCTTACGCTGGATTCGCCGCACGCGAAGAACCCTCGCGTGCAGTTCGGGTACCGCGAACTGCAACGTTCTACGCAGACCGCGGGAGTCGTGCGCGTCGCATTAGTGGCTGACCCGCACAGCGCCGGTCTGTTGACGCAGACCGGCCAGACACTCGCGGATGACCCGGAGTCCTATGTGTTGAGCATCCGTGTGCCGGACACGCGCGCGGTGATTGTGGCGCGTGATACGACGGGCGCTATGTATGGTCTGCTGGACTTGGCTGAGCAGGTGCGGTGGCGCGGCTGGCAGCGGGTCGAGTCGCATGCGAAGTCGCCGTACATCCGACTGCGCGGCGTCAATCCGTTCATTCACGTGCAGGCTTTCGAGGATCAAGGATCTTGGTTTTATGACGACGCCTTTTGGCAGATGCACTTTGACCAGTTGGCGCGTTCGCGTACGAACTTCTTCGATATCCACGCCTGTTACGACTTGGTGACCACGCTGTTCCCCAATATATTTCCCTATCTGTTTTACTTCGATGATCTGCCTGACGTGGGGGTTGGACGAGCGCAAGCCCGTCGGAATTTGGACCAGCTCAAAAAAATCGTGAAAATGGCCGATGAACGCGGTATCCATGTCGGGCTGATGACCTATCACGCCGCCTGGTCGATCCCGGGGAGGCCCGGCCCGGAGCCCGATGAGACGCGCCTGCGGGAGTACAACACCCGCTGTTTCGAGGCGCTGTGCCGTGAAGTGCCCGGATTGGCGCTGGTGGGTTTCCGGATTGGGGAGTCCGGACGGTCCTGCGCCTTCTGGGAACAGGCCTGCATCGAGGGCGTCACGCGCGCTGGACAGCCCGACCGGCCCATCTATACGCGCAGTTGGGTGACCAACCGGGCGGATCTGGAGGCCATATCACGCAACCACAAAGGTCCCGTGTATATGGAATACAAGTACAACGGCGAGCAATTGGGATTGCCGTACCAGGTTACCGGAGGCTGGATGGCGGGGAAAGGCAGTTATTCCTATCAGGACTACAGCAACTTCCCGCGACCCTTCCGAACCCTATACCAGATCCGAGCGAATGGGACGCATCGGATCTTTCCCTGGGGAGATCCGACATTTGTCGCGCGGTGCGTGAAGACCACGCGCTTTATCGACGGCCAGGGGTATTGTGTGGAGCCGCTGACCGCCTATTATCCCCTCACGGATTATTACACCAACACAATCTATGTAGACAACGCCTACAGCAAGTATCTGACCGATCGCGACTGGTACTGGTACGAACTGTGGGGGCGGCTGGGATATGATCCCGACACACCCGACTGGGTTTGGGACGGTCTGTTCCGCGATCGGCTGGGCGCCCGTCTGGGGCCGTTGACCCGTCGGTTGATGGATTGCACATCGGCGATCGTTCCGCTGGTATACACCTGGCGGGGCGCCGGGCCCGACCACCGCAGTATCGCACCCGAGATGGAATGGGGAGATGATCTGGATACATGGACGCGTTTTACACCCCTGGAGGTGCGCGCGTTTGTGAACGCAGATGAATATGCTGATTTGCTGCTGAAGGGCGAGTTTACCGCTCGGTTGAACCCCGTACAGGTGGCTGACTGGCTGCTGCAGGCGGCCCGTGACGCCCGTGCCTTGGCTGACCAGGTGGACGCCGCGGCCCCGTCGGGTCCGGACGGACGGGAACCTAGGTATC
Source organism: uncultured bacterium (assembly GCA_964535125.1). Taxonomy (GTDB): domain Bacteria; phylum Armatimonadota; class HRBIN16; order HRBIN16; family HRBIN16; genus CAZHSN01. The sequence goes on from CAZHSN010000182.1 coordinate 2,825, forward strand.
TGGCGCGTTGTGCCCGTGCTCAGGCGTTTTTGGCCGAGTACTACGCGCACAAGACTCAGGCGGCGCTGTGGCTCAGCTTGTGGCGCCGCACCGGTGCCCCATGGTATGCCGATCAGCTGCGCAAGGCATTCGAGCAGTACCGAGACGATTGGAAACGGCTGAGCGACTTCACATCCATGGGATGGCGCCCCTTCCTGGAAGCGTTGCGGCGTCATACCGAAGCGCACCACTGGAAGAACGAATTGCCCCGGCTGAAAGCGGACGTAGAGCTGGTGCAAAAGGTAATGGCCGAAGCCGAAGCTGTCAAGACGGCCGCGCGTACCGAGCCGGCGTTCTTTCCGCTGTTGACCTTGGGCACGGAGTCGGATGGATCGGTGGTGTTCCGTGCGCAGGCTATCGGGGTGATCCCGGAGGCGGCTGACTGCCGCCTGGTCTGGCAGACCACCGACGGACGGGCTCATGCCGAAACCTACTTCCCTCGGCCGGATGCTTCCGGTGTGTATACATTGCGCTTCCCTCGCGAGCTGATGCCCGCCGCCGGCTCCATAGAGTACAAGCTGCGTCCACGTGGATGGAACGCCCGCGGGCAGTTTCCCGAGGCCAAAGAGGCCTGGTACCGGGTGGGTACGCGGAATACGCAGCTAACAACGCAGCTTTTTCCTGCTAAAGTCGATCGCGAGGCAGGCACGGTGGTGGTGGCGCTGCGCGCTGACTCGCCAGCCGGCATCGAATGGGTGCGTGTCTGGTACAAAGCGATGCCATCCACTGCGCAGTGGCAGAGCGCAGCGATGACCGAGGGGGACGGCCGGTATACCGCCGAACTGCCATACACGAAAGAAGGGCTGCAGTATTGCTTTGAGCTGATGGATCGTGCCGGTACAGGATCCATGCTTCCCAACTTTCGTCAGGAGACGCCGTACATCAACGTCGAAGGCTGGTAGGCGGGCTGGCGTCCGGTGATGACAGTATCACCGGACGCCGGAATCGAGCGGTCAGGCCGCCTGATTCTGACCGGGATCGCGCACGATCATCCCCCGGTTATCGTCATAGGCCAACAACTCGGCGTAACGTCCCCACTGCACGATTAGCTCCAGCTGACGCTCGGCGTCATCGGGCGGAAACTCCAACTGCAGGGCCGCCCGCACCACGTCGCGTTCCAATTGGTGCTTGTCGGCAGCTTCCAGCATCCGCTGCAGCCATTGGAACAGCGGCAGGCGACGGATGCGCATGGCGAAGATCTCCTTGCGTGCCAGGATGCTGGCCTCGGCGAACGCCTCTCCCAATGGGCTCAGGGTGATGTCGCCTTCTGACAGCGACGCAAACCCCAGCAGTTCGGCTGCCTCGATGACACGCAGCAGGTGGTCAGAGTCGACATGCAGTTCGTCCACCAGGTGGAAGATGTCGGCCCGCTGCGTGGAGGTCTCTGCCAGGTGTTCCAGCACGCCCAGCAGATCATCGATGGCGATGTCCGGCAACGCGCGGGTCTTACCGGGTTCACCCGGGGCGGTTCCCACTTCCAGATGCTCGGCCTGGGTCTGGCCAGCCAGTGCGGCGTAGACCTGGTCAACCAGCGCCTCGAACTCAGGCGTTTTCGCCTTCCGTGGGTGCGGCAGCTCATTGCGAAGGTCTGCGATGATCCGGCCCGGGTCCTTGTCCATCACCACAATCCGGTCAGCCAGGGTGACCGCCTCTTCGATGTTGTGTGTGACCAGCAGGATGGCGCGCGTGGGAATGCCGCCGTTCAGCCACAGTTCCAGCAGTTCCCCGCGCAGCGACTCCGCACTGAGCACGTCCAGCGCCGAGAAGGGCTCATCCAGGCAGAGCAGTTCGGGCTCTACCGCCATGGCGCGGGCGAACCCCACTTTCTGACGCATGCCGCCTGACAATTCGCGTGGATAAGCGGTCTCGAATCCGTCCAGCCCCACCCGGTCGAGCAGCTCCAATGCACGTTCGGTACGCTGGCCGGGGGCAACTCCTCGAGCCTTCAGGGCAACCTCTACGTTCTGCTGTACCGTCAGCCAGGGAAACAGAGCGAACGTTTGAAAGACGATAGTGGCGTGCGGATTGACGCCCTGCAGCGGTTTATTCTTGTACAGTACAGATCCCTCGGTGGGCCGCTGCAGCCCGGTTATGATCCGCAGCAGAGTGCTCTTGCCGCAACCGGAGGGGCCGACCAGCGCGACGAATTGTCCCTCCTGTATCGTCAGGCTGACCCGGTCGATGGCGACGAACACCGTCTGATCGGTGCGATAAGACTGTGTGATGTTTTCCAAATGTACTATTGTATTTCGGTTCATCTCTCTACTCCATTCGGTAACGGGTCTCGGCCAGCCGGTAGAGGCGCCGCCAGAACAGACGGTTGATGACCACCACGGCAACAACCATTACCAGTGTTGCCGCCAGCAGCAGGGGGTAGTTTCCATACTCTGTGGCCAGCGATATCTGCGCTCCCAGGCCGGTTGTGTAAATGGTTTTGCCGCCGAACTGGGTGTATTCCGCCACGATGCTGGCATTCCAGGCGCCGCCGCTGGCGGTGATGGCGCCGGTGATGATGTAGGGAAACAGGGCCGGCAGGATCAGCGTACGCCAGCGATCCCACCGACTCAACCGAAGCAGGTGACTGGTGTGCAGCAGGTCCTGCGGAATGGCGCTGACACCGGCAATGACGTTGAACAACAGATACCACTGGGTACCCATCAGCATCAGCGCCACGGCGGCCACATTCAGCCCGCCCGGCAGCGTCAGCATCATCAGCAGCAGCACCGGGAACAGCGCCGTGGCCGGTATAGAGGCGGTGATCTGAACCAGAGGTTGCAGCCATCCGGCCAGCTTTCGGTTGGTGCCGATCGCCACACCGGCCGGTATGGTCCATGCCAGTGCGATCACCATGGCGGCCGTAACACGCAGTAAGGTGGCCATCAAGCCCACCGTAACATCACGCCATTCCGTACCGGTGACCCGGGTCAGCAGGGCCGCAGCCAGCACCACGCCATACGCCAGCGCGGCGATCACCGCCAGACGAAATACCCAGGCGGACACCGCTACCAGACGGGTGACCGGTGAGGGTCTTGCCAACGCTCGGTCGGCTGAGCTGCGTCGCAGAGAGACTGCATCAAACGTCTCGGTAACCGGCCGAAACACCACACGGCTGAACAGCGCCGCCAGGCGGGAGTTGTGCAGTACGTCATAGAACCAGGATCGTGAACCTGCCTCCCCGGATACCGTCTCCAGCTTGAACCGCTCGGCCCAGACCAGCAGCGGACGCCACACCAGTTGATCCAGCATCCCGATGACCAGGATCAGCGCGCCGACTCCCCAGAGAATGGCCGTCAGGTCGCCAGCATGTGCCGCAGATTGCAGATAGCTGCCCAAACCGAGCAACCGGAAGTCCTTGTCACCTACGGTAAACATCTCCGCGGCCATCAGAAAGAACCATCCGCCAGCCCAACTCATCATGCTGTTCCAGATCAGTCCGATGGCCGCAAACGGTAACTCGAGCATCCGAAACCGCAGCCATCCGTTCAATCGGAACATCGACGCAGCTTCGCGCAGTTCAGCCGGTATCGTGGTCAACGACTGGTACCAGCCGAACGTCATGTTCCAGACCTGACTGGTGAAGATCAACACGATGGAAGCCAGTTCCGCGGCTGTGTCTGGCGACAGGACAGCCGCCAATCCCAGCAGCACCACGGGAAGAAACGAGAGAATGGGTACGCTCTGCAGGATGTCCAGCAGCGGGATCAGCACCGCTTCGGCACGCCGGTTGCGGGCCGCGACATAGCCGTACACCAGCGTGAATGCCAGTGACAGCAGATAGGCTGCGAACATCCGCGCCACCGACAGGCCCGCATAATACGGCAGATGGGCGGGGTTCAAAGAGATCTCCGGTCCGTCGACTATCACTGGGGCGTATCGGGCGACCTGGGCGCCGATAGCGATCACCACCCCGATGGCGACCAAGACCACGAGATCCGCCCAGTTGGCGAATCGGGCCAATTGCCAGCCGAACTGGTACGTCAGGCGGCGCATCGGCAGCACCTCCGTGTAATCGAACTCGGCGGTCAGGCGCTGCGCAGCGATGGATGCGTTATGGGCGAGGCATGGAGTCCGCGCTGACGGTCTGCGCCGTGCGGCCGAGCGTACGTTGTGTCACGTATGAGTCGCGTTGACCTGTACGTTCATGAGGGTCAGGCTTGGCATCGTCTGAACTCATCGCACGGGCTCCTTTCCTGTGGCGTTTCCGCAGACATGGTACCATACCATGTTTACAGTATCGGTCTATGCTGTGACCAATAGGAGACACCGCTTCTGAAGTACACTGAAGTCGATAACCCACACAGGATGGCCTCATGCAAGTCGAATGGTCTGATCAGTTACTGCTCCATCTTCCTGTGGTGGATCGGCAGCACCGGGAGATGTTCATGCGCGTCAATCGCCTGTTGGCAGCCATTGACCGCGGCGAGGGGGCGCAGGAAATCCATCGCACGATGTCTTTTCTCAAGAGCTACATCATCGCCCACT
>CAZHSN010000183.1:0-7315 GCA_964535125.1 uncultured bacterium
GGACTACCAGCGGTTCGGCCAGTTCCTCACCTCCACCCCGGGTGACCACCGCCACCTCCGGGGCGAACCCCTCCACATGTTCGGCCTCTTTGGTTAGGAAGCTCATCGGAATGAACAGCGGGAAGTAGGCGTTCTGATGTCCTGTCGCTTTTATGCGGATATCCAGTTCGTGCTGTATCGCTTCCCAAATGGCGTAGCCAGTGGGGCGAATGACCATGCAGCCGCGAACGGCGCTGTAATCTGACAGTTCGGCCTGACTGACGATATCGAGATACCACTGTGAATAATCTGTGGCACGCGGTGTGATCTCTGTTTTTGGCATGCAACCCCTCCAGGGACAAAGCGACAGGCTGAGCTGCGCAGGTCCATTCCATTGTAACCCACCGGCAAGAAGGTATGTCACCACATGCACAGACCTGCCTGATACAGCATGCGTATCAGGCAGGTCCGTTTATCGGCTGATCTCAGGTCCGGATGAACGGCCGTCAGATCAAAGGGATCAGCCGGTATGGGTAGGCCGGCGCCGTTTGCCCAGACCGGCGATCCAGTTGGTCAAGTCATCGAAGATGGTGTAGACACACGGCACCACCAGCAATGTCAGCAACGTGGACAGAAGCAGACCTCCGATGACCGCGATACCAAGTGGAGCGCGGAACTCGGAGCCTCGTCCCAACGCCAAGGCTGTGGGCAGCGTGCCCATCACCATGGCGAATGTGGTCATCAGGATAGGCCGGAGACGTGTGGGTCCCGCTTCCAGGATGGCCGCTTTTCGCTCCTGTCCGCGGCCGCGCAGGGTGTTCGTATAGTCCACCATTAGGATGGCGTTTTTGGTGACCAGTCCCATCAGCATGATGATTCCGATCATCGCCACGATGTTCAACGCACTGCCGCCGATGATCAGCGCAACGAGCGCGCCGACCATAGCCATCGGCAATGACAGCATGATGGTCAACGGCATGAGCAGTGACTCGAACAGAGCGGCCATCAGAATGTAAACCAGCACGATGGCCAGCATCAGCGCCTGACCCATGTAGCGGCCTTCTTCCGCCATCAACTGGTTTTCACCTTCCCAGTTCATCCGGATACCCGGGGGCGGGATTTGCGCGTTGGCGAGCGCCTCTTCAATGGGGCGCTGCATGTTACCGGTCGAGTATCCGTCCAGCAGGTAAGCGGTGACGGTGACAATGCGTTCGCGGTTTTTACGGTCGATCTTAGTCGGGCCGGCGGTCATCTGCACGGTGGCTACATCGCGCAACAACACCGGACGCGCTGCCACATAGCCGACCACCAGATCGTCCACCAGCTGCAGGTTGTCACGCTGTGACTCGGTGAGCTGAATGCGGATATCATACTCTTTGCCCGCATCTCGGTATTTCGTGTCGGTGTTACCCTGCACTTGAGTTCGGAGCGCACTGGACACTTGACCCACAGACAGGCCCACCAGAGCGGCTTTTTCCGGATCGACGCTAACCTGAAGCTCCGGTTTGCCCAGTTTCCATGAGAGATCCGGGTCGGCAATCCCGGGTATACCGGCCAAGATAGACCTCGCTTTGGATGCTACCTTGGAGAGCTGGGCGGAGTTTGGTCCGCTGAACTCCAGTTGGATCGGCGCTCCGCTGCCGTCCGCTCCGGATGACACCGCGTTGATGATGATCTTCGCCCCCGGGATTTGACCGATGTGTGAGCGCATTTCGGAAACGATCTCCACATCGCGTCGGGTGCGCAGATGCTCCTTGTGCTTGCCAAACTTTAGCCAGCCAGTGATGCCGTCGATCAACGCCTGCTTTTCCACCAGCGTAATGGCGATTTCACCATACTGAGATCCGGCCCCCCCCACATATCTGCTGCCCGTCTGGCTGCCTACGCTGGTGGTGATGTATTCGATCTCATTGCGGACAGTGGGTATTTTGTCGATGGTCGTTTCGATCCGTCGCATCACGCGATCCGTGGCCGCCAGAGAGGTTCCAGCGGGCATTTCGACCGAGACCTTGATGTTACCTTGGTCCTGCATGGGGAAGAACCCGAATGGCAACAGTTCCGGCAGGAACGATCCCAGGGATCCCACGGCGGCCAGCACAGCGCCGACTCCGATCGTTGAGAATCCGGCCCGAATCAACGGAACGCGGTGCCGCTTCCAGACAAGGCTGATCAGGAAGAACAGCACCGAGAACACGGCAATGATCCCTCCAAAACTCAGCGCTGTGGTGATGAACGACGGTCCTGACAGCGAACCGAAGATCAGCAGGAAGATGGCGATCAACAGGGTGTTACCGATGGTCACCACCATCCAGCGGCGTTCCAGCGCGTGACGAAGTACATTGCGGTACCAATGGTCCAGCGCTTGGTACGCCCGCTCGAATCCGCGCGCGAACCAGTCGTTACCGGCGTCAGCGTGTTCACCGGCTCGGAACCAGCGCGACGCCAGCATTGGCGTAAGCGTGAACGATACCAGCAGCGAGAACAGCGTAGCCGTGGCGACGGTAATACCGAACGACCGGAAGAACTGGCCAACGATACCGCCCATGAAGGCGATAGGCACGAACACCACGACGTCCACCATGGTGATCGCAATGGCAGCCAGTCCGATTTCAGACCGACCGTTCAACGCCGCTTCCGCGGGCTGTTCACCCAGCGACAGATGCCGGAAGATGTTTTCAAGCACCACGATCGAGTCATCAACCAAAATGCCGACCGCCAGCGACAGAGCGAGCATGGTCATGGTGTTCATGGTGAATCCCATGGCGTTGATGATGATGAACGTGGATACGAACGACGTAGGAATGGCCAGCGACACAATCAACGTGCCGCGGACATTGTGCAGGAAGACGTAGACAACCAGAACCGCCAGAATGATGGCCAGTGTCAACGCCATCTGCAGGTCGGCCAGGTTTTCCATGATGAACTTCGATTGATCGAGTGTGGTGACAAACTCGATATCCCGCGGCAGCTCTTTTTGGAGTTTTTCGATTTCTTCGCGTGCGGCCGCGCAGACATCCGAAGTGTTGGCATCGGATGTCTTCTGCACAACAATTGTCAGGCTGTTTTTCCCGTTGATTCGTGCGTATTCGGAACTCTCCTGCACGGTGTCACTCACGGTGGCGACATCGTCCAACCGATATGTACGTACCTGACCTTTTGGGGTAATCGATGTCAAGCGTACGTTTCGGATTTCATCCAGGTTCTGAAACTCACCGAACACACGCAATGCAAACTCACGGCGGGGTTCGCGGATGCGCCCGGCGGGTACGTTCAAGTTGGCTGCCTGCAGTGCGGCGACGATCTGCTGCACAGAGAGACCGTATGCGTCCAACCGTCCTTCATCGATCTGCACCTGGATCTCACGGATGTCTCCGCCGACGACACTGACCGACGCCGCGCCGGGTACGCGCGCCAGGCGGTTGGCTACGGTCTCCTCAGCGATGAACCGCAGCTGCTTGGAGGGGCGCTTGCCGAACATACCGAAGTAGATCACAGGTCGGGCGTTCAGGTCGAACTTGCTGATCGTTGGCGCCAGCGCTTCGCGGGGAATGCGGGTACGTACGCCTTCGACCTTTTCACGCACATCCGCAGCCGCCACATCGCTGTTAGTGCCCAATTTGAACTCGATCATCACGATCGAGACGCCTTCCTGGCTGACGGATGAAACGTTCTTTACGCCGTTGATACCGTTCACGGCATCTTCCAGCGGTTTTGTTACCAGTGTCTCGATTTCGCGCGGTCCGGCGCCTGCATATACGGTCGTGACGGTGACATACGGGAAGTCAATTGTCGGGATCAGTTCCACCTTCATCCTGGAGATGGAGACCAGACCCATCACGGCCAGTGCGATGAACACCATCAAGATGAACACCGGACGGCGAATGGCTGTATTGGTCAACCACATGGCTGCGTATCCTCTCCTTCGCCTCCAGCGTTCACTCGGTAGCTACCTGTTCGACCTTGACGCGGTCTCCATCGGTGATGTTTTCCTGTCCTTGCACCACTACCTTGTCACCCGGCTTGATGCCCTTGACTTCCGCGCTATTGCCGGCCAGGTATCCCAGTGTCACCGGTGTCTCCTTAGCGATCTTGTCTCGTACCACGAACAGTGCCTGACCTGTATCGCGCGTCACCAGGGCGTCCTTGGGTACGATCGTGACATTGCGGTGTACGGACACCAGGATGCGCCCTCTGGCGAACATTTCGGGTTTCAATTGGCCGTGTCCGTTATGCATATTGATGCGCACAGTGAAGTCCCGTGACGCCTCATTACCAACCGGGTAGATCCGGCTGACGGTTCCCGAGAAGCGTGCGTCCGGATAAGCATCCACAGTGATCTCAGCCGGTTGGCCCGGCTTGATCTGACGCACATTCATCTCTGACACACGCGCCTCCAGATAGATGCGGTTGAGGTCCACAATGCGCATCACCGGGGCGCCGTCGCCCACGTTCTGCCCGGGTTCTGTCATCCGGGCGGCGACCAGCCCGCTGACAGGCGCCTTCGTGGTTGTGTATTCCAGGTTGAGTTTCGCCAGATGCAGTTCGGTTTCTGCCGCTACCAGAGCCGCGCGTGCTTCGGTAACGTCCTGCTGACGCAGGGCGCGCTGCGCCCGGTTGGCTTCGGCCAGCTTCAGTCCCTCTTCGGCCTGCTGCAAGGTTGCCCGGGCTGCATCGATCTCCTCGCTGCGCGGACCTTCCTTGACCAGGCTCAAGTTCTGGCGTGCCTGTGATAACTGGGCCTGAGCCACTTCGAACGCTGTTTCGGCGGCATCCAAGGTCTGTTTACCCACCGCGTCACGTGCGTACAGGCTGCGAGTGCGCTCCAGATTGGCCTTTGCGTTCTTCAGGTTTGCTTCTGCGGTTACCACAGACTCCTGCGCCAATTGGCGTTCCTGTGGACGCGCTCCGGTCTCCAGCACCCGCAGGCGCGCCCGCGCTGCATCCAGTGCGGCAGTGGCGGTGCGAATGCTGACATTGGTGGTGGTAGGTTCCAACTCCAGACCGGTCAGGGCCTTCTGGTAGCGGGCGCGCGCCATCGCCACCGCGCTGACGGCCTGCCGATAACGCAGTTGGGCGTCGTCCGACTCCTGCTGGACCAGCACCTGACCGGTGGTGACGCGGTCACCCTCGCGTACGGTCACCTGCTTGACACGACCGGAGCGCTTTGCAGGAACCAGTACATCCACTTCCGACTGCAGTGGGCCGGTGATGGTGATCGCCAGAGGGATATCACCCAACTCCGCCGCAGCGACCGCCACGGCGACATCTGAGGTGGTTTGTGCTTCTTCCTTCTTTTTGGCAGCGCATCCGTTCAGCAATAGTACCGCGCCTGCCAGAACTGTGAGCCCGCATATAGGCAATAACCGTTTCAAGGTTGAATCTCCTTCGAATCAGGGAGTTGGTCACTTGGGATCGGCATACTCGCCGATCGCTTTCTGAATCCGTGCATTTGCAACGCGCAAGTCGAATCGTGCGCTAACCAAGTTCTGTTGCGCCTGCGTGTAGGCCAACTCTGCGTCACTGAGCTCGAGCTGGTTGGTGACGCCTTCTTCATAACGCACGCGGGAGACGCGCAGAGCCTCGGTGGCCTGTTCCAGTCCTTTGGTGGCTGCAGCGACTTTCTGTTGGGCTTCTGCGGCCATCAGCGTGGCTTGCTTCAGTTCCAGGGCTATGCCCTGCCGCGCGTCTTCCTGTGAGATCAGCGCGGACTCACGATCATGCCGTGCCTGATCAACGCGCGCCTGAGTCTGGCCGCTGTCCCAGATGGGTACATTGACCACCGCAGTGGCAGACAGCACGACCGATTCGGAATTGAATGTACTTTTTTTCAGATTGAACTGCGAGTTCACACTCACACCCAACGTGGGCAGCATGGCGCGCCGCGCTGCCAGCAGCCCGCGGTCTGTCAACTCCACACCCAGCGCAGCCATTCGGATCTCCGGGCGCCGTGCCACCGCCGTGCTCAGCCAGCTGTCATAGCTGCCGTCCAGCGCAGCGGCTTCGGCGTCGGGGGTGAGTTCGACCGGCTCGTTGATGTCGCGACCCAGCACCAGGTTGAACGCCGACTTGGCCATCTGAACGCCGTTTTCAGCGGAGATGCGCATCTGTTCGGCCGCGGCGACCGCTGCTTCCGCACGGGAGATGTCCAGTTTGGGTGACGATCCGGCGTCGACCAGCGCCCTGGCTGTCTTCAGTCGCTGCTCTGCGTTCGAGACGGCTTCCGTTGCGACTTTCAGACCCTCCTCGGCGCGCAGAATGTTGTAGAACGCCTCGCGCACCTGCAGGTTGACCGCGTTACGGATCATCCGCACTTTCTGGCGAGTGACCTCGGAGCCCAACTTGGACATCTGCACGCCGTTTCGAATCAGCCCGGTGATATCGATCGGCTGTGTGAGGGTGGCCGTTGCGCCATAGTCATCAGCGTCACCCAGCTTAATGGTCTGGCCGCCGAATGTAGTGGTCGGTTCTTTGTCGAGGCGCGTGTATTTGGCCTGGGCGCCTACGTTGGGCAGCAGCGAACTCTGTGCCTCTTTCACTGCTGAGCGCGCCTTCAGGTCATCTTGAAGCACGGCGCGCAGTTCGCGGTTGTGCTGCAGAGCGGTTTCAATAGATTGTTCCAGTGTCAGTCGCTGGGGCTCAGCAGCGCTTTGCAGTGACAACACGGCTGCACCCAGCAGACAGGCTGCGGATGCAACCAGGCACGTCAACCTGTTCATCAATGCCCTGTTCCTCCTTGGTATTGTGCAGGCAGATCAGCACCGCTCCGCAAAAAATGGTGCTGTGCCATCAACAGCTGTTCGGCCGGACCGTATTCGTCCTCGAGTTCGATCTTAAGCCGTGAAATCTCAGCCAAGATCGGCGCCGCATGTTGCGGTGCGACCACACCCAGCAGCAGAATGCGTACGCCGATTTCAAGGTAATGTGTGCGCCAGACGCGCCACTCATCTGTTGGAGAACTACCCCAGATATAGAGTAACGAGAATGTCAGCCCCAGCAATGCTCCGGCGAACCAAAAACAGTCTACTTCCTCCCGAATCTGGCCGTCTGTGCGGTACAGCTCCAGGAACTCAGCGAACGACAAGGTGTTCGCATGCACCATCTGCCGGAATATCCGGGCGCATGCCGGATTCCGGTGCAAGTCGTGCATCAGCATCGGGCCAACCTGCACGCAGGCTTCATGTTTCTGCAGGAACGCCTCCAGCACGGCATACACCGCCTCCTGCAAAGTAGGCGGCGCGTTGTGCTGCATGATCCGTTTGATGGTCAATGAGAAACTGAACTCTTTGAGTACATCCTCAAAGAGCGCTTCTTTGTTGGCGAAGTAGTGGTACACCAG
>CAZHSN010000184.1:0-7299 GCA_964535125.1 uncultured bacterium
TGCCCGTGCGGCTGCAGGCCGCACATGCCCGCGGCCCGTCAGGGCCGCTTGCCCGCGCGGAGCGCAGCGAGGCGCTTGCCCGCGGTGCGACAGCACCGCCTGCTATTCCAGGTTGGCGTGGCGGGTGAACATGTCGGCGGGGTCGGCGTGGAGCAGATCCATCAGGCGGACCACCAGCGCGTCGTAGACCAGCCAGCAGCACTGCTCGAACAGCGCGCCCATGGGCTGGATGGTGGCGACGGTACGCACATCGCCCTGCACTTTGGGTGAGGGTGCGGGGATTTGCAGCACCAGGTGGGCGATTTGCGCCAGCGGACTGGCGGTATCGATGGTGATGAGCAGCAGATGCGCGCCGACATCGCGGGCTTTATGACCCATGGCCACCAGACCGGGTGTGCGACCGCTGCCTGAGCCGATGATCAGCAGATCGCCTGGACGGATGGCGGGGGTGGTGACATCGCCGGCGACGTGGGACTGCAGGCCGAGGTGCATCAGCCGCATGGCGAAGCCGCGGATGGCCAGCGCGCTGCGGCCCGCGCCGGCGCAGTAGACGCGCGGTGCGGACGCCACGGCCTGTGCGGCGGCTTCCAGCGCGTCGGGGTCCACCTGTCGCAACAGTGTCGACGACTCGTCCGCGACGGTGTGCAGAATGTCGTGCATGGAACGTGTCATCCACCCCGTCCCATCGCAAAGCGCAGCGTGCGGGCCATTTGAGCGGGATCGTCGGCATGTGCAATGCGGCTGCCCACTACCATCAGCGAAGCGCCAGCCCGTGCGGCGGCGGCGATGCCGGTCTCATCCAGTCCGCCGGCGACGGCGACCATCCCACCCGATCGACGGATGATGGCCGGTATGGCGGCAAACGCGCCGGCGCCCGACGGTCCCCTGTCGTGCGCGGTGTGAACGCAGACCATCTGGACGCCCAATGCGATCAGCCGACAGGCACGGTCTACGGGGTCGGCGCAGTGCATCAGGTCGGCCACGATCCATCCGTTCCATTCGCGGGCGGCCTCCACGCAGCCGGTGATGGTGGCCTCATCCGAGACCGCCAGTACGGTTACCATCTGGGCGCCCGCCCGAAATGCGCTGGACGCCTCAAGATAGCCGGCATCGGCGATTTTGCAATCGGCCAGGATCGGCCGGTCGGGATAGGCCGCGGCGAGTTGACGGACCGCCTCCATCCCTGCCTCCAGCACCAGCGGGGTGCCCACTTCCAGCACGTCCCACCAAGGGTACGCGTGTGCGGCGAGCCGTAGTGCCGCATCCAGTTCCGTTCCATCCAGCGCCAGCTGCAACGCCGGGCGCACCAGTTCCACCATCCCACCCCTCCGCCGATCAGTGCATCATCTTAAGGATACACCTTCACGCCAAGAGGGGACGCAGGAAGGGGGAAGGTTTCTCAACGGCATCCGGCGTACTTGGGCCGATGCGGGCGCCTGGATGTATGTGGATATCCGACCTCTTTATGGAACGGATTGGGAGACACTCCAGATGCTTGTGGTCTGGTCTGATCGGGACGGGCGCAACAGGCATGAAGTCTGGCGGTATCACGTGCCTTCGCGCACCTTGACGTGCGAGGCATCGGTGCGGTTGCCGTATCACCTGGTGAATGCCGGGCGGTTGGTCCAACTGCCGTCCAGTGGTGCATTGCGCGTGGTGAACAATCCGGCGTTGGGAAGCATCCGCCTGTGGAGCGGGCACACTGCGGGGGATGGACGCGGCGTAACGTCGACCGTGCTGGATGCGACAGATCCGAGAAAGCACGGCTCATCTTATGGCGGTTATCTCTTCGTGCCCAATCCGATATACGGGTCGACCCTGCCGGCCGGTGATTCGTTCTGGTGCGCCTATGACATGGCCGATGTGGAGCGTGTCTGCCGTCTAGCGCTATTCCGTGTTCACACGGCGCCAGACGGCCTGGTGAAGTAAACGTACGGGCAGCTCCACCGGTCCGGTGGTGCGGCAGCCGGACCGGTGGGATAGGACAGGAAGCGTTGCGTTAAGCGCCCTTTAGCTGGCGTACATACTGCCGGGCGACGCGCAGGTCCTCCAGCGCTTCGGCAGCGGTGCACATGGGCGGACGCGCACCGCGGATGGCGTCACAGAAGTTGATCGCCTGTTGCCGCATGGCATGTACCCAAGGCAGCGTGGGCGTTTCGGTCATCGGCGTGACGCCGTTGCCCGGATCACGGAAGACGGAGACCGTGCCGGCGCGGTTGCTTGCCAACGGGGCGGGCAGTTCCACATACACGTACCCGCGCTCGAACGCGACCAGCATGTGCTCGTTCCAGTCGATTGTGGTCTGGTAGGGGGTCATCTCGATGACACCCGCCACGCCGCTGGCACTGCGTACCGCGAGCATCACCTGGGTGGGGTCGGCATAGGTGACCTCATAGGTTTCACCCAACAGATGCTGCATCATGTTGACTTGGTGGATGTAATAGTTGACAAACGCGTTGTACAGATCGTACGTCTGCTTATCCATGTCGGCTGCCGGCTGCTCCCACTCGCAGGCGGGGTAGGGTTCATCGGTCATCAGCAGGTCGGTGAAGCCATTGGCCACCCAGTCGCCCGCCGGCATCAGGATGCGGATGTACTTCAACGCGCCCAACTCGCCGGAGGCTTTCAGCCGGTCGATTTCGGCTTTGGCGTACATCGTGGCCGGATCGCTGCGTTTGTGGTATCCCACCATGTGCCAGTTGCCGGTGGACTCCAGCGTTTTGACCAACTCCTCACCGATCTGCAGATTTCCCGACAGCGGCTTTTCCGTGAATACGGGGATGCCGGACTTGTACAGCCCGGGAAGCAGCACGCCGTGGCGGGTAAACGGCTGAGACGCGACCAACCCATCCAGTTGGGCCTCGCCGGCGATCATGGCGTCCCCATCCGGGTAGACGCGCGGGATGTTGTACTTGCGGGCGACCATCTCGGCCAGCCGGGCGCGCGGCTCGGCGATCGCCACCACCTCGCATCCGGGAATGGTGACGTAGTTCTTCAGATGGGCGCACTGGCCCATGCCGCCTACGCCCACGAACCCGATCTTCACGGTATCAGACATGGTGTACTCCTTTACGCTCCGACCGTTTCCGGGCCGAGATTGATGAACAGATACAGCCCCTCTTTGCCTGGGGCGATGATATCCAGCCGGCCATCGGCGTTCACATCGGCGACCGCCATATAGATGCCGGTACCGGAGTGGCGAGGTACAGGGCCGTAGTCGACCACCTGTTTGGTGAATGACTCGCCGTTCCACTTGAAGATATACAAGCCGACGATGTCGTCTTCGCCCGGCTCATGACCGCAGTGCGCGCGGTGTCGGTTACCGGTGATCAACTCACACTGGCCGTCGCCATCGATGTCGATCCAGATCATGTCATGATATTGGGAGAACCACGGGTCGATCGGATGCTCCACCCAGCTCCGAGTCCCTGCTCCGTCTGTCACCGGCTCATACCAGCTGAGCCCGTAGTTGTGTCCCTGCCCCACGATCATCTCGTTGACGCCGTCGCCGTTCACATCCGCCACGAGCATAGGCACGCTCAATGCGCCGGCGATCTGCCACTCGGGGTGGAAGGTCCACGCCTCGCCCGGAGTGGCCGGCGGGGCGTAGTATCCGGACGGGGTAATCAGGCATCCGCGCCCGTCGTTATTGATATCGCCGAAGCCCAGTCCGTGACCCTGCGGCTGCTCGCTGACGACGATCCGGTCGAAACCGCCCATCGGTTTGCCGTTCGCGTCGCGTTTCAGCTTGTAGTAGGCCAGCGGGTTGCCGGGGGTGTTGGGCACGATCTCGAGTTCGCCGTCGTTGTCCACATCCCAGGCGCGGGTGGTTTCGATACTGCCGGTATTGTATATCTCGTGGGTTGTCCATTCTCCGCCGTTCGGACCGGGGTTCTGACGCCAGACCAGCGTCTGGCCCCACCAGCCGCCGGTCACGAAGTCCAAGTAGCCGTCTCCGTCGATATCCATCGGGATGGTGGAGAAGTCGTCGAAGTACTCGCCCTCCGCACGCACGGTGCAGATGCGATGCGGATTCCATCCGGGGTTCTCATACCAGTATCCGCCGCAGACGATGTCGGGCTTCCCGTCGTTGTTCACGTCGAACACGCCGGCCGACTCATAGGCGGTGTCGGCAATCTTGATCTTCTGCCACTGTGTGCGTCTCATGCCGGTATCTCTCCCTGATCGGTGCGTACTGCACCTAATTGGGCATAGTATAGCCGTACCCGGAAGACCGCCAGATAGCGGAACCTGTGGCGGATATGGATGATTCTGCGAAGCCTTTCGGTCAGCGGCGTTAACTGCGCGTCATGGCTGTACACGGAAGTGGGAGGGAGCGACACCCACATGGCGCCGGAAGACGCGACTGAAGTAGAGGGGGTCTTGAAATCCGATCCGCTCAGCCACTTCGCGAACGGGCAGGTCTCCGGCCGCAAGCAGACGTCGGGCTGCGTTGATGCGCACTTCCATCAGATAGCGCAGCGGGCTGACGCCCATCCGTGTGCGGAAGATGTGCGCGAGATGCGACGTGCTGATCTGGGCCGCGCGGGCGATATCCTTCAGGGTGATGTCGGTGTGGTATTCCGACTCAATGAAACGCACCGCACGGGTCACCGGATCGTCTCGCAGCGGGGTGCCGCCTTCCCACGCCCGCTCCACCAGCAGCAGAAACGCGCTGGTATAGGCTTTGGCCAGCGGTGAACCCACTCCATGGCAGGCAAGCTCTTCCAATATGTGCTGACACAGCCAACCCAAGTCTCCGTCGGCATCATACAGCACCCGCGCCGTGGTTCCGGGAGGGGGCGTACCTGCTTCGACAGAGATGAACACCGTCTCTTCGGGGTTATATGGATCGGTGCGTTCGGCGTGAAACACCTGCGGCGGGTACGCAACCAGATGGAACTCCCGCGGGCGCAGTTCGGCCTCATGCAGATCCACCCGTCCACCGCCTCGCAGGAAGTAGATGAACTCCCAGAAGGGATGGTGGTGGGCCGATATCTGCCATTGCGCGTCGGGCAGCACCCTGCCGCCGCCCAACGGATAGGCATCGGCAGAAAACAGCGGTGTGGCTGGCGACGATGTCGAGTTGTCCATGTCTATGGTGTATCCGTATCTGCCGTCTTGCGTCAACCGCGTAAACTTCCATGTGTCAGACGGCGAGGTCCATATACACATCTGCGCGGGTGGCGTACACTACGGCGAGGCATTCTGTATTAAAAGGAGAAGCTATGTCCACATCGCCGATCAGTGACGGAGAACGCGTGGTGCGTTGTTTAGCCGGGCAACCGATTGACCGCACACCGTTTGGTGTGGGGCTGGGATGGTATCCCTGGGGCTCCACACTCCAGCGATGGCGCCGGGAGGCAGGCGTAGCGGATGGTGAGCCATTCGACTACGGCGCCATTCTTGGATATGAACGCTCGTTCATCAGTCCCGTGTTGCATGAGGGGATCTGGCCGCATTTCGACGTGCAGATGCTGGAGGACCGCGGCACTACCCACGTCTACCGCGATGAGCGGGGGATCACGGTCAGAGCGCTTAAGCAGGGCGAGAGCATTCCGGAGTACCTGGACTATCCGGTGAAGACGCCTGATGACTGGCAGAGGCTGAAGGAAGAACGTCTGCAGATTGACGCGCCAGGACGGATACCGCAGGACTGGGAAGCCTTCCGGCAACAGGTCGCCGATACCGGTGATGCCGTGCAGGTGGGGCGCTTTCCATATGGGGTGTTCGGTGCGGTGCGCGACCTGATGGGTGCGGAAGAGCTGTTAGTGGCGTTCTACGATGAACCCGAGATGGTGCAGGACATGATGGAGCACCTGACCACACTCTGGATCACCCTCTGGGAGCGCGTCGCGGATGAGGTTCAGATAGATCATCTGCACATCTGGGAAGATATGTCGGGCAGGCAGGGATCGCTGATCTCGCCCGCCATGGTCGAGCGTTTCATGATGCCCTGTTATGACCGCATGGTCGCGTTCGCCCGCCGTCGAGGCATCCGGGTGATCTCTGTGGACAGCGACGGCGACTGCTCCGAACTGGTGCGGGTTATGAGTGCGCACGGGATCAACATGTTCTTCCCGTTCGAGGTGCAGGCAGGGAACGATGTGCGTCGTTTCCGTGAGCAGTACCCGGAATTGGGCATCATGGGCGGTCTGGACAAACGCGCCTTAGCGCGCGGCCGCGAAGCGATCGACCGTGAAGTCGACAAGGCAGCCTGGATGGTGGAGCGCGGCCGGTACATTCCCATGTTCGATCACCTGATCCCGCCGGATGTGTCCTGGGAGAACATGGTGTATGCCGCCCGGCAGATCCGCCAGGTGTGCGGCAAAGACCAGGCACGGTCTCACCGAGGATAACTGCACACAGGGGGCCGCAACGCGTGTTGCGGCCCCCTGTGACGATGGAGGCGCCGACCGGAATCGAACCGGTGATCGCGGTTTTGCAGACCGCTCCCTTAGCCACTTGGGTACGGCGCCGTCAGGCATAGGGATTATACAGCACTCGCCGCAGTGGCGACAAGCGCTTAACCGTCTAGAGAGACTCCTGTAATGGCCAGGTGAACATCCTGAGCGGCACATGCCGGGGAGCGCGCTGGCGGCGCAGCGCCTCGAAACGCGCGTGTACGGCCTGTTTCTGAGTCTCCGTCAGCGCCGAGAGGATCACCACATTCACGCCGGGCCACACCGGTGTGTTCTCGCGGCGTCCGCTCTCGCCGTTGCCGTATGCTCCATGCAGAACCGAATATGAAGCCCCCTCCGCCAGGAACATCTCTATGATCTGTTCGGATACGCCGGCGTCGCAAACCACCAATGCCATCAGCATTGTGTCATCCATGTCTCTCTCCTCTCTCAACGTGTCGGGCCGGCTGCCGGCCCCAGTGTCCTGACGGCCGCGCCAGCCTCTCGGACAGCCTCCTGCAAGGCAAGCTCCGCTTCATCTTTGGCGGACGCATCGTCGGTTTCCAGGTAGACCTGAAGACGGGACAACGCCTGCTCCGCCAGACGCAGCGCCAGCGCGATACCTTCGCGGGCATCCATCTGCGGAGGCAGCGGCTGCAGCATGTCCAGCATGGCATGCAGTGAGGAGGTGTCCGCCGTGCTGTCCTTCAACGTGCGGAACAACGCTTCCCGGGTTATCTGACCGCGCGCGCGGGATGCGGCTGCCTCCATGGTCCGGGTTCTGATCCGATCAATAGCGCTGACCATGTCCTGCACCACCGCACGGAACACATACGCGCGCAACGACTCCTCATCGCGGGGCACCAGCTGTGCGACAACGCTTAAGGGTTGTCTGGCC
>CAZHSN010000185.1:0-7117 GCA_964535125.1 uncultured bacterium
CCTTTGCAACATGCTGGTACCAATATATCACTGACAATTGGTTAACGCCAGACGTACGGGAGCGCCTGTTGAGAACGCTCCCGACCCGCTGGCGTCGTATCCGGCGTGTACCTAGTTCTACTTGGCGGCTTTCAGTTCGCGCTCGATGACGGCAACGATATCCGGCGACTGGGGATCATCGCGGGAGGCGAACCGTGCTACGACCTCGCCTTTCCGATTGACGATGAACTTCGCGAAGTTCCACTCGATCTCTCCGGCCGGACGGGGAGCGGTCTGCCGAGTGGTCAGATAGCGGTACAGCGGGTGCATGGTATCGCCCTTAACTGAGATCTTGGAAAACAACGGAAACGTGACGTTGTACTTGGTGGTGCAGAACACCTTGATCTCCTTGTCAGTCCCCGGTTCCTGTGCTCCGAAGTCATTCGCAGGAAACGCCAGGATCTCCAGTCCCTGCTTGCGGTAGCGGTCATACAGCGCCTGCAGGCCGGCGTATTGAGGCGTCAGCCCGCATTGGGACGCCGTGTTGACGATCAGCAGCACCTTCCCACGGTACCGGCTGAGCGGCACCGATTTGCCATCGATGCTGGTCATGGTATGTCGCCACACCGGCTTGGGCGCCGGCTGCTGTGCATCGGTTGCGCCGGCGGCGTGATGGGCGGCGGCGAAGACCGCCGCACAGGCGAGTGCGCATATGGTACGGTTCATAGTTAAACCTCGTATACGGGATGTGTGACCTTACTGTACCCGATGCAATCGGCCGCCCGAGACGCCAGTATGACGCATCCGCACACTCCTTCAGGGTAACCCCGTTACAGCGTCGGGCTCGCGTCCGGCGTTATGGTAGAACCGTAGATATGCGATGCCCCCAATGGGCACAGCCCGGATCTGATGTGGTATCAACAGATCCGGGCCTTCAGCTTCGGACCGGTTACGATACGGAAGCGCCGTACGGCGTATCAGCCGTTGAGTACGCGCTGCGCTTCGTCCAGCACGATCCGGTAGTTCTCCACCGGCATATAATCTGTTAAGGAGTTGCCGGTACCCAGCGCCCACCAGCCGTCTGCGAAGCAGGCTTCCACCATGCGGCGCGTATACGCCCGCAAGTGGGTTTCATCCGATCGGCAGATGGTGTCGACGTCCAGACCTCCCAGCGCCGTCACCCGGTCGCCATACAGCTGCTTGAACTCGTAGGGCGGCATGATCTGGTCTTCGAACGAATGCTTCGCGTCGATCTTGCAGACATTGATCAGATCATCATACACCGCACTGAGTTGGCCGCAGGAGTGCAGCACAAAGGGTTTACCTTGGTCATGGGCGGCTTGCACCTGCTGCGCGTAGATCGGGAACACGTACCGGCGCAACTGAGCCGGCGAGAGGAACGTTGCGGTCTTGAAGCCCAGGTCATCCCCCTGCCGTACCGCGCAGACTGCGTCCATCGCCGCAAGGCGCTTGTCCACCGACACGATGAGCCGGGCGATACGGTCGAACATCGCCTGTACCAGATCCGGATCATCAGCCAGCAGATAAGACAGCCCGATGGTGCCCAGCATGCGCGACACGTGCTCATACGGCCCCATGCATACACCGGCAACCAGCCGCGCCCCGTCGGGCAACAGATTCGCCACGCGTTCATACACGCTGAAGTCCAGCGCGTTCTCCTCGTCTGGCCATGGGTACGCCTCGTAATCATCCGCGTTCCGGATCACCACGAACGCCTCACTCTCGAAACTCTCACCGTCTTGAGACGCAGGCGCCGGCAGGTTCAACGGGACTTCAAGCGGAACGACATCAAATCCCATGTCCATCCAGAACTGGACATAAGTACGCCAGTAGACCTCATCCTGAGGACGCCGGTCGAAGTCCGACTGCGTCGCCCGGGCGATGAAGCCCGGACTGGCGATATGCTCATAAAGCGGCAGATGATCGGGGCGCTGCTCGCGCTTCAGCACACGTACGAACTGTGTGTAGTCAGGTTTCATGCGTTCTCCTTGCTGACCCGGGCGCCCAAGCCGTCCAGAAACACCCGCATGATGTGATCACGCACCTCTTCACGCGTATAGCTGGCGCCTTCCAGATAGTCGACTGTGATGAACACATTGGTCAATCCGAACAGACTGATAACTCCCTTCGTGGGATCGTGCGGCTCCAGTTCCCCTGCCTGGATCCCCCGCTCCAGTACGGCGCGCAGCATCCAGATCGTGCTGACGAACTCATCCACGAACGCGCGCGATTCGCTGTCTTGATGCTGTGCCCCCACGATCTCCCGGTAGACAATACGCACCAGTCCGGGATGGGTCTTCGCCATGTCCAGATACGCCTCGATGAACACTCCGACGGCCTCTCGAACGGTCATCCCCGGCTCCAGCACGTTGCTGGTAACCTGTTTGAGCAGACTCATGCCTTCGACCATGATCTGCCGGTAAATATCGTCCTTTTGACGGAAGTAGTAATACAACAGCGCCCGGTTAACACCGGCGCGATAAGCGATCTCACCCACAGAGGACTGGTCAAAGCCACGCTCGGCAAACAGCGCTTCGGCGGCACGCAGTATCCGCTCGCGCGCACTCGGCCGGGTGACCGGAGGCGGAGCCGGCGGCTCTTCAGGAATAAAGTTCACTTCGTCCATCATTGATCTCCTTTCGACTACAGTAACTACCCACGTTTATCTTAACATGCAATCGAACGCGATGCGTTGACACAATGTCAAGGGATTTCGTAACCGTGTCATCGGCATTCGCGCCACACAGGGCTGTCTCCTGGCAGCACACGCGCCTTGGGCGCTGCCTGATAGGGATATTGCATCGCGCGCTCCGGCCGAAACCGGTAGAGCGGTCAGTTGATGCTGCCGGCCAGTGTAAAAATCGGCCCCATGATGGACACAGCAATGATGCCGACCAGCACACCCATCAAGATGATGAGCGCCGGCTCAATCATGGATGTCAGCCCCTTGACCGCCGCATCGACTTCCTTGTCGAAGAAGTCCGACACTTTGACAAGCATTTCGCTGAGTTGTCCGCTTTCCTCACCCACATCCACCATGTGAACAACCATGCTGGGAAACAGGCCGGTGGCGGCCATGGGCATCGACAACCGTTGCCCGTCCAGCACGCCGGTGCGCACCTTGTCCAGTGCGTTCGCGATGATCGCGTTTCCGGACGTCTCCCCCACAATCTCCAGGCAGCGAACCAGGGGGACACCGCTGGCCACCAGTACGCCCAACGTGCGGGAGAAGCGTGATACCGCCATCTTCAGCACCAGTTCCCCCACAATCGGCACTCGCAGCTTTATGGCGTCATACTGCACCCGACCGCTGGGTGTGCGCACCAGTGCCCGCAACGTCAGTACGACGCCGATCAAGACTGCCGGCGGGACATACCAGTATTGCGCGGAGAGATCGCTGACCGTGAAGATCACCTTTGTCAACGTCGGCATCTCTATGTTCATGCCGGAAAAGATGCTTTTGAACTGAGGCAACACCACGTTGAACATCGCGGCCATCATGATCACGGCAAAACTGAGCACCAGGATGGGATACATCATTGCCGACTTGATCTTGTGCCGGATCTCCATGTCGTTCTCCAGGAACTGCGCCACGCGCACCAGCACCTGGTCCAGCAGTCCGCCCACCTCTGCGGCGCGGACCATGTTCACATACAGCCGGCTGAAGATCGCTGGATGGCGCGCCAGCGAGTCAGCCAAGGTCGCACCGTTCTGCACATCCTGGTTGATCGCACCGATGGCCTCTTTGAAGCGCTGGTTCTTGGCCTGCCCTTTGAGTATGTCGAGGCACTTCAGCAGCGGGATACCGGCCCCCACCATGGTGGCGAACTGCCACGTGAAGGCCAGAATGTCCTCATGCCGGACTCGGCCGCCGCCGCCCATGGAGAACAGCGAAGAGCCGGTCCGTGCAGCACCGAGGTTGACAACGTACAGACGCTGCTGCTGAAGCGCCTGCAACGCCTCCAAACGTGTCTCAGCCTCGATCACGCCTCGCACATTGCGTCCGGCGCCGTCTACCGCCTGATATGGGTACTTCGCCACGTGATTGCTGCTCCTGTCAGATGGCGGTCATTATACGCACGATGTTGTCCCTGTCCGCAGCCCGCTCCATAGCCATGTCAAGCGTGATTCGCCCCTGCCGGACCAGTTCCACCAGTGCCTTATCCATCGACTGCATGCCCAGATTGCCGCCGGTCTCTATTACGGTGGGTATTTGATGCGTCTTGCCCTCACGGATCAGATTGCGCGTGGCGGAGGTCACCAGCAGGATTTCCAGCGCACCCACCCGTCCGCCGCCGACAGCCGGAGCCAACTGCTGCGTAATGATGGCCTGCAGCGTATTGGCAAGCAGCACGCGGATCTGCTCCTGCTGCTCGGGCGAAAACACATCAATGATGCGGTCCACCGTTTGCGCCGCGCTGCGGGTGTGCAGGGTGCCGAACACCAGGTGGCCCGTCTCGGCCAGCGTCAGCGCTGCCTGGATCGTTTCCAGGTCTCGCATTTCTCCCAGCAGGATCACATCGGGATCTTCGCGAAGGACCGCGCGGATCGAGTCGTGGAAGCTGTCGCTGTCGCTGCCGATCTCCCGCTGGTTGACCATGGACCGCTTGTGCTTATGCACGTATTCAATCGGATCTTCGATGGTCATAATATGCTTATAATACTGCGAGTTTATGGTATCGATCATGACCGCAATCGTTGTGGACTTACCTGAACCAGTGGGTCCTGTCACCAGGACCAACCCGTTTTGCAGGCGAGTCAGTTCTCTCAACACCGGCGGCAGGTTCAACTGCTCGAACGTGGGGATCTTTGCGGGGATCGCCCGGACAGCCGCACCCACGGCGCCCCGTTGCCGGTACAGGTTGAACCGGAACCGCCCCAGTTCGGTGGTGCCGAACGAAAAGTCCAGTTCCTTCTTCCGCTCGAACTGAGAGATCTGCTCGTCAGTAAGCACTTCATACACCAGCCGCTGCACCTGATGGCTGTCCAACAGATCACAGGGCAATGTGTGCAGTTCGCCGTCGATGCGCATCACAGGCGGCAGATCGGCGGTCAGGTGCATGTCACTGGCGCCGAACCGTCTGACCAACCCCAGCATCTGGTGGATGTCCAGGTCATCCAGGTTGAACGGAACAGACGCCATCTCGATCTGATGCGATGTCAGCCCGGACACAGTCGACAGGTCATCGCCAGACAACCCCTTCTGCGAGGTTGCCTTACGCGACGGCGCCGGCTCGTCAAAGAGCGGTTCGAGCAGATCGAAGTCAGACATGGCGGCAGACTCCTGTTCTGTGTCCCGGCGGTACGCCGGTGCGTGTGTATCTCATCCTGAGTAGATCACCCGGATGGACTCTTCCAGGGTGGTCATGCCCAGCAGGATCTTCTGCATCATGTCATGTTTCAACGTATACATGCCCGCCTTGATGGCGGTGGCCCGGATGGTATCGGTAGGCTCCCTGTGAAGAATCATTTCACGCATCTCTTCGGGGATCGGCATCAACTCGTAGATGCCCACGCGTCCTTTGTACCCGCTGCGCTTGCAGAAGTCACAGCCTTCACCGCGGTAGAACGCGGGAGGGGCATCGCCGTTCTGTCCTTCCAGCATCTCCCGCGTGAAGCCCACACGGGATAACGCTTCGCGGTCCGGATCATATCGCACTTTACACTTGGGGCAGATGGTGCGCACCAGCCGTTGCGCCATCACACCAATCAACGAAGAGGCGATCAGGAACGGCTCCACCCCCATCTCGATCAAACGGGCTACCGCCCCGGGAGCGTCATTGGTGTGCAGCGTGGATAGCACCAGGTGACCCGTCAACGCCGCTTCCACAGCGATGGTGGCGGTCACGCGGTCGCGGATCTCACCCACCATGATGATGTCGGGATCTTGCCGCATCATCGCCCGCAGGCCTGCCGCAAACGTCATCTCCGCGCGCAGGTTGACATTGACCTGCGTCAACCCTGTCAGTTCGTACTCCACCGGGTCCTCGATGGTCAGGATGTTGCGATCGCCGGTGTTCAACCGCGACAGCACTGAGTAGAGCGTGGTGGACTTGCCTGAACCGGTCGGCCCGGTCACCAGGATGATCCCATACGGACGGCTGATGATCGTCTCAAACAGATCCAAAGTATACTGCAGCATTCCCAGCTTGTGGAAGTCCACGCTGATCGACGCGCGATCCAGAATACGCAACACGATCTTCTCACCGTAGATCGAAGGCAGCGTGTTCACCCGCAGATCGTAGTGTCGCCCATCCACTGAGATGCTGATGCGTCCGTCCTGGGGCACACGTTTCTCGGCGATATCCATGCTGGCCATGATCTTCAACCGGCTGGTGAGGGATGCTTGAACCTGTTTCGGCACCGCCATCATGTCGCGCAGCACGCCGTCAATTCGGTAGCGCACCTTGACTCCGTCCTTGCCCGGTTCGACGTGAATGTCGGAAGCCTTCTCGCGAATGGCGTCGGCGATCATCATATTGGACAGCCGCACAACGGGCGCCACCTCACCCATCTCACGCAGCTGCTCAAGGCTGAGTCCCTCTTCGTCCTCGGACTTCAGAACGTCTTCCACGCTGACGGTGGCGTCACCCAGATCGGCGACAACCGCCGTCAGGACGTCGCTCATCTGCACCTCATCGCGGTACGTCGAGCCGATGGCGTTGAGGATGTCCTCTTCGGTGGCGAAGACCGGCTCCACATCCTTGCCGGTGATCAGGCGGATTTCGTCGGTGGCGTAGATGTCCAACGGATTGACCATGGCCACGGTGATCCGCCGTCCCTCCAGCGCGACCGGTATCGCCTTGTACTGGCGCGCGACGCTCTGCGACAACAGGCGGGCGATCTCCGTATCGGGAGGCGTCTTGGTCAGGTCCAGATATGGAATGCCCCACATGTCCGCCTGACACTGAACGCGCTGCCTGTCCGAAATCAGCCCCATGTCGACCATCAGCTTGCCCAGATCTGTCTGTCCGGGCATCTGCTTCTGTTTGGTGATCGCCATGTCCAGCTGTTCTTCGTCTATCAGCCCTGCTGAGACGAAGATCATGCCAGGTTTTGTGCCAGGTGCTTTTGGTATCGCCATGTAAACCTGCTAGTCGGAGAGTACGGTTGCTTT
>CAZHSN010000186.1:0-7099 GCA_964535125.1 uncultured bacterium
GCCCCGGAAGACTGTACTGCCGCCACAGCCTGGGCGAGGCCATGGTAATCGATCCGGATCCGCCGGTCAGAATGAAGTCGGGGCGGGCCTGCAGGTGGTATGGCAGCTCACGCCGGTAGCGGATAGTGTGCTGTTCGTTGAGCTCTTCCAACAGCTCCGGCTGCTCCATCTGCAGCAGCGCCAGCGTCTCAACTCCGCCTTCGAACAGCCCTTCCCAAATGTGAAAGCCGCCAGGCACCAGCGTGGTGCCTACCGCGGCGCGCTCGCCCACTTCAGCACGCTGAGCCTCGAAGCCGCTGGCATCGACGGAGTCGAAATCCCATAAAGCGTACAGCGCCGGCAGATCGCGTTCGGGATCCTTGATCATCTTTTCCACGACCGTGGGTGGATTGTCGCGGGGGTAGACCGTTACACTGGTCAGATCGCCGGCCGGCGTGTGCAGCGTGTGCCGTCCAACCCATCGCGTATCGGTCTGCTCCAGCCAGGTGTGCGATCCGCTAATCCGGCTGTTTCTGAAGTCGAGACCGCCATAGATGAACCACCCATCGATGCCGAACCGGTCAACGGCATCCAGATAGGCGCGCCACAGCGGGGGATCGTTTTCTGCATAGATGCACCAGAACGGCTTGCCTGTGAGCCGGCAGGGGATCATGTTGGACATATCGGGCGCAACCGGTACGCGGTCCGGGATCCCGTTGCCGATGGCGATCATCATACGCTCTCTGGGTGTCATCGCTGCCTCCGGTTCGTTTCGGGTCGGTTATACTCTGTATCAAGCGCCATACTACGATGTATTGACCGGCATTGCAACGGCATGGGACACGGACTTGGGCGCGGGGTGCAGTCGGTTATCCCACTCCGCGCCCTTCTGCATTACGGGGATCAGCTCGTCAGGTGCTGTTTCAACAGCGCAAACCAGCTATAGGGGTTGATCAGTTCCACCTCGATCTGCGGATGCTTCCGCCGGGCGATGGCGAGCGCCTGCTGGACGAACTCTGGCGTTTGCCAGACCACGCGATACAGCAGAAATCCGGGACGGTCCGGTCTTTGTTCAGCCAGTCCCCGCGCAAATGCCGCTGCCGTCATCTCCACCGAGTCCGGATGACAGGCATCGTTTCGCAGCACGGTCACCGGCATTCCTCGCCACACATGCGGGGTGGGATGCTTTCCGCCCTGGTTGTGCTCATCCTGCACGATGGTGGCGAACCCATCCGGCGAGAAGCGTGCGAATGCATCCTTGACGGCGGGGGATGGCTCATCCTGATCCAGCACCATGGGGGAGAGACTGATGTCCGTCGCGCGGTAGTAGTGCTGGCAGTGCCGGGTGAACAGCGGCAGATATTCCGGCCGGATACGGTTCGGGTTTGTATACCCGGCACAGCTGGCATCGGCACCAAACACATCATTGGGGGATGCGGTGGACCACAAATGTGTGAAGATGTCTGGGTAGGTATCCATCAGATTCGGGTTAATGCCCCACAGCAGCGGCAGTTGGCCGCGAACCCCGTTATCCCACTTGTCCGGCATGAACTCGTACAGAGGCGTCGTCGAGTCGTAGTCGGCCATGAGTACACACATCCATGTCTTGGCCGTCAGCTGCGGATGCCGCACCGGCCGAGTGCGCTGCTTCAGCGGACGGCGCGGTGCGTGCCGGTGGAACGACTGATTGTAGCAGCCATGGGCAACGGTGTTCTGATAGGCGTTGTACGGCGAGATCAGCCAGACGGTTTCCCATTCGGTGGGAACCGGTTCGTGTCTGGACTGATTCGGCGGAACGTTGCTGTACTTGGAGAAATGGAAAAATCCCGCCAGTTCGGTCATGTGGCGGCCGCGTGACTGGCGCAGGAGCGCCTCCAGCAGCATGGTGTACGTTTCGCGATCCAGCCCGAGCCGCTGCTTCCGGTCGTCAGCGGGTGTTTCGTCGCCCCAGGGAGAGAGATCGAACACAAACCCGCGATGAAACACCGCCCAGTCGCGGGTCACCACGTATTTGGCGTCGCCGGCGTCACGCACTCCCCAGCTGTCTTCGTATAAGAAAATGAACCGGCTGGAGCAGCGGCCGGTCTGCAGGTACTCACGGATCACCCAGCGGTAGGCGTCGTTCTTGGCGCTGCCCGTCTCGGCACCGGTGAACCGGCCACGCAGGTCGTGCAGCACGGGGAGATTTCGAAACGCCGGCTCGCTGGCATGCAGTTCGGGATGCAGCACCACGGCGTCATGCACGCCGGCCATCGTGGTGGCCACATTTACGGATGCCGGCACGTTCGGATCCCAAAGAATGGCGCCCTTAAGCACCGGACCGGCCAGTGCGACCAAATCATCCAGGCGGTGAACCTGCTTCCAGGGCTTGTCGGCCAGCCAATATCCGGGACGGCTCATGACATCCAGCCAGTAAGACGGATACCGACTCGCGCCTGTCTCGATGTACAGCCGGGGACCGGAGCGGTTAATCAGCCCCTGCAGTGTGCAAACGGCCAGCGCCAGGTCCCAGCTGCGGGCGCTGCCGTCCAGTGTCAGTTGATACCGAACCATGGGTCGCCTCCTGCCTGCGCCATGAAGGAACGGATCGCTGCCGGGTGGGGCGCAGCGATCCATTACGTTATGCTTGGTTGGAACTGCCCAATTCGCGCATACGCTGCGCCACGTCCTTGCAGACCGCCTCGCGCGCGGCCACCAGGAAGTCGGTGGGTTTACGTGAGCCGACTACAGCCTGTATATCGAACCGTTCAGGCAACGCGTTGGCCGCTTGACGGGCGGCGCGCACATACGCTGCCTTTAACGAGGTGCCAACATTCACTTTGGCCACTCCCATGGCTGTGGCTGCGCGTATCATACCGGCGTCCAGACCCGTACCGCCATGAAGCACCAGCGGCACCCGTACCGCATCGCACAGCCGTTTCAACAAGTCCATATCAATACACGCCGCGCCTTCGGCCAGTACATGAACATTGCCTACCGAAACCGACAGCGCATCCACATCGGTCTCGGCCACATATCGTACCGCATCCTCAACCCGCGTGGCGCTACCCCAACTGATACCTCCGTGACTGGCGTCGGGTAGATCTCCGCATTCACCTTCCGCATCGGCGCCGACTGCGTGCGCCATCTCCGCGACCTGCTTCACCGCCGCGATGTTCTCCTCCAGCGGCATGCCTGCGGTATCCAGCATCACTGCGTTGAAACCCCAGTTCAGCCCATCGCGGACATGCCGGATATCCGGCACTTCATTCAGCAGGTAACAGACGGGCACCCGTGCGGTCTCCGCCACCGCGCGTCCCATTGCGGCCAGTCCGGCCAGACCCCGCTCATCGAACCATTGGCGATCCATCATCATACCGCCGAAACCCAGTACCACCGGCGAACGCTCTGACTCCGCGGCCTGCAGTACGCCCTCCAGCGAATACTGGTCCCAGGCTTCGAAATAACCTAACGCATATGCATGCTGCTTCGCATGAAACAGCATCTCCCGCATGGGGATCAGGGCCATCTCTTTACCTCCTCGAAGCCGGCGTAATCGAACGGACCGCTTCAGCGATCTTGTGAGCGTCCGGCAGGTAGAACCGCTCCATTTCCGGGGCGAAGGGGACCGGCGTGTCGGGTGGAGACACACGCAGCACCGGAGCGTCCAACTCATCGAAAGCGTTCTCCATTACGGTGGCGCTTACCTCCGACGCCCAGCCGCCCATGGGCGGACATTCGTCGACGATCACCAGCCGGCCGGTCTTGCGGAGCGATGCATACAGCGTCTCCCAGTCGAACGGACGGAGTGTGCGCGGATCGATCACTTCCGCCTCGATGCCTTCAGCGGACAACAGTTCAGCCGCCTCCAGTGCGCGATATACAGTCACCAGCTTCCCCAGGATAGTCACGTCACTCCCTTCGCGCCGCACCACCGCATGCGCGAACGGTATGGTGTAGTCCTCCTCCGGCACGGGTCCGGCTGCACTCAACGCTCCATGTTCCGCTCGGTTTCCTTTGGATCCATACAGCAGCTTGTGTTCAAAGAACAGCACCGGATTGTCGTCCCGGATGGCGGTCTTCAATAACCCCTTGGCGTCGTATGCGGTGCAGGGACAGGCGATCTTCAGGCCCGGCACCTGCAGGAACAGCCCCTCCAGGCTCTGCCCATGCTGTGCGGCGCGGGTCGTCGCGCCCACCGGGGCACGCATGACCAGCGGCACGGTGAGCTTGCCGCCGGACATGTACCGCAGTTTGGCCGCCTGGTTGCTCAATTGATCCATCATGCAGTACAGAAAATCGCCGTACTGCACATCGGCGACCGGACGCAGACCGCCGATGGCCGCACCGATCGCCACTCCCGCAAACCCGGCCTCCGAAATCGGCGTATCGATCATCCGGTCGAAGCCAAACTCGTCGGCCAGTCCCAAGGTGACGGTGAACGCGCCTCCCCATCCTCCGGGTGTGGCGATATCCTCGCCGATGCAGAAGACACGCGCGTCGCGCCGCATCTCTTCCCGAAGCGCTTCCCGCAGCGCCTCCACGATGGTCAGTGTTCTCATGCGGTCACCTCATCGGCATACACAAAACGCAGTGCGTCGGACGGCTCGGTCAGCGGGCTTTGGCGGGCGAATGTCACCGCATCGGCCAGTTCGGCTTCCACGGATGCGTCGATCGCATCAACCGCTTCGGGTTGAACGCCCGCATCGAGCAGCCGCGACCGATAGACCGCAATCGGATCACGCGCTTTCCATCGAGCCAACTCCTCTGCGGGACGGTACTGCCCGGGATCGGTGCGTGAGTGACCCACGAAGCGGTATGTCTCGCACTCGATCAGCGTGGGACCGCCGCCGGCGCGTGCCCGGCGCAGCGCTTCGGCGACCGCATCCCGCACCGGCGCCGGGTCCATGCCGTCTACGGTGACGCCGGGCATACCGTAAGCGGCCGCTCGGTCAGCGATATGCTTGGCCTTCATGACACGGGTAACGTGTGTACTGGCGCCGTAGAGGTTGTTCTCGCAGACATAGACGACCGGCAGGTCCCAGATGGCGGCCATATTCAGGCCTTCATGGAAGGTGCCTTCGTTGCTGGCGCCGTCGCCGAAGAAGCACAACGCCGCTCGGTCGGTTTGCTGTTGCTTATAGGCAAGCGCCAAACCTGCCGCGATAGGAATACCCCCGCCGACGATCGCGATAGCAGGAAGCATACCGCGTTCGGGATCGCCCAGATGCATCGATCCGCCGTATCCCCGGCAGCAGCCGGTGGCTTTGGCGAACAGTTCGGCCATCAGTTCGCGTACAGGAATCCCGCGCGCGACCGCATGTCCATGGGGACGGTGCGTGCTTACCACCATGTCATCGGGCCGCAACGGGGCGCAGGCGCCCGCAGCCACGGCCTCTTGGCCGGTATAGAGGTGTACGGTGCCTTTTGCCTCGCCGGCGACAAAGAGCGTACTGGCCATCTCTTCGAACCGGCGCGCCAGCCGCATCACGCGGTATAAGGCGGTCCATTCTGTTATCTCATGCTCGGTTGCCATGATCTCTCCTCTGCATGGTTGGCGCAGAACGAACCGCCTGGATCCGGCGGTCAGCTCGCGCCGTTTATCGGGTGGGTGTGTTCTCCATAAACGCCACGGTCTCTTCCATGCTGCGCAGACCGGTGGTGGTACCCACCGATTGGCAGCACAGCGCACCGCAGGCGCTGCCCAGCCGGGCCGATCGCTCGATGTCCCAACCCATGGACACGCCGGCCAGGAAGCCGCCAATCCATGAGTCACCCGCACCGCTGGTGTCGATCACATCGATCTTGTACGAGGGAACGAAGACTTCGGTGTCGGCGTTCCGCAGGTAACTGCCGTCGCCGCCCATCTTCAACCCCACGGTGCCGACGCCTTTGTCCATAAAGAAACCGGCGATGTCGTGCGGCTTGTCATGGCCGGTCATCAGTGTGGCCTCATCAATGCTGGGCAGGAAGTAGTCCAGGTAGGGCAGGCTCGGCGCAAGCGTGCCGTAGGCGTCGATCGCATCGTTCCACACGGTATCGAGACAGGTTGTCAGCCCGAGTTCCTTGGCCTGTCGGAGCAGTTCGGCGGTGGGCTCGCCGTCGATGCCGGGCATGACAAACGAGCCGGCGACATGCAGGATCCGCGCCTCGCTCAACAGCGTGAAGTCCACATCCTCCAGCCGCAGGGCGCCATTGGCGCCTACATAGTGGAAGAACGCGCGCTCGCCGTCCTCGGCGATCATTACAAAGGTAAATGATGTGTTCTTTTCATCCGTCCGGATCACGCCGCGCGTATCCAGGCCGTTGCTCCGCAGCCGGTTCTCGATGAAGTCACCGAAGCCGTCTTTACCCAGCTTGCCCATCACACCGGTGCGGATGCCCAACCGGGCCAATCCCGTTCCGGTATTGGCGGCGCATCCGCCGATCTCCAAATCCACACTGTCGATCAGTTCCAGCGTACGCCAAGCCGGGATCCGGCGGATCGGACGCCCCAGGGCGTCGGCGACAAAGATCCCCAGGCACATTACATCCATCGATTTGGGTGTTGTCATGACGGGACTACCTCGCGCTATTGTTTGATTTGACTGACCCTATTGTACAGCCGAGTCGCCCTGTGTCCCAAGGCACGGTCGTCGTGTCCGTGTCGCCTGCACCATTATAGCACATATTGGAGTTTTATGGCGTTTTATGGAGCATTACGGCTGTCAAGCAAACTGCAATCTGAGTACACTGCAATTGGCGCACCGCGCCTGTGCATCAAAAGGTAACCGGAGGGTCAGATGGCCGAACGAAAACCGGGCGGGCTGGTGCCCGAGGAGCGCCGCGCGCGCATTTTGGACTGGCTGTCACGCAGCCGATCGGTGGATGCGGCCACCCTGGCCGATACATTCCATGTCGGGTTGACCACCATCCGCCGGGATCTGGATGCCTTGGCGGCCAAGGGGTTGTTACAGCGCGTACACGGCGGAGCGTTCCTGAGCAGCCCGGCGCCGCGCGTTCCCTACCGCGAAGCGCGCGGCAGCCACGCGGACGTTAAGGACGCGCTGGGCGCAGTCGCCGCTTCCCTGATGCCGTCATCCGGCTGCGTGTATGTGGGCGGAGGCACCACCACGCTGGCGCTTGCGCGGCACATTCCACG
>CAZHSN010000187.1:0-7048 GCA_964535125.1 uncultured bacterium
GTGCCGTCCCCCGCCACGTCATTGGTCTTGCTGGCGACTTCGCGAACCAGCTGTGCGCCCATGTTTTCGATGGCGTTGTCGAGTTCGATCTCTTTAGCTATGGTCACGCCATCATTGATGACGGTCGGGCTTCCCCATTTCTTTTCCAGAACAACAGTGCGGCCGCACGGGCCGAGTGTGACTTTGACCGCGTCGGCCAACTGATTGACGCCGCGCTCCAGGGCGCGACGCGCCTCTTCGCGGTAGAGCAGGTATTTGGCTGCCATTGATAACTCCCGTCAGTGATCAGGCTTGAATGGCCAGTACGTCATCCTGACGCAGAATGACCATTTCCTGACCGTCGATCTTGATATCGGTTCCGCCGTACTTGGCGTAGAAGACTACGTCACCGACTTTGACATCCATTTCGGTGCGTTCGCCCTTGTCGGACAACTTGCCGGGACCCACAGCGATGACCTCGCCCTTCTGGGGCTTTTCCTTCGCCGTATCAGGCAGCACGATGCCGCCGCTGGTCACTTCTTCCGCTTCCAGCGCCTTGACAATGATACGGTCGTGCAGAGGTTTCAGCACGGTGGCCATACTATCGATACCCTCCTCGTGAATGGAAACCGGATTAGCACTCGCCACTACCGAGTGCTAACGGCATGATACCCAACCAAGCGGAACCGATGCAATATGAAAGGGGGCCATTGAGCCTTACCGGAGCTTGGACCGTCTGTCAGGTAGAATAGCACAGGCAGGCCTCGGTGAAGGAAGGCCGCTGTAAGGAGCCAGCTGTGGATAAAGCACAATCTGCAGTGACACAGACCATACGAATTCAGCTCGAGTTTCCGCTGGATCGCGTGAAAGAGCCTCTGGTGTACCGGTTGGTCAAAGACTATAACCTGGTGCCCAACATTCGTAAAGCGAACATCGATCCCCGGATGGGAGGCTATCTGTTCATGGATCTGACCGGCCAGCCGGATGACATCGTGAGCGCCATTGAGTTCCTGCGTGACAATGGGGTGACGGTCAATACCATCGGGGTGGATGGCGCGCAGGAGTGGCTCATCTGATGGGCACCGAGTCGGCAGCGTATCTCTTGCCGGTGGAGGAAGATCCGGAAGCCGCATCAGCCGGTGAACAGATACCCAAGCTGACATGGCGGTTCGCGTCGCGGGACGAGCCGTATCTGCTGGAGAACCGGCAGCCGTTGACTCGCGTGGATGTCACGTATGAGATGTATGGCTCGTTGAATGAAACTGCCGACAATGCGATACTGCTGTGCCATGGGATTACCGGCAGTTCACACGCCGCGGGCAAGTATGCACCCTATAATCGGTCGGTGGGGTACTGGGATCCGCTGATCGGTCCGGGTAAGGTGTTTGACACGAACCGGTACTGCGTGATCGCCCCGAACTGCCTGGGCAGTTGTCGGGGAAGCACCGGACCGGCCTCCATCGATCCTGAAACCGGCGAACCGTATGGTTTGCGGTTTCCCATCGTGACCATTCGTGACATGGTGCATGTTCAGAAACGGCTTCTGGATCATCTGGGTGTGCGGCGGGTGCGTGCGGTTGCGGGCGGTTCTATGGGCGGGATGCAGGCGTTTGAGTGGGCGGTGACCTATCCTGATATGGTCGATCTTGTCATCCCTGTCGCTTGCTCTGCACGGACATCGGCTCAGGCGATCGCCTTCAATGAAGTCGAGCGTCGGGCGATCATGCTGGATCCGAAGTGGCACAAAGGGGAGTATTACAAGCATGCCGACCGACCTCATCAGGGCATAGCGCTGGCCCGGATGATCGGTACGATCACGTATCTGTCCGACGAGATTATGCAGACGGTGTTCGGCCGGAAGACATCCATGGAAGAGAGCGCTCTGGAACGCGACTTGCACGCCCGTTTTGATGTGGAGCAGTACCTGCATGATGAGGGCGACAAGCTGATTAAGCGTGACTTTGACGCCAACAGCTACCTGTTCCTCTCCAAGTCAATCGACTTGCACGACATCAGCCGGGGATACCGCAGCATGGAAGAGGCGCTGTCGCGGATCCGTTCTAAGGTGCTGCAGATATCCATCCGGTCCGATATTTTGTTCCCGCCGTACGTGATGGAGGCGACGCATCACGACATGGAACGACTGGGTATCGATTCGACGTATTGGGAAATGGATTCAGCCTATGGGCATGATGCGTTTCTGGTAGAGTGTCCCAAGCTGATCGAGCCGATCCGCGCAGCGCTGGAGTATTGATATGGCCGATGCCCCGCTGATTCAGATGAACCGCATCCATAAGTCCTACGACATGGGTGAAACGGAAGTGCATGCCATTCGGGGCGTCTCACTGCGTATCGATGCCGGCGAGTTTGTCGCCGTCATGGGGCCATCCGGCTCAGGGAAGACCACCCTGATGAATATTGTGGGCTGCTTGGACCGGCCTGACCGAGGCGAATACCTGCTGCAGGGGCAGGATGTGTCGCGTCTCAGCGATGACGAACTGGCCGATGTACGCGGGCGCTTAATCGGTTTTGTGTTTCAGCAGTTCAATCTGCTGGCCCGTACATCGGCACAGCGCAACGTAGAAATGCCCATGCTCTACAGCACCCGGAAGGCGGATCGGCGTCTCCGCGCTCGCGAGTGCCTGGAGGCAGTCGCCTTGCTGGACCGGGCCGAACATAAACCCAATGAACTCTCGGGCGGGCAGCAGCAGCGGGTGGCCATCGCCAGGGCGCTGGTGAACGATCCGCCGGTGATCCTGGCCGATGAACCGACCGGAAATCTGGATTCCCGAAGCGGAGAGGAAATCATGGCGCTGTTCCAGAATCTCCATGATGCAGGGAAAACGGTTATACTGGTGACACATGACCCCGATATCGCCCGGCACACAAAACGGACGATCCGGTTTCGTGATGGACATATCGTCAGCGACGAACCGGTTAAGGACAGGCTGATGGCGCACGAACTGCTGGCCAGTATGCCAGTCGACGAAGACCTTGTAGAATGATCTCGATATCACATTTACCGCTGACTTGCGGCATCCACCAGGGGGACACATGAGTTCTATGGAAAAGATAGCGATTTTTATCGATGGGCCGAACTTGACATATACCATGCAGCAGTTGGGATGGGATGTCGACTTTGGCAAGCTGCTGAGGTATTTCTCCAGAACCGGGCGGCTGTTGCGGGCGTTCTACTATGCGTCGCGGCGAGAGGGTGAGTTTGACCCCATGCTCAGCTTTCTGGACTTTCTGCAGTACAACGGCTATACCGTCATCACCAAGCCCCAAAAGCGGTATTACAATCCGACAACGGTGCAGTATGAGACCAAGGGGAACATGGACATCGAACTGGCCATTGATATGCTGCTGACCGCCGACAAGATAGACCGGGCGATCCTGTTCAGCGGCGATGGGGATTTCAAGCGGCTGGTCGAAGCGGTACAGGCCAAAGGCGTGCGGGTAATGGTCGTCAGTACACTCAAGACACCGTCGCCGATGGTCGCCGATGAACTGCGGCGCCAGGCCGATGAGTTCGTGGATCTGGCGGAAGAAGAGGTGAAGCGCGAAGTGATTCGCGCCTGAACCGCAGACAGACAGACGGAAGGCCCGGACCAAGAGGTGCGGGCCTTTGCTGTATGAGGAGCCCCATTGGACGAGACGACTGGCGTATTGACGCTATGGCAACTGATGCGCGAAGTGCAGGCTGCGGTGGAAACACACGTAGCCGGCGCACGTTGGGTGCGTGCAGAGGTCAGCGAGATCACCAGGCACCGCAGCGGTCATGTCTACCTGACGCTGGTGGAGCGCGAGGGAGCTACAGTTAAGGCTCAATGCCGCGCCAATCTTTGGAAAAGCCGTGTACCCGAAGTGCTGCATGCATTCGAGCAGGAGGTCGGCGCGCCGCTGACGCAGGGAATGGACGTTCTGGCGCTGGTCACGGTGACCATGTCTCCGCAATATGGCCTGGCGCTGCGGCTGGACGCACTGGATTCCACGTTTGGAGTGGGTGAGTCTGAAAGAAGAAGACGGCAAACCTTGGAGCGCCTGCAGCGCGAGGGGCTGTATGATCGCAACCGCCGGCTGGCTGCGCCATTGGTATTTCAACGGCTGTTAGTTTTGTCGTCCCGACAAGCGGCGGGTTATGAGGATTTTATCAAGCAGCTGACTGACAACCGGTACGGCATCCGTTTCCACATCAACCTGATCCCCATTGCCCTGCAGGGCAGTGATGTCGTTCCCACCGTACGCGCCGCGCTGCAGGCAGTGGAAACTCAAGCCGACCGGTATGACGCGGTGGTTATTCTGCGGGGCGGTGGTGCGCGCATCGACTTGAGCTACTTTGACGAATACCTGGTAGCCGAAGCCATCGCCCGGTGTCCGCTGCCGGTGCTGACAGGTATCGGGCATGAAAAGGATGTGTCGGTAGCCGATGAGGTGGCTTGGCGATCGTTGAAGACGCCCACCGCGGTGGCGGAGTTCGTTTTGGAATGCGCGGAAGCGGTCTGGCAGCGAGTGGACGACTTGCAAATACGCCTCCATGACGGGGCGCTGTCGCTGCTGCGGCAATCATCGCACCGGTTGGACCGGGCCGCCGGACGACTGGGGGCCCGTGTGCAGCAGCGGCTCTATACCGAGCAGCATGCGCTTTCGCGCAGTGTGACCGCGATGGCAACGGCGACTGCTCGAAGACTCGCGCAGGAGCGGGCGCAGACGGCACAGGCGTTACAGCGGTTGATGCATGGGGTCCAGTCGATGTGTCGCGAGGAACTGCAGCGCGTTCAAGGGTACCAGCAGATGGTGCGCATTGCCGATCCCGTTCACACACTACGGCGTGGATTTAGTGTTACGCGCGTGAACGGAAGGGCGGTCAGCTGTGTGGACGGGCTTCATCCCGGACAGACTGTGCAGACCGAACTGTCCGATGGATGCTTTACCAGTTCGGTTCAGGAGGTTGAGCATGGAACAAATTGATCAGGAGATCCAGGCGTTGCCGGACATGTCCTACGCACAGGCGATCCGCGAGTTGGAGTCCATTGTCAGCGCCATTGAGGGCGGGCAGATGGATGTGGATCAACTGGGCGCCGGGGTGCGGCGCGGGGCGTTACTGGCGCGGCTGTGCAGGGCGAAACTGACCGCCGCGGATGACGAGGTGAAGCGGGTGCTGGAAATGCTGAGTGATGCACGCGATGAAGGAGCCGGAAATGACCTGCCTTGATGGGGAGATGACATTGGCATATGCCCGCGCCGAACTGGAGCGGGTGGGGGCGCAGTTGTTGGATGAAACGCCGGGCGCGCTGGCTGATATCTCGCTGCGCGTAATGGATCAACCGGATGTGGCCGATCCGTTGATGGATGACCTGATCGAGATCGATGTATCCGGCCGCAGCGGAGTCATCGCAGGCAGCAATCCACGCAGCGTGCTTCTGGGGGTCTACCGATATCTTCGAGAGCAAGGCTGCCGCTGGGTGCGCCCTGGCGTGGCCGGCGAATACATTTCGCGCGGTGCAGGCCTGCGTGATGTGCATCGCTCCTGGCGACCGACAGTGCGTCATCGCGGCGTGTGTATCGAAGGCGCGGTGTCCCGTCAGCATGTGTTGGACATGATCGAGTGGCTTCCGCGTAACGGTTGCAACGCCTACTTCA
The DNA here is from genome assembly GCA_964535125.1 of uncultured bacterium. Taxonomy (GTDB): domain Bacteria; phylum Armatimonadota; class HRBIN16; order HRBIN16; family HRBIN16; genus CAZHSN01. Next base: position 5,623 of record CAZHSN010000187.1, read on the forward strand.
CGCAGTTCCGCGAGTCCTATACGTTTTTTGACCGGTGGTACTCGGGGCTGGACAGCGACCGCGAGGGTGTGAAGATCACACCGGAAGAAGCGCGGAACCATCTGCGGGCCTGTGTGGACGCCATTCGCCAGCGCGGCCTGTTGTACCATGCCGTGGGCCATGGCTGGACCTGTGAGCCCTTCGGAATGGCCGGATTGGGGTGGGACACCGAAGATGTGGCGGTTCCGGAAGGCGTGCAGCCGCTTTTGGCCGAGGTGAACGGAACGCGTGGGTTGTGGGGCGGAGTGCCGTTGAACACCAACCTGTGTTACAGCAACCCGGCGGTACGGGCGACGATGGCGCAGGATATCGTGCGGTATGCCCGAGAACACCCCGAAGTGCATTTGCTGCATATCTGGCTGGCGGATGGCAGCAATAACAACTGCGAGTGTGCAGCATGCCGCGTGAAGCGCCCGTCGGATTGGTATGTGGTGCTGCTGAACGAGACGTGTAAACTGCTTCGAGCCGAGTCGCTGCCCACCCGGCTGGTGTTTCTGATCTATGTCGACCTGCTGTGGCCGCCTGTGCAGGAGCGGTTCGACGATCCCGAACGGCTGGTGCTGATGTTTGCGCCGATCACGCGATCCTATTCGTCGCCCTATCCGAGCGTGTTGCCGCAGGCCGACATCCCGCCCTTCGAACTCAATAAACTGCAGTTCCCGCGTGGAGTGGACACCAATCTGGCGTTGTTGGCCGGCTGGCGGAAGGCTTTCGATGGGGACAGCTTCGACTTCGACTACCACCTGATGTGGGATCATTATCACGACCCGGGCTACATGCAGATCGCCAAGGTTCTGCACGATGATATGAAGGCCCTGCCCAGGCTGGGGATCAATGGCCTGATCAGTTGCCAGGTGCAGCGAAGCTTTTATCCCACTGGCCTTCCGATGGCGATGTTGAGTGAAACCCCCTGGAGCGATCAGCCGTTCGACGTGCTGGCTGAGGACTACTTGAGGGCTTGCTATGGAACAGCCTGGGGATCGGTCTTGACATGGTTAAACAACCTGACTGAAGCGTTCTGCCCGCAGGCGCTGCGCGGTGAGCGGGAGGCGGACTATACAGGACTGACGGAACGCATTGCCCAGATCAATGCTCCGATGGCTGATTTGGCGCAGTCACAGTTGCTGTGCGGCGAGGCTGACGTGTGCCGTACCCGTTCATGGCAGTTATTGCTGGCGCATGTGTCGCTAACCGGCCTGCAGGCGGAGGTGCTGGAGACACGTCAGCGAGGTGACGGTGATGCCAATCATTCCGCTTGGTCTGCGCTGCGGCAATGGTACCGCACGCATGAACCGATGCTGCATCCGGAGTTGGACACATGGCTGGCGCCTCATGTGTGGCGCAGGCATGTGATAAAAGAAGCGTAGGCATCGACCGTCCGGCGCTG
>CAZHSN010000188.1:0-6885 GCA_964535125.1 uncultured bacterium
TCAAGCGATTGTGCGATGTCTACGCTGCAGGGGACATGGAGGCGGCCCGCGCCCTGTCGGAGACGCTCACCCGGTTGAACGTCGCCGCGCATACGGGGTATTCCACCACCGCACGGATCATACTGGCTGCACGCGGCGTGCCGATCACACCAGTCAGCCGATCGCGCATGTCCGCCGCACTGACGGCCGAGGAACTGGGCGCTGTGAGCACGCTGCTGGAAGCCGAAAACGGCTAACCGGCGGATTGGGATCCGTCCAGCAGACTGGCTGCATGCGCCAGGGCTGCCGGGCCGCCTCCCAGCATTCGCGCCAGTTCGGCGACCCGGCCGTCGCGGTCCAATTGGCGCACCCGGGTGACTGTGCGGCCATCCGGCTCATCGACCTTTTCGATAGCCACGTGGCTGTCGGCTGGGGCGGCCAGTTGAGGCAGATGTGTAATACAGATTACCTGACGGTTGTCGGCCAGTTGGCGCAATCGGTTCGCCACTGCGTGGGCGGTCTCACCACCGATGCCGGCGTCGACCTCATCGAACACCAGCGTTGGCACCGCGCTGGCCCGTGCCGCCGCGGTTTTGATGGCCAGCATAACCCGTGACAGTTCCCCTCCCGACGCCACGCGGTTCAGCGGTCTGACCGGCTCAGTCGGATTGGCGCTAAAGAGGAACTGCACCGCGTCCGCGCCAGACCGGGAGAGGGGCGCCGGAGTCACTTCGATGACGACCTGCGCCCGGTCCAGCGCCAGTCCGCGCAATGCGTCGGTGATCTGCTGCGCCAAAGCCTGTGCGGTTTCACGCCGTATGGTGCTCAGAGCGTCGGCTGCCTGGGCCAACTCCCGATCCAGCAGGCCTATGTCACCTTGCAGCGTCTCCATCTGCTGGTCATTCTGGTCATTTTGGCTCAAGAGTGCGGCTATGCGGTCGCGGTTCTCCAGGATCGCCGGAATGCCCGCGCCGTATTTGCGCGAGAGCGACTTGATCAGGTCCAGTCGAGACGTCACTTCGGGCAGACGCTCCGGCGTAAAGTCGATACCATCCCGGTAGCTTCGGGCGTCCCGTGCGGTCTCTTGCAGGGCGATCGCGGCGGCTTCGAGGGCGTCGACACATGGCTGCAGCTGGGCGTCAAATCCGGCGGCTTCTTCCAATGCGCGCTGCGCCTGGGCGAGGGTGTCCAGGCATGCGTACTCGCCAGCAGACAGGCGTTCGTATGCCAGCCCGGTGAGTTCATGCAGCCGTTCCGCGTGCATGAGGCGACGGTATTCCTGGTCCAGCAGTTCTTCCTCTCCCGGAACCAGGCGGGCCGCGTCAATCTCCTGAACCTGGTACTGGTACAGGTCGCGCAGCCGCTCGCGCTCTTCTGATGACGCCTTCAATTCCTGATATGTGTGTATAGCCGTTTCGCGCCGCATCCAGGCGTCATTGATCTGCTGCAGCAGATGCGCCGCTGCCGTGCCGCCGCGCTCATCGATCAGATTCAACTGTTCCTCTGGGCGGAACAGGCTCTGGTGTTCATGCTGACCATGCAGATCAACCAGCAGATCGCCGGCCTGTTTCAGCACCGAAACCGGCACAGGTCTGCCGTTGATGCGCGCCTGGCTGCGTCCATTGGCCAGCAACTCGCGAGAGAGATACAGCGTGCCGTCCTCGGGCGCCGCTTCCAGGGCGTCCAGCTGGCCGTGCAACCGCCCCGCCTCCGACACTTCAAAGACAGCGGTAATCCGTGCGCGCTCCGCACCCATACGCACCATGGTGGGATCCGACCGTTCGCCCAGCGCGAGGTTGAGCGCACCCAGAAGAATGGATTTTCCTGCGCCGGTTTCGCCGGTAAGCACCGTCAGGCCATCGGCGAAGGTCAACTCCAGTCGCTCAATAATGGCGAACTGCTCAATCGTCAGTGAGCGGAGCATCTCAAGGGTTCACCCGTTCACCCCAGAGCAGGCGTGTCTGGAGCTTGGTGTAGAACTCGTCGGCGTCGAACGAGATGATGTTGGCGCGTTCTGCGGCGCGCTCGACGGTGACGACGTCATCGGATGTGATCTGCCAGGTAGTCCACCCGTCAATCTGCAACAACATGGCGTCCCCGGCGGCATCGGCCGTGATCTGCACGCGACGATGGGCAGGGATGATAATCGGCCGTGCGCTGAGCGTGTGAGCGCAGACCGGAGTCAGCAGGAGCACCTCACAGCAGGGATCGACCAACGCGCCGCCAGCCGACAGAGAGTAGGCGGTCGACCCGGTCGGCGTCGCGACCACGACACCGTCGGCGCTGTAAGTCGCCAGCGGTTTTCCATCAATGCGTGTGCCGATATGCAGCATGCGAGCGATAGGGCCACGGCTGATCACCACGTCGTTGACCGCCAGTGAACGGTACACACATACGTCATCGCGGGTTACCGTGCATGCCGCCATGAGCCTGGACTCCATGCCGCAGTCTTCTTGCAATACCCGATCCAGCGCCTGAGGCAGTTCAGAGGGCGCAACCTGTGTGATGAAACCGAAACGGCCCATACGTACGCCCAGCACGGGCACCTGACAGGGCGCCGCGAGCTGACAAGCGCGCAACATGGTGCCGTCACCCCCGATGGACACGATCAGGTCGACCTGTTCCAGTTCCTCACGTGCGGATGGTGCGGTGTTGTGCCATGCCGCCAGTTCGGCGGGAAGCCGCACGGTAATGCCGGCGACAGCGAACCGTCTGGCCGTATCCCCCGTCAGCTGCAGCGCGTCTTCCCTGGCGACATTCGCGATGATCGCCGCGGTGCGGATGGACACCGCTTAACGTCCTGATTCGCTGAATCGGTTCAAGTTCAAACGGGCGTCGCGGTAGTTCGGATCGACCTGTAACGCCTTCCGGTACAGCGTCAGCGCCTCATCGCGGCGTCCCTGCCGCTCGCGGACCACCCCCAGGTTGTTGTACGGCAGTGCGAACTTGGGATTGGCCGCGATCGCCTTCTGATACACGGCAGCGGCGTCGGCCAGTCGGTTCAGACGCTCGTATGCCACACCCAAACCGTTGAGCGCTTCGGCGTTGTTCGGTTCGATCTGCAGCACCGCCTGATACTGCTTGACGGCTTCGTCGTTGTTGTCGCGCCGCAACGCCATAGCGCCCAGCGCCTGACGGGCTCGGATGTGCCGCGGGTTCAAGTCGACCAGCATGGTCCATGCTTCCACCGCACGGTCCACTGATCCCTGCAGCTGCTCCAGATAGCCGCACTGCCATAGCGCTTCCTGATCGTTGGGGTTGCGATCCAGTATCTGACGGTACAAGGCGAGCGCTTCGGCGTTTTCACCGGATTTCAACAGGGTGAACGCCAGCGTGCGGCGGGCTTCCAGACTGTCCGGTTTCAACTCCGCCGCTCGTCCGGCCGCGGTGCGGGCCGTCTTGAACTGCCCGGCTCTGACACTCACGGCCGCCAGGTTCAGCTGTGTATCGTAGTTGTCAGGCTCCAGTCGGCTGGCGCGCGCCAGGAAGTCGATCGCCTTACCGTTCTGGTTCAACGCGGAATAGGCCAATCCGGCCGTCGTGAGCGCGAGTACGTTCTCGGGCTGGATCGCCAACGCCTTCTCGCAGGCGGCGGCGGAGGCCTGGTATTGCTTGGCGCTGTGCAACACCACTCCCTGGTTCGCTAACAGGCTGGCGTCTTTCGGGCGCAGTGTCACCGCGGTGTTGGCTGCCTTCACCGCACCCGCGGTATCACCCATCCGGATCAACGCGGTAGCGAGGTTGCCGTAAGCCTGCGCGTCTTTCGGGTTCGCCTTAACGGCGGCCTGTAACGCCTGGGCTGCCTGTTTCGTTTCGCCGGTCTCCAGCAGCACCACACCCAGACTGAACAGCGCGTCACCGTATGTGGGTTTGATTTCCACCGCTTTTCTGTATGCGGTGATCGCCGCCTCTTTTTGCCCGCTGCGGTTCAAGGCCGAGCCGTAGTTGTTCCATGCTTGGGGATCTGCCGGAGTCGCCTCCACCAGGTCCTTCAGCACGGCGGCGGCCTCCTCGGGACGGTCCTTTCGCAGCAGGATATACCCCAGCCATTGTATAGCCGCCACGTTACCGGGGTGCGTTTCACGGACTTCACGCAGAAGTGTGATCGCGTCGTCGGCTGAACCCTGACGAAACGCACGCACCGCCGCTTCCACCTGTTCCTGTGGGGTGGCGTATACGGCCGCAGCGACAGCTGCCAAAAGAGATAAGACGGTCAGCACTTTCATCCGGTGATGCCTCCAGACAGATCAGGCGATAGGCTCTTGTCTACTGATACGATTATAACCGCCAAAACGTCTTATCAACGGATATAATACGGATGGTATACGGGATTACTGTATGCCTTCGGTCCGTGAGGTGCCGCCACATGAAACGAACCGCGTCTGCTCTGCTCGCGACGGCCGCCGCCGTGCTTATCACGCTGGCGGGATGCGGCGGGCTTGGTACGGGAAACACATCCAGCGGCACTACGTTGAACCAGTGGGGTAGCGGCAACAGGATGAGTGGTTCAAGCAACACCCAGACCGGATCCAGTCCCTCCGATCCACTCTCCACTCGATCTGCTGACCGATCAAACGCCATGGGGTTCCGACTGGCAGCGACTTTACACGTCACAGGACACTCCAATACGGTATTGTCTCCGCCAAGTATCGGCGCGGCGCTGGGGATGCTGACCACAGGCGCCGGAGGCGAAACCGCTAAGCAACTGCGTCAGGTTCAAGGGCTTGGGGACAAGGATGTCCCTCAGGATCTGCTGATTCCCCTGCAGCGCGACTCCAGCGACATTGCGTTGAGCACGGCCAATTCGCTTTGGCTCCGCACCGATATCAAAGCAGAAAAGAAGTGGGTGAATGGTGCGAAGCGGCAGTTCCAGGCCGCTGTCGAGAACTTGTCCGGCAATACACAAGCGGATGTTGCCGCGATCAACGCCTGGGCGAAGCGCGCCACCCGGCAGATGATAGATAAACTGTTGGACAGCCTGGGACAGGATACCGTAGCCGTACTGATGAACGCCGTGTTCTTTAAGGGCATCTGGCAGCAACCGTTTGACAAGGCCGCAACGGCGGATGGGCTCTGGCGGCCATCCAGCGGCGAGCCGATGACGGTTCCCTTCATGCATGACCAGAGACGGTGTCGCGTAGCGGAAGTCGAGGGTGTGACGGCGTTGACGCTGCCGCTGGGGAAACCGGCGAAAGACGCCTCGGCCAAAACAGGGGAGTTTGCGGCGGTTCTCGTGCTTCCCAAAGAGGGCGTCGGGTTGAACGAATATGTCAAAGACTTGACGCCCGAGCGATGGCGTCAGCTGCTGCAAGCGGGGGGGCTGCAGCAGTGTCAGCTGGTAGTGCCTCGACTGAAGCTGGACATGCATAAGTCACTGGTTGAGCCACTACAGCAAATGGGGGTGACGCATGCTTTCCAAGCGTCCTCTGCAGACTTCAGCGGCATCGCCAAACAGCGGCTGGTGGTGACTCAGGTGGTCCATCGCGCGGTGGTCGAAATGGATGAAGAGGGGGCAAAAGCGGCAGCCGCTACCGGTATTGCGGTCGAGCTGACGTCGGTGCAAGTCCCACGCGTGCTGCGGTTTGACCGCCCGTTCCTGTTTACGATTGTGGATCAGAAGTCCGGACTGGTGATTTTCATGGCATTAGTGGAAAAACCCGTGGACAAACGCGTATCATGACGAACGCCGTCTCGTCTAATGAGATAGCAGGTGTTACCAAATGACACCTGCGGGGGCAAGGATATGCAATTCAACACGCTAAAAAAACTGACGATACCGGCTGCGGTCGCTGTGTTCACGGCGTCCGGCGTGTTCGCGCAGACTTCGCCTGCTCCCGTCCCACAAGTGCAGTTCTCTGTGCAGACGACAGACGGAGGCGGGGCACAGCGGCAGGTGCTGGCAGGTAAGAACAGCCAGGGACCCTATACGCTGGAGTGGCGCAACGTCAAGGAGCAGTCTGAGCAGGTCCGCGTAGACGGACTGGTGTACCGGCGCGGTTTCGATTACCAGATCGACTACGCGCTGGGTGCGATCACGTTTCTGGCCCCGGTCAGCAGCCGAGCACAGATCGAGGTTCAATATGATCTGGCGCCCGGCGCGCAGAAGGCCACCGCACAGGCGGTAGGCACGGTCGCGGTGGATACGCCGCTCATCAGTCAGGGTGGAACAAAGCTCAACATGATCGGCGCGTACACGCCATCCGCCGACCGCAAGAAGAGCGCGAATACCCTGCTCGGGTTCTCCGGCAGTGTGGACCAAGGCAAAGGCCTGGCCATGAGCGGTGCGTTTGCTACCGACGTGACGGGCGCGCAGGACGCCAAGTCCAGCGAGCGGATGGGGTTCAAGTTCGACACCAAGGCCAGCAACAAGACCACTGAGTGGACCACCTCGGTGCTGCACACCGGCCAGCAGTTCGCTGGAGCGGGCGCTTGGGGTGCGAAGGCGGACACCGATCAGTTCAGCACGGAGTTGAAGTTCAACCCCAGCAGCGCCATGAGCGCGGCGATGGGGTACAAGAGCGGATCCGTTGAGGGCAAGGGCACTGGGTCCCGATACATGACGCTGGCGTTGACGCCGTCCGCCGCGATTAAGACCTCGCTGGGGTATATGCAGTCGATGGAACCGGGCAAGGATATCCTGGCTCGGACATTCGCCATCGGGTTCACGCCGAACCAACTGATGTCGGCACAGTTTAACATGTCCGAGGGTACGCTGAACGGCGCTGACAATAACGTGCGTAACCTGGCGCTGGCGATGACGCCGATCAAGGGTGTTACAGCCGGCATGAACTGGACAAACACGGAGACCGGAACCACAGCCAAGGAGGTCACCACCACCAAGCTGGGGTTCAGTCAAGGCAAGGCGGCGTTGAGCTTCGATCAGATCGTCGACTCGACCGATGCCGC
>CAZHSN010000189.1:0-6875 GCA_964535125.1 uncultured bacterium
GTGCGCATTTTGCTGAACGGGACGTTCAACGACCTGGAGCAACGGATTACTGGAACCCCTCGCCGATGGGACATGCATCAGATTGTGACCCGCGTGACCGTCAACGGGACGGTACTGCCGGATACGATCAAGATAGCATTCCGGACACGGAACGTCACAATCCAGGATCTATCCGCTGATGTGGCGCTGGCTGACAGAGATCTTGGCGTGCTGACTTTGGTGCGGGTACCCGGGACTAATCAATATACCGTACAGGCGAACGCTTATGGCGGGCTGCTGGCCACCTGGAGCGGCGCTGATGTTGTTCAATTGCCTCGGGTCATCAGCAACCGGATTGAGCCGAACACCGCAAGCGGCCAGTTGGTTGGCGACGTGTCCTCCACACCTGCGCTTCCCGTAGGGACAGCGGTTGAGTTTACATTCGGTTTGGGCACAGGCACCCTGACACTGTAGTTCACATGATGGAGAATGGAGATAGATAAGATGAGATCCAGATGCGTATTGCTGAGTACGGTGTTGCTGTTGAGCTGCGCCGTTACCCAAGCGGTTGATTTGTCCATTGGAGGTTCCAGAACCCGGGGAATGGCGGGCGCCGGACTGGCCGTCTCGACACGGCCGGAAAACCAGATGCACATGAACCCGGCTGCTGTGGCGTATGTGCCTAAAGCTACCCCGACCGTTGGCAATATCAATATCTCACTGACGAACATCAGCCTGCGTCAACTGCAGGATGTGTATGTGTCAGGTAACAAGGGTGCGTTTGACATCAATGACATTGCGCGGGTGATCCGTACCTTTGCAGAAAAGGATCAGGTCAAAGCGCTGGTCTCTGTCGATGGGGGTCTCGCAGCCCCGGGACTGGCTGTGACCGGCGGCGTGACCGGTGATGTCCGCCTGTACATGAACCGGACCGTACAGGACTGGGCGACCGGCCGCAGCGCGTCGCTCGCCGGAGCCAAAACGGACGCCATTGGTATCGTCGTGATGAGCGCTCCCGATGTGACAGGCGCCTTCCGCACACAGAGCGGTCAGGGTGACCTGGCGGTTGGCGGACGCGTGCGGATCCTGCGTGCGTTCTACACGCACTACTATGCCGATGAGAGTGAACTGGCCGGGAGCAATGCGGGAAAACGCGCCGCAGAGATGAACGGATCCGACTACCTTTCCAAAAGCGGTGTGTCGGTTGATGTGGGCTTTTTGTTCCAGCCTGATCCACATGGCCCTTGGCGGTATGCGTTCACAGTGGAGAACCTGCTGGAACCGAATATCAAGTTCGCCGCCACTCAACGATTTGCTGCGGATCGTACCGCAGGCCCCACAATGGAGCTCCGCCCAATGAAGCGGAACGCCAGTGCAGGCGCGGCGTATGAACGCGGAAAGACACTCTTCGCTGTCGACTGGGTCGACATCAGTAATGCGACAGGGCAGGGAGAATTGCGCACCGGTGTGGAGCAGCGCCTGGGTAAAGGCTGGGCTGTTCGCTGCGGGTACGGCACGCGCAACGGCCTGGCTGCCGGTGTCGACATACTGGGCATATCCATATCCGTCGCAGACAAGTTCCCGTTGCAGCTGTCCCGGTCGCTTGCATTCTGATCCCAGGGCATTTCACACGCATGAAGGACGTCGCCTGTGGCGGCGTCCTTCACGCGTGCTGGTGGTACCATCAATCCATGAGCCTGTTTGACGCCGCACAAAACGCCTCCGGAGTCGATCCATCCGCACCGCTGGCTGCCCGCATGCGTCCCCGCACACTGGATGAACTGGTGGGGCATGTCGGCCTGCTGGGGGATATGGGTGTCATCCGCTCCATGGTGGCGTCAGATCAGATTACATCCATGATCCTGTGGGGGCCGCCCGGCTGCGGTAAGTCGACGCTGGCGCGTATCATCGCGGCGCATACTCAGTGCTCATTCCTGGAGTACTCGGCAGTCACCAGCGGTGTCGCTGATGTCCGTGCTGCCGTGAAACACGCCCGGGAGATGCGTGCGTTGTATGGTCGGCGCACGATTGTCTTTATTGATGAGATCCATCGGTTCTCTCGCACACAGCAGGACGCGTTTCTCCCGCATGTCGAGGATGGCACGATGATCCTGCTCGGGGCTACCACCGAAAACCCGTACTTCGCCATCACATCACCGCTGCTGAGCCGCGCCCGTGTTGTACGACTGGAACCACTGGGTGAGGACGACCTTAGACGGATAATGGATTCGGCTCTTCGGGACGCTCAACGGGGGCTGGGCGCCATGCAGGTGCAGTTAGGAGACGAGGAACGGGCCTGGCTGGTGCGGATGTGCGGAGGAGATGCGCGCACATTACTGAATACGCTGGAGAACGCCGTGCTGACCACGCCGCCCGATACGTCCGGTGTGCGCGTCGTGACGCTATCCTCTCTGGAACGTGTGCTGCAGCAGAAAGCGACGCGGTATGACCGCACCGGTGATCAGCATTATGACACCGCATCAGCGTTTATCAAGTCCATGCGGGGTTCTGACCCCGACGCCGCGTTACATTACTTGGCCCGCATGTTGCGGGCCGGTGAGGATCCGCGGTTTATCGCCCGCAGGATGTTGATACTGGCCAGCGAGGACATCGGTAACGCCGATCCGATGGCGCTCACGGTGGCGACCAATGTGCTGCATGCGGTTCAATTTGTGGGAATGCCGGAGGCCCGGATCATCCTGGCTCAGGGTGTGACGTATCTGGCCTGTGCGCCCAAGAGCAACGCCAGCTACCTGGCTATCGACGCGGCGATAGCCGACCTGGACCGTCAACCCGAACGGCCGGTACCGCCTTCGCTGCGGGGTACCGGTTACCGTGGGGCGGCTGACCTGGGACATGGCGTGGGGTACCAGTACCCGCATGACTACCCCGGGCACTGGGTCGCACAGCGGTATCTGCCTGATGGTGCGTGGCAGACTCCGTATTACCAGCCAGTGGAGAGCGGCTACGAGCGGCGTATTGCCGAACGGCTGAACCAACTGCGGCGCCAGTCGGGAGAGCCCGAGCCGGCCAAGTGTCAGGAGGAAAACACAGAGTCATGAACCAACACCAGCGCGAACGCCTGGAGGCGTGGATTGATACCCATCTGGATGCGTGTGTCGCCGATCTGAGGGAGCTGGTACGCGTACCGAGCCTGCGCTCCGACCCGATGCCGGGGGCTCCGTTTGGTGAACCGATCGCCCGTGCATTGGATATCTACCAGCAATGTGCCGATCGAGCGGGTTTGCCGGTAACTCTGTATGAAGGGTATGCCCTGCACGCCGAGGCCGGTGCCGGCGAAGATGTGTGCGGTGTGTTGACACACGTGGATGTGGTGCCCGCCGGAGAGGGGTGGTCTGTAGATCCTTTCGGCGCGGAGGTGCTGGATGGCTATATCTACGGGCGGGGTACTGTCGACAACAAGGGCGCTACTATAGCGGCGTTGTACGCGTTGTGGGCGCTGTGCGATCTGGACGTCTCTTTTCGCCGGCGCGTGCGGCTCGTGGTCGGCGCTGATGAGGAGTCCGGTTGGGCGTGTATGAACCATTATCTGACCCATGTGGATGAACATCCGGTGATCGGCTTTAGTCCAGACGCGGCATGGCCTCTGGTTCATGGTGAAAAGGGGATCCTCAACGTGCGGCTCACCGCACCGGCGACATCAGCAGATCTGCGCATTGAAGCCGGCGAACGCCCCAATATGGTTCCCTCCAGCGCGACCGCCTGGCTTACATCCGAGCTGCCGAAGGTCATTGAGGCCGCCGCGGCCGAGGGACTGGAAGAGGGCGACTACACCGCCGACGCCACCGGTAACGGAACCCGGCTGACGGTTCTGGGCAAGTCGGCGCATGGCTCAACACCTGCCGAGGGGGTAAACGCCGCTGGCAGGCTGTTGAGTGTGTTGCTGCGGCTGGGCTACGGCCTTGCGAATCCGTGGATGTTTGGCGCGCATGCGTTGGCGCTGGATATCCACGGTCACGCGTTGGGGATCGCCGGAAGCGATGATGTCTCCGGCGGACTGGTGAGCAACCTGGGCACACTCAGGTATGGCGGGGATGGTCTGCAGATAGAGATGAACATCCGTTATCCGGTCAGTTGGTCAGAAGATGATCTGCTGCCTTCAGTCGCTTCGACGGTGGGCCAGTGGAACATGAGAGCAGAACGTTTCGGCGGTCAGGCGCCGCACTACGTTCCAGCCGATGATGCCGGAGTACAAGCGCTGCTGCGCGTCTATCGCGAGGAAACCGGTGATCACGCTGATCCGAAGGTGATCGGCGGAGGCACCTATGCCCGCGTCGCGCCCGGTCTTGTGTCGGTGGGGAGCTGTTTTGACGGCGACGGACCGGTGCACCAGGCAGACGAGCGCCTGGCGATCGACTCGTTGCGCAAGCTGGTTGCCATCTACGCACGGATGATCTATGTGCTGGCTTGTGAACCGACTGACTGACCGCAGACAAACCGGCAGCCGGGCCGGTTACATCGGGAATACAGGTGTTAATACGGACCCCAGAGCATTGACGAACTCATCCCATTAGAGAAATATATGAACAGATGCTCATATATTGCTCTAATGGGGGCAGGCAGATGAACGTGACAGACAGGCCAGATCAGGAACCTCCGGCCGCGGCAACCGAAATAGACGACGCTGAGTTGATTGACATGGCAGACCTGTTCAGCGCGCTGGGTGATACCACGCGGCTGCGGCTGTTGATAGCACTCATGGACGGTCCGTTGTGCGTGAACGACCTGGTGGCGCGCTGTGCGGTCAGTGAGAGCGCTGTGTCTCATCAGCTGCGGTCGCTGCGGCTGCAGCGCCTGATCGCCCCCCAGCGCAGCGGGCAAAAGGTGTATTACAGCCTGAATGATGAACACGTGTCGGAACTCGTGAGGCTCTGCCTGGATCATGTGCGGGAGGTCTGGCGATGAGCCAGTCAACCACGAGTGGTTCAACGGCTTCTGTCACCGAGACCGTAACGCTGCGTGTGGTCCGCATGGGTGTGGATGGCATGGACTGTCCGGAGTGCGCTCGAACCCTTGAGTCGGCGCTGCGTCAGGTTCCGGGTGTCAGCGCCTGTCGGGTGGACTACGGCACCGGTTTGATGCGCGGCACGGTGGATGCTTCCTTACCCGAATCTCATCTGCAACGCGCTGCACGGCGTGCGGGTTACCGGTTGACCGACCCGTCGCATGTAGAGCGGTGGAACTGGCGTCACTTCGCCGCGATTGGCGTGTCCATACTGCTATACGCACTGGCTTGGACGCTGGCCCGATACGGGGAACCGGTGTGGTCGGCGGTTGTGTATGCGTTGGTGATAGCATCGGCGGGATCGCGCGTCGCGTTGATGGCCTGGCAGGCGTTGCGGCAGCGTCACTCGGATATGAACGTACTAATGAGTGTCGCCGTGACCGGTGCGGTGGCGTTAGGTGAGTGGGGTGAAGCCGCGGCGGTGGTCGTGTTGTTCCAAGTCGGCAACCGGCTGCAGCAGATCGCTTCCGATCGTGGTCGTTCGTCACTTCGGCAGTTATTGCGCGCGGTCCCCGAAACAGCCACAGTCATACGTGACGGTCAAGAGGTTGAGCAGGCTCTGGATGTGCTCCGTCCGGGCGATGTGGTGCGTGTGCGGAGCGGGGCGCGTGTGCCGGTGGATGGCGTGGTGGTAGCCGGTCTCTCCGAAGTGGACATGGCATCCATCACGGGTGAGTCGCTTCCCATTCCGGTGGAGCCGGGCGCGCATGTGTATGCCGGTGCGATCAACCTGTCCGGCGGTCTGGATGTCGCCAGTACCGTGGATGCCTCCGAATCACTGGCGGCGCGCATGGTGCGCTTGATGGAGGACGCCCAGGAGTCACGGACTCCGATCCAGCAGCCGCTTGATCGGTTCGCCGGCGTATACACGCCTCTGGTGGTGGCTGGGGCGGTGCTGTTGGGGGTTGTCCCGTCGCTGGTGACCGGTGATTGGCACGTGTGGGGACCACGCGCCCTGGCGATGCTGCTGATCGCCTGTCCCTGTGCATTGGTGCTGGCTGGCCCGGCTGCACTGGTGGCCGCATTGGGAGCCGCCGCCAGGATGGGCGCCCTGGTAAAGAGCGGCGACATCCTGGAGTCGCTCGCGCGGGTCACGCACCTGGTTCTTGACAAGACCGGTACGATTACAGAGGGTAAGCTGCGTGTATCTCAGGTCACTTCAATGGCCAGTGTGCCCGAAAGCGCGTGGATTCCGATGGCCGCCGCCGCAGAGGCCGGCAGTGAACACCCCATTGCCGTCGCCCTTCGGGAGTACTGCCGCCAAATGGAGTGGGTGATCCCCGAGTCCCGAAATCCTCAGGTGCATCCGGGAGTGGGTGTGTCAGCGCAGGTGGATGGACGGATGGTAACCGTGGGACGCGGCGACCAGAACGATGCGCATCAACAGGCGGCTCGTGTCACAGTGCGTATAGACGGCACTCCTGTGGGCCGGCTGGAATTCGTCGACAGGCTCCGCCCCGACTCCCCAACGGCGCTCGAGTCCCTGCGGTCCATGGGGTTGCGGCTTACCTTGTTGTCTGGTGACGATGCCGAGACGACCGCGCGCGTGGCGCAAGCCGTTGGTGCAGACGCGTGGACGGGCGGTATGATGCCCGATGACAAATGGCGGGCCGTGGTGGCGCTGCGCGACCAAGGGGGGCTGGTGATGATGGCGGGGGACGGTATCAATGATGCCCCGGCGCTCCAGGCTGCGGATGTCGGGGTCGCGATGGGAGCCAATGGCACAGATCTGGCCATTGAAGCGGGTGACGTGGTGTTGATGCGCCAGGGACTCACCCCGCTCACGCCGCTTATCTCCCTGGCGCGCGCGTTACGCACGGTGATCGGTCAAAATATCGCGTTTGCGGTGGGATGCAAACTGCTGCTGATG
>CAZHSN010000190.1:0-6820 GCA_964535125.1 uncultured bacterium
CAATCGATAAGTGGAGGTCAATCGTGCGCCATGGGCATCGAGAGCCTCTATGGTGAGTTCGGAGTAGTCGTCTTTCTTCACCACCCATCCATGCACCTGAACCACGTTCGCGTCGCGGGTATGCAGAGATGCACCTTGTCCTTCCACATAGATATAGGTATTCAGCGGCCAAGGCGCCGTGTTATCCAGCAGCTCACGCTGCAGTTCTTTATCATAGAGCGATGTCACTGCGGGTATGGCAGGGTCGACTGTCAGCCGGTAATGCCGGCTTTCCACCGTTGCCGGAGTATTGACCGACAAACTCTGCCTGTTCCCTGTGCTGGAGCTAGACGACAATGGGGCAGACTGCAGACCGGCTGCCTGCTTCGCGTCATACCATAACGCCCGGGCTTGAGTAAGCGCACATACCGCAAACAGACGCTTGTAGGCCCATTGTTTCCGTGTTTGTTCGCCGTACGGATCGGTTATGCTGCCGGCCGCCCCCCATGTGTGCTCATCAAACAACACGATCTGCCTCCACGCTTCGCGGAAGCGGCGGGCAGGCCAATCGGCCCTGCCTGTCCACCAGCAATACGCGAACAGCGCTTCTGCCTGCAGAAGCATCTCTTTTGCCTGGCGCACCATGGACACTTCGTGTGCCGTTGATGCCGCGCCATCTTCCCAGTAGACGCCTCCACATCCGCTGATCACGGGGATGCGGTCGCCTGCCTGCCGTTCAATATGTTGGAAAAACTCCGGTCCTCGGCAGAACACCAATTTCGGGTACACGTACCGCCGGTTCCATTCATCCACGGACCGAGGCAGCGATTCAGACAGGGAGGCATTGTCACCATATGCGCCGAACGCCAGAATGGCGTCATAAGGATAGTCCGGACGGTCATAGCCAGCTGCGAACTGCCGGATCCGTCCTGCCGCCTGTTCCATGCCTTGATCCAGCCCCAGACCCGATGCGGCAGCATATCCGGGTGCAAGCCAGGTGAGTACTCTGGCGCCGTCCAGCCCCTGCCAATAGAAGGGCGAATGGTTGAACAGCTTGTCGAAACCACTAGCCCGATACAAATTCAAGCCGGCTGCAAAGTAGCGGATGCCGCTGCCCGCCAGCACGCTGGGCAGCGTTGCAACATGGCTGGGCACATCGGTACTCATCGCGAAGTCAAACGGAATATCATGCGATTCTGAAATCCCATATGCCAAACCCAAAGCACGGATCAGTTCTTCATGTGAACAGAGCCCTGTGAGCATGTTGCCATAAAGTGCAGGGGCGCCGATACGTCCCTGACGCGCCAATGAGCCCAAACGCTCTCTGTCAGCGGCCTCCAACGAATTGAGGGCGTTTTCCGTGACCCAACCGACTTCTGTATTCCATATAAAGTGGGGATACCGGGACGCCAGATCGATCGCCAGCCGTGTGTTTCGGTTATGCCCGTCAATCACCCGCGGTTGCCAGTCGGTGTAGCCGACATCCACATGAGCGCTTGCCAGCAGGTAGATCGTCCAGCGTCGCGATGGGGTGACAGGGCATCGGGCCGTATAGGTTCGGCCCGCCGTGGACACAACGACGTTCATCTCACCGGTCGTTTCCACCGGTTCGACATCGAGCGCAGTCTCGGCAGTCCCTGTAAGGTCAGTGGTAAGCCGTGCTCTTCGTCTCAGACCAGGCGCCGTGAGCGTCAACGGCATGGTCTGCAGCGCCACCGGTGTGTATACGCGCAGAGTCATGAGTTGGCGCAGGCGTCCTTTGCGCCGAACAAAAAAGGGCGTCTGCTGCAGTTCGAGCCGCTCAATCTGGTGCGGGTCTGCCGTCAGTGACAAAGCAGCGGATTCGGATTCGTCCAATGCCTCCAAACGGATCGCGTCATACAAGACCCAGGAACCTGAAACGAGCGTGATCACCATTTCGTTACGGCCAGTCTTCAACGCGGAACCGGGTACCAGGCTGACAATCTGTTGCGGGCGACCTGCAGAGGCCTGCTTCAGCGCATCGTCGCCTGTTCCTGGTTGCAGCTGTATGCGGGCCGATCGGCCATTCAGCGCCAGCTGCAGCACCGGTGGCATCACGTTGTGCGTGCTGACCAACGCCAGTGTTAACCGGGCATAACGAGGCAGGGGGGATGACAGATGAAAGGCGATCCGATGCGTGTGACGCCGGGCGCCTGCCCACGCGTCGACGGGGCCCGGTTGAACAAAAGGCCAGTGCTCGCGTGCAGAACTGCGCCCCTGCGTATACAGCACACCGGTATCATACTGACGGGTGTACGAGCCATAATCTGCTGGAATAGCCAAGTCACGGTAGTCACCGTCCAGATCGCCAATCTGCAGGATCACATTGGACGCACAGGCATGCGTCACTGCCAGTGACAGCGCCAGGAGACATGCCGCCTGTCGAATCGCCTGCATCCCAATGACCTCTTCAAGCCGCCTCAAGGGCAGCGGTTCCGACCGTAGGCATCGGCCATCAACATGGCGTCCAGCACCTGTTCGGGTGTGATGTCACCTGCCTCGTGGCAGATCGACTGGCCCTGGTCACATGTCTTATCCGCAGCGGGTTGCAGAACGCCCGGATCCGCACCGTCCAGTCCGATGTCCGCTAGGGTCGTAGGCAGGCCGACTGTCTCACAGAAACCATACACGGCTTCGATCTCTTCCGGATTGGCATCGGTCATATGCAACCCGGCCAATGTGCCAAAGGCGACCTTTTCGCCGTGATAATAGGCGTGCGTCTGCGGTAAGGCCGTCAACCCATTATGAATGGCGTGCGCCGCAGCGAGTCCTGCACTCTCGAATCCAAGCCCGCTCAGTAATGTGTTTGCCTCGATAATATGTTCGAGTGCCGGTGTGACGACCCGCCTTTCGCAGGCAATGCGCGCCGCCGGGCCATATGTCAGCAGGGTGTCATAACAAAGCTTAGCGATGTGCAAGCCCAGCATGACGCCCAACCCGCCGCACTCATTGAGGGACTGTGTGCGTTCACAGGAACGGGCTTCGAACCAGGTCGCCAGCGCATCACCCATGCCGGATACCAGAAACCGGGGCGGCGCGTTGGCGATAATCGAGACATCCATCAGCACCACTGCCGGGTTGGTCTTCTGGTAGTAGACGGTTTGAAACACCCCGTCTTCGGTATACAACACCGCGCACCCGCTGCAGGGAGCATCCGTAGACGCGATCGTAGGGACCACAATCACCGGAATGCCGGCGCGGTCGGCTGCGATTTTGGCGGTATCGATCGTCTTACCGCCGCCCATACCCACCAGTACATCGGCGCCGAGACTGGCGATGCATTGAGCCACGCGGGCCAGTTCCTGCTCACAGCATTCGCCGTGAAACCGCTCGACCTCGACTCCGGCGGCATCCATATCCAATCCGGAGGAGGGGAGTATACGATCACAAGCGGATGGAGAAGCCAGTACGAGTCCCTTGGCGCCGAATAGTCGAACCAGTTTGGGAAGCTCCTGTATGGCTCCGCGTCCCTGTATATATTTGCCAGGGAAAACCGCCTTTTGCAGCACTTATTTGTTCCTCCTCGACCATCAGTCACTAGTCAGTCGTCACCGACGCGCCCATTGTACGGCACATGACAAGAGATCATCTGCGGCGTCCGCCGAAGGCGCATGCGTCTCGATACAGAGCAGATGCCGGTCCAGTGCCCGCACCAACGGCTCTACATATTCCGGAGCCACGGAGATATGTACAATACGCCCTGCCTCCTGGATCGTACGATAGAGACCGAGCCAATGCGGCCCATTCGGCGGCAGGTCGGGTTCAGGTATGAACTGGATCACCCGAACGCACGGCATCTGCAGCAGCCGCGGCAGGTGCTGCACCGCCCGCCAGCCATCCAGGTGATACCAGACACGCCCGAATGTACGGCCCAGTGCTTCGATCTCGGGTGCAATGAAGCGGTCAAACATCTCCGGAGACAGCATACACGAGACATCGGCCTGGGTACTGACATACGGATCTGGTCCCCAAAAACTCATCCAGCCCGGGTTTCCCCATGGAAATGCATGACAGCCCGCAGCGAGTGCCTCGAACTTCCGGTACACCTCGATCTGGCATCGTGTAATCCCATCAATACTCCGCTCGATCCATTGCGGGTGTTCGATGAGCGCTGTCAGAAACCGCTCGTTTCCTAAAACAGCCACCAGCAGATCGCAAGCCGGAAGCAGGCATGGCCGTCCCACCATGAAGTCATCCCAGCCGGCCAGAGCCAACACCGATTGATACAGTGCGACATAACGGGAGATCAACGGATCTTCCCAGTCAACACGCCACACTGGATCCATCTCCAGATCCACATGCGCCGGTTCATGCCATATGGTCTTGCAGTCGAAGTGTGGGGCCGCGCCATAACAGAACACCCATCCGGCCATCAACAGGTACGAGGGAACCAGTTCCCCGCCCCAACGCGTTCCGGTGATGTGTTGCAGCGCCAGCGACTTAACCACGGCCGGATCCAGCCACTGCGCTTCCGGATCGTGCGGCGTCAACGGCTGAACGGTTGGAGGTTGCGGCGACGCGACGCCAATACAGGGGCGATCCAAAGGTTCTCCTCGCCACAAGGCCGTTAACCGTTGGCACGCGTCATCCCAGTCATGCTTATACTTCATGATCGGTTATCCATTCCATTGAGAATCGCGCCAGGGCAATCTGCCGAATGTCGCACCCGCCGTCAATCACGCCCCGCTCATACAGGCACAGGATCGTACCATCGGCGGCTGTCGCCAGATCGGAGTATCCTGCCCATCCGCTGTCGATTACCCGTTGTTGCGGCCATGTCAGTCCGTCGTCCTGGCTGTTGCGGATCACCAGGCATTTGCGGGCTTCCAGATCGCCGTCGGGCGCGTCATACACCGGGCACGGGTTGCAGAACAACACGCTGCTGGGCGTATCAGCATTTCGCCACCGATATCGCATCATGGAAGCCATACACACCGGCTCATACAGCGAGTAATCCCAGCGCAGCTCTGTCCATTCGGTCAGATTATGGTCGCTGACGGCCGTCAGCCGCCGGTGCATTGGGCTTTCATTGCGCATATTGCATACTACTCGGCCATCCTCCCGCTCGAAGAGAACCGTTTCACTGGGATTGCGTACCACATGACCGTTCACATGTTCCCCGTCCCGACAGATGATCTCGCCAGCGCACCACGTCTCACCGCCATCATCACTGTAGATAACAGACGCTGCCGATGGCCGATGGCCCAGCCGTCCCGCGCCCATCTCCGTGCCCGATCCATCCGACAGCCAGACCGGCACCACCAGTCGACCGCTGCGCAGCTGCGTGGCATGTCCCGGACCGACCACGCAGACACGCCAGGGATATCGCTTGCGAAAGGCCTCACACGCCGAGGTGATCTCGGTCACCGGTGACCATGACATTCCGTCGTCGGTGCTGCGAGACATGAACACGCGTTGACAGTTGTGCCCGAAGAGTGCGATTACCGAGTGCCGGTGACAGTCGGATGCCAACACACAACTGCTCATAGGCCCCGGTCCGAACGATCGATTGGAGGCCAGTAAACGGGGCGGCTCCCAGCTCAGGCCTCCATCCTGACTCCGTCGAAAGAGCAAGTCGCTGTCATCATAGTCATGTCCCGAGCCGCGCCTGGCTTCCACGGTCGCCAGAACCGTGCCTGCGGGCGTGACGCCCAGGACCGGGATCCTGCAGATATGATAGCCTCCCGTGCGCGCATGGAACAGTGCCTGCGTATGCACTACGCCGCCTCCCAGCATCGAAAACAACAAACCGTTCCTGTGCCGCAATGTCGCCGCGCAGGTGTACCACGTCCCGATGCTGAACTGGCATGATGTTCAGCGGAGGGTACCAGATGAACCAACGGCTCGTGGCTTGCTCACGCACATTCGTTCGCGTGGCATGTACTGCCTATATTCTGATGTACTTCTCGGAATTCCTTGCATGGGCCCGCCTGCGTCCTCAGGATACACCCATGGCATTGTGGAACACGTTCGTGGTGTACTGCATACTCGCCGTGGTATTGCTGAGCCTGGCGCACCGGATGCGTGCATCCGGTTTTTGGGCGGTGTATCTGTGCGGCGCTGTCGTCGGATGGATCTGTGAGGGCGTCATGGTACAGACACTGTATATGGCGCTGCCGGTCACCATCATCTGGAGCGGGCTTGCCTGGCACGCACTCATCACGGTAGCCGTCGGCTGGCATCGGATCTCCACATCTCTTCATAGCCGTTCGACCGGCCACTCCGCGCTGCTTCTGTCCAGTTGCGGTCTGATCTACGGGGTCTGGGCGGCATCGTGGTGGGCGGAACAGGGTGGATATCGTCAACCCCCGATGACGTTCGCCATTTACTCACTGGTGACCGGGTGGTTGGCCGTTTTGGCCTACTGGGTGAACTCCAACACGTTCCATCATCCGTTTATCCTGTCCCGAGGCGCACAGGTCATCCTCGGCGTCACCCTTGCGGTGTACGCGATCTCCACAATCCGGGCCATACCGTATGCGCCTCTGGTATTAGGTCCCTTATCGGTCATCACCTTGTGGGCGCTGAAACGGATGGCCGGCGATCGTGTATGGTATTCGTCGGTTCAGAAGCCAACTACCCGTATTCCGCTGCTGAGGGCGATGGTTATTCTCGCCCTGCCGGTGATGGCGATCATCACGTACTCGCTGCTGTATACCCTTGATGCCGTCTGGCGCACCCATGGATTGATGTACGTGGTCACCATTCCTCTGGCGACAGTACTGTATGCCATGAGCCTGTGGAAGGCGTTTCGCATGTCGCCCCAGCGTCCCGCGGAGGGGTGAGACAACATGCCTCACCCCTCTTGTGGTATCAGCCT
>CAZHSN010000191.1:0-6706 GCA_964535125.1 uncultured bacterium
CATGGCGTGATCCATATCATTACCTGCGCATGATCGCCCGGCGGCAGGGCAAGCGGTTCACTCCACCCCCGTTGCCGCCGCTCACGCATATCGACCCGCTGATGCGTGACTGGATGGAACGCCTGGAGTTATGACGCTCCAGGGCCAGTCACATCAGTACCGATCCGGGAAGTACAGGTGCTGGTACCGCAGCGGGAACAGCGCTTCAAGCAGTTCGCGCACCGGTCCCTGCGGCGGCTCGGGCAGGGAGTCCAGCAAATCGGCTGGCTCGAACGCCCCCATCGCCAGCGTCGCCAGCGTCGAGACGGGGAACTCAACGGTGAGATCGGCAGCCTCCTCATCCGGTTCCACCTGCACGCCGTGCGCATCGGCGCGCAGCGAAACCGAACCCTGGGGCGTGCGCAGACTCACAGCAACCGGCTGTGTCCATCGGGTTTGTCGCGCCCGCTCCTGGAGTTCAGGCAGCAGTGACCGGATCAACCGGCCGGCGTCCAACAGGCACACCATGGAGTCGCCGCAGGCAGCCCACTGCGAACAGACCAGGCTGTTCATGCGACGCGCCTGTCGACCCACCACCGAGTCCGGCGGAACGCTGAGGGCCGCTTTGCCCGGCGGTGTTGTCTGATCCGCAGACCGCTCCTCCCATGCCCAATGCCCGCAAGCGGTGATGAGTGCGGCGGCGCCTTCCGCGTCGCCCGCAATGGCCTCTCCAATACCGAACAGCCCAGGCCATTGCGCCTCCAGCGGATCTAGCGGCCAGAACCCCTTGCCGCGCCAGGCATAGCCGCGCACGTGACCATCGGGATCACACACCACGCGACAGGCGTCACCGGGGCGTAGTCCCTGTGCGGTGTCCATCAGCAGCTGCCAGGTGGGACAATCGGGCCAGCGCCGGCGCGCCCCACAGCCTCTCGGCGCCTGCCGGTCATACAGCGAGCGGATAGCCGGCAGATCGTCCAGTACCACGCACCGGCTGGTGTACCCAGCCGGAAGTTCAGCGGGCGGTGCGGCATTGACCACCACACAGTGGTTCGCCCCTGCGGACTGGTACCCAAACTTGTGGTAATAGTTGGGAATACCATACAGCATTGATACCGCCGCGTTGCCGCCGCGCATCAACCGTACGGCTTCCTCAAGCACCCTGCGCGACAGCCCCTGGTTTCGGCAGTCGGGTTCCGAGAACACGTCGCCAATCCCGTCCATCCGCAGCACCGCAACACCCACATGGATCTCCAAGGGTACGATCAGGCATCTGCTGAGAGACTGAGCGTTGCGTTCCAGGTTAACCAGCCAGCGGCCGGAATCCAAGCGGCCGATGCTGATCTGCGGATCAAGCGGGGCAGGATACATGAATACCTCCAGATGGCCAGATGGCCCGTATGTCCGGTTTCGACATACGGCCGCCTGCTTCCTGCCCCTGACCCGAAAAACTAGCTGGCGTTGGTGTGTTGCGGTTCGCGCACGAACGCCTGACCGTGCGGGGCCACCCGAGCCGCCACGCGCAGCACCTGTCCCGTTGGCTCTGCGCCCGACATCAGCTGCAACAGCCGTTCAACCGCCAGCTTGCCGATCTGACGCGGCTGCTGGATCAGCCGGTCGATACTGTTCAGCTGTTGGATAGGGAAGCGCACCGCATCGTGAAATGTGAGGATCTCCAGTTGACCCGGCACATCAATACCCTCCACTTCGCACGCGTCCAGCAGTCCTGCGGCGATATAGTCATGCAGACAGAACACGGCGGTCGGCGGATCCGGGCGGTACATCATGGCCACCAGTGCGTCGTGTATGTACTGATAGGCGCTGGTCGTGGCCGCATGGCTGCCGATCACGGGAAACACACGCAGCAGCGGTCGCAGGTCACTCACTCCGACTTCGGTCATGACGGTGCGCCATGCTTCTTCGCGGTCGCGAACGGAACTCGCGGGTTCGTCATGCGTGAAGTGCGCAATACGCCGATGGCCGCGCTTGACCAGTTCCCGAAGTCCTTCGATGCTGGAACCCAGGTTATCCGTCAGTACGGCATCCACACTGACGGAAGGCGGGACGCGGTCGACACATACGATGGGAAACTGCTGAGCCACCCGGTGGAGCAGCCTATCGTTACGCGGATCACACGAGGGAATAATCAGAATGCCGTTAACCTCATGCTGTAACCGGCGCAGATACAGCGATTCGCGCTCTGCGTCACGCCGGGTGTCGTATAACAGCAAGTCGGCCGACTCGGGCAGGGCGTCCCGAATACCGCGCGTCAGATCCATCGCCAGCCGATCTTCGGACCAGTGAACCAGCCACGCGATGCGACCGACACTGTGCTGACTGCGGTCAGCGACGACCGAGCCGGTTCGGCGCTGGCGGGCAACCCACCCCTCGCGCTGCAGTTCGCTCATGGAGCGGTGAATGGTTGCGCGGGACACACCCCACTCCGCAGCCATTTCGTGTTCGTTGCCGAAACGGCTGCCGGGGGCCAGATCACCCGACTGTATCTGCTGGCGGATAGTATCAGCGATTTGCCGCCATTTCATGGTGGAATACCTCAATCATTGCGCGACATTAGAACCAAGCATTTACATGATGTATTCGGGTAACGGATTTGTCAAGAGAGTGCCAAGGCAGAGGCGACTTATGGATGTAATTTCCGAAACGCCGTCTGTACGGAGCACAGAGGTCCAAGGGAGTCACATCAAATTCACGCGGACTGCGAGCGCCGGTCACCTCGGGTCTGCATGGCGAGTCCATGTCACTGCTGGACTGCGTCGACCGAGGGCCTGCCCCAGCCTTTTCACCCTGACAGTTGTTACACACGCCCGGCGCCAACACGTTGGACCAAGTACCTGCTCCTGTCCCAGCGCCATTGTCCGGTGTTACAATAAAGACCCCAATGTACCAGCGGTATATAACCGCACAGGAGGAGCCCGGATCATGGAACAGCTCAGCACACTGAAGCAGATTGAACAGCAATGCCTGATGAACACCTACGCGCGTCAACCCGTGGTGTTCACCCGCGGCGAGGGCGTGTATCTATATGACGCCGATGACCGCCGGTATCTGGATATGCTGGCCGGCATAGCGGTGTGCGGGCTGGGACACACACATCCGGCCATCTCTGCGGCCATTCACGCAGCGGCCGACACGCTGCTGCATGTCAGCAACCTGTATTACACCCGGCCCGTCATGGAATTGGCCGCGGAGCTGGCGCGCGTCGCCGGTATGAACCGGGTGTTCTTCTGCAACAGCGGTGCGGAGGCGAACGAGTGCGCGCTGAAGATCGCCCGAAAACGCGGCAAAGAGCATTCCGCACATAAAACGGAGATCGTTTGCCTGCGCGGCGGCTTTCATGGACGGTTATTCGGCTCGCTGTCTGTTACCGCTCAACCCAAGTATCAGCGCCCCTTCGAGCCATTGGTACCGGATGTACGCGTGATCGATCCGAACGAGATCGGCGAGTTGCGCGAAGCCGTCACCGGGCGCACCTGCGCGGTGATACTGGAGCCGATGCAGGGCGAAAGCGGCGTGCATCCGGTACCCGTCGAGCTGATCGCCGAGGCGCGGCGCTTGTGCGACCGCATGGAGGCGCTGCTGATCTTCGATGAGGTGCAAACCGGAAACGGACGCACCGGTAGTTGGTACCTGTGGCAGCAACTGGGCGTGCAGCCGGATGTGCTAACTACAGCCAAGGGACTGGGCTCCGGGTTACCCATCGGCGCCTGCCTGGCCGGACCCCGCGCCGCTGAAGTGCTGCAGCCGGGCGACCACGGCAGCACGTTCGCCGGCGGACCGCTGGTCGCCGGAGCCGCGCTGGCCACAATCCGCACCATCGAAGCCGAGGGGCTCTGCGCGCACGCCGCGGCCGTAGGGAACGGGATCCTGAAGACGCTGCGATCCTGGCACGGCAGCGCTCACGGCGTGACGGATGTACGCGGACGCGGGTTGATGATCGGCTTCGATCTGGACGCGCCGATCGCCCGCGCGGTGGTGTCCCGCGCGCTTGAGTTGGGACTGGTGATCAACGCGACAGGCGATCACACCGTGCGGCTGCTGCCCCCGTTGATCCTGACGGCGGAGCAGGCCGACGAAGCGTTGACCCTGTTGTCACAGGCCATTCAGGACGTGCGCACGCCGGCCTGATCACCGTTTGCGCGTTTACCGGGGGCGGATTCGCCATTCGCCCCTGCCCACACCGCGTGTCAGTCCGCATCCCGTCGGCAGGATTTCCCGAGCGCCTCGCCCAAATACACACCAGTCATTCGTGAGAGGTGCGTATGATCGATAATCCCATTCGATTGCGTGCGGTACTGGTCGGGTTGGTGCTGTCTGCGCCGGCGATTTTTTGGGGCGTCTACGGCGACGTCGTGTCGCAAACGGATCTCACGTCCACGTCGCTGATGATGCCCCCGTTCCTCTGTTTGATCGGGCTGCTGATATGGAATGCACTGGCAGGGCGGATTCGTGCGTCCTGGGCGCTGGACCGCGGCGAACTGATTACGATCTATATCATGCTTACCGTCTCTGTGGTGCTGTCGGGCATGGGAATGATCCAGTTTCTCTGCACCACAATCGCGGCGCCGTACCATTATCGCGACACCGTCTCTGAGATCAAGACGGTGCTGCCGTATCTGCCGGCCTGGCTGCTGCCGGATGAGCATGCGGTAAAGGACTTTTACCGCGGTAACGCGTCGATCCCCTGGAGCGCCTGGCTGGGCCCCTGCCTGTTGTGGGGGGCATTTCTCTTCGCGATGGTGATGAACATGCTGGTGATGAGCCTGATCATGCGCCCGCAATGGATGGAACGCGAACGGCTGACCTATCCCATCGCCCAACTGCCGCTGGAGATGACCGAAAACCGCGGAGCGCTGTTCCGCAGCCGGGCGATGTGGTCCGGATTTGTGATCGCCGCCGTGCTGGAGTCGATGAACAGTCTGAACTTCCTGTTCCCCAACATGCCCTACATCCAACTCCGCGCACACGACCTGATGCAATACATCACCGCTCCGCCATGGAACGCGGCGGGTTATTTCCCGATCACGTTCTATCCGCTGGCGATCGGACTGGGTTTTTTGCTGCCGCTGCCCATTTCGTTTTCCTGCTGGTTCTTCTATCTGTTCACCAAAGCGGAAGGGGTGTTCGTCGCGGCGGTCGGCTGGGCGCCCGGAGCCGGGGCGATCTCCGCTCCGCCGTGGCTGGCGCAGCAGGGAGTGGGGGGCTTTCTGGCCATCGCGGTGTTGACGCTGTGGCTGGCGCGCGCACACCTGGTGCAGCTGCTGCGCGCGGCGGTCGGCCGTGCGGACGACCCCTTGCACGATGAGGCGCTGAGCAGTCGTCAGGCGCTGGTCGCATTGGGCGCGACCTTCGCGATCATGGCAACGGTTACCATCACCGCAGGGATGTCTCCTGCGGTGGCTTGCGCCTTCCTGCTGCTGTACCTGATGCTGGCGCTGACGATCACCCGTTTCCGCGCCGAAGCCGGTCCGGCATGGACGATGGGGCCCTACATGAACACCATGGACGCGATGGTACAGGGCGCCGGCAGCATCAACTACAGCGCCGCGAACCTGTCTTTGCTGGGGCTGTTCAACTGGTTCGGCGTGGAGATGCGCTGCACCCCCATGCCGCTCACCGCCGAATCGCTGGCCATGGGACGGCTCTGCCGGTTGCGACAGCGGGCGCTGCTGCTGGTGATCACGCTGGCCATAATCGCTGGTATCGCCATCGGGTTCTGGGCCTGTCTAACGGTGTGGTACCAGTTCGGCGCCGACAGCTCGCGGGTGGAGCCATGGCGCACCATGATGGGGCGGGTATCGCTGCAGACCGCCGCCAACTACATACGCAACCCGCATCCGCCCGATCTGCCCGGCGTGGCCGCCGGGGTCATCGGCGCGGCGTTTACGGTATTTCTTTCCGTGATGCGTACACGGTTCGTCTGGTTCCCGTTCCACCCGGCCGGATATGTGCTGGCCAACAGCGGCACGCTGTACTGGCTGTGGCTGCCCTTCCTGCTGGCCTGGCTGGCCAAGGCCGTCATCATGAAAATCGGGGGGATCACCGCCTACCGCAACGCCCTGCCGTTCTTTTTGGGGTTGGTGATCGGCGACTATGTCACGTCCGGACTGTGGGCATTGCTGGGCTCGTTGACCGGCATGCAGATGTACCGCTGCTTCCCCTGCTGACGCGGCTTACTGATCCGCTCTGACGGGCAGGCTTTTTGCCTGCCCGTCAGAGGTTAACTCCAGACGCTGAAACCGAAGAGCGCTGCAGGCGCGCCGTGCGTGGCGGTAACCACCAGGCGCAACGTGCGCACCGCCACCGGACGCTCCAGTGTGAGTGTCACCTGCGTCTGGTGGTTCCCTTCGAACCGGGCCAGCACCCGGGAGCCGCCTGCGGTGAGGTGCCCGTCTCGGATACAGAACGGCATAGCCCGCTCCGGATGGCCCCACTGCACCGACTCCATGGGGTGGTCGAAGTCGGTATCACACTGTAACAGCACCTCACGTACCCGGCGCGTTTCCGTCCAATCCAACTGAATCCAGGCGGGCAGGTCATTCGGCCGGGCCATCCAGCAATGCGCGCCCGTCCAAGGTCGGTTAAAGCCGTCGACCACCTGATCCGGCACCCAGGCGTTGACTCCCGGTTCGAACGCCAGCGCCAGATTATGGCCGCCGGGTCGACGCTCCGGCGTCCAGATTTCGAACCGCTCGAACCCCAGGCCATC
>CAZHSN010000192.1:0-6482 GCA_964535125.1 uncultured bacterium
ACAACCCATCGAGTTTCTACGGTTTGAAGTCGGCATCAACCACCTCCTGACGGTTGGGCGCAACATCCCGCACGCCATTGGGCTTTCGGTCACTGAGGTTTCACTGACCGGCCCCCACTCAGGATGTGCCCAATAGCACGATTACGGGTATAACGTGGTTGAGTCCATCGGATCGTAATGGGCTCTGCACGTGTTGAATTCGCATGCCGGAGGAACTGATGAAGGCTGTAGTGATGGCAGGTGGTGAAGGCTCCCGGTTGCGTCCGTTGACATCCGGGCGCCCCAAACCGATGGTGCCCGTGATGGGGCGGCCTATTATGGAACATATCATCCGTCTGTTGCAGAGACAAGGATACGATGAGATATTTGCTACGCTGTATTACAAAGCCGATGAGATATCCGGTGCATTCGGCGACGGCAGCGATCTGGGTGTCCGTCTGACATATTCCATTGAGGAGTCGCCCTTAGGCACCGCTGGTGCTGTAAAGCTGCTGGAGTCATCGTTGCGCGATGACACCTTCGTCATCGTCTCAGGCGATGCGTTGACCGACGTCCGGTTGGATCGAGCGGTGCGGTTCCATCGGTCAGTTGGCGCAGTGGCGACACTCGTACTGGCGCGCGTCCCCAACCCCCTGGAGTTCGGAATCGTGGTGACAGATGATGACAACCGAGTTACCCGATTTCTGGAGAAGCCCGACTGGGGACGTGTGTTCACAGACACAGTGAATACCGGCATGTACATACTCGACCCGGAGGTTTTCGACGAGATTGAAGCCGGTAAGCCGTATGACTGGAGTCAGGACGTCTTTCCCAAACTGCTGGAGGAGGGACGTCCAATCTACGGTTACGTGTTGGATGAAGATGAGTACTGGTGTGATATCGGTACGCTGGAGCAGTACCGAGAAGCGCACGAACATGTGTTTGCGGGGCGCGTGATGCTGCCCAGCGAGGCGCGCGAGACGTTCACCGGATCGGGTGTCTGGGTGGAAGAGGGCACCAACATCCATCCGGAAGCATCTGTGGTGGCGCCTGCCTATATCGGCCGTCAGTGCGTGATCAAGCGAAACGCACAGGTCGGTCCGTTTACGGTATTGGGCGACAACACGATCATTGAAGAAAAGGCGCACGTGGAACGCAGTGTCATTTGGGAGTCGTGTTACGTGGGTAACGACGCACATGTCACCTCAGCGGTGCTATGCAGTCATGTGACGGTGAAGTGCGACTGTGTAGTACGAGAGAACGCCGTAGTGGGTGATGGATGCGTCCTAGGGCAGAGCAGCACGGTGCGGCCCGGTATCAAGATCTGGCCCGACAAGTTCATTGAGCCGGGCGCCGTGGTAACGATGAGTCTTGTGTGGGGCAAAAAATGGCAAGGCTCCCTGTTCCGGAACATGGGCGTGTCCGGCATAACCAATATAGAGATAACCCCCGAGTTCGCCGCGAAACTGGCTGCATCCTACGGTGCATATCTGGGGCGCGGCACTCAGGTGCTCATGTCGCGTGACTCACATCGCGCGTCGCGCGCCATTAAACATGCCGTGATGAGCGGTCTGCTGTCGGTAGGCTGTAAGGTGCTGGATTTGCGGTCCATGCCGATTCCTATTGTGCGGCATCACATCCGCGCGTCCGGTTCGGTTGGTGGGCTCAACGTGCGGGTCGCGCCCATGAACCCGCGCATGACGCTGATGGAATTCCTCGATAAAAACGGCGTGTATATCAGTAAGCCCGCTGAGCGGAAAGTGGAGTCCATCTTTTTCCGAGAGGACTTCGCACGCACCGACGCCGAAGAGGTTGGCGAGATTGAGTTTTCCGCACGGGCAATCGAGCAGTACCAGCACGACTTCTTCCGCAACATGTCTTCGTTCGGCAGCCGTGAGGTGCGCTATAAGGTGGTGGTTGACTTTGCGTATCACCGCATGGCGACCATCTTCCCCAGCATATTGGGCAAGATGAACTGCGATGTCATCGCCTTGAACGCGTATGCCGACCCAGACCGGTCGCCGAAGAACGCCGCTGAGCGGGCAGCCCATGTGGAGAACCTGCAGACCATCGTACAGACACTGCGCGCCGACATGGGCGTGCTGTTCGAAAGCGATGGGGAACGGATGACACTGGTGGGCGCCGATGGACGGGTGTTCAACCAGCAGGATCTGGCGCTGCTGTATGCGTCCATCGTGTCGCGTTCACATCGCCGGGCACGGGTCGCCGCCCCGGTCACGATGTCCCGTCAATTGGAGGCTGTGGTCGCCGCTCATGGGGGAACGGTTATCCGGACCCGCAGCGACATACGCTCCCTCATGGCCACTGCCGCGCAGAGTGACGGCTCAATCTACCTTGCGGCTGACGGGGATGGAGGCTTCATTCTGCCTCAGTTCCAACCTACATTCGATGCGCTGTACGCCTTTACCAAGATGCTCGACCTGTTAACCCGCCTGAACCTGACGATCAATGACGTCGCCGCGGAAGTCAGTCCGGTGCATGTCGTGCGGGAGACCGTCCATTGCCCGTGGGAGGCCAAGGGCAAAGTGATGCGTATCCTGACAGAGGATCTGACTCGAGACCGCAAGGCGGATTTGACCGATGGAATCCGAGTGGATGAGGACGGCGGCTGGGTGTTGCTGCTTCCGGACTCGTTCGAGCCGATGTTTGTGGTGCTGGCGGAACACCAATACCCCGAGGAAGCGCACCGGCTGGCAACGGACTACGCGGAGCGTATCCGCATGTTGCGCGACTAGCCAGATCCGCGTGCCGGCAGGCGTCAGCGGTACTTTTGGGCTTTGAACCGGGACAGACTGATGGGCTCGCTGTCCCGGATGCCTGCCTTCCGGCGGCAGATGGAAATCTGCTGTTCGACGGTGTCTACCCCTTCCAGATCAGGCAGCAGCAGTCCCGTACGTCCCATGGCATCGCGTACGATCACACCGTACAGGCGAGGATCCAGCGCCTCCGGACCGTTTATCGGCTCTTCGGGCTGAAGTACATACACCTCACACTCGGCCGCTTCGACTTCTGCTTCGCTCATCGGAGGGAACCGTGGGTCGCGCAAGGCGCTGGTGCGGGCGTTCTGCCGGATCTCATCCGCCAGACTGGGTTGCGTTCTGCGGAATGTGCCGCAGCATCCGCGCAGTTCGCCGTCCGGCCTGTGAAAAGAGACGAATGCGCCGCTCCAGTTGTCAGGGGGTTCGGGCCATTCCGACGGCGGTTCATCCGGTGCGGGCCGGCCGGACGCGGCAGCGGCCGCACAAATGCGCGCCCAGGTGACATAGGGATGAGAATGATGCATGCGCATGCCTCCTACGGGCTGTCTCTGCGGGACCACCAGAGACGGATTCGCGGTTCAGTGCCCTGCGCCAGGCGTTTGAAATTCGGCCGGTGTTTCCAGGCGACAAACACCGCACCGAGCAGGCAGAGCCAACCGGCCAGCGGTTGGCCACCCTCAGCCGGCGGGAACACGAACAACATATACCCCGCCAAGGCGAAAGAACCGAGCACCGAGGCCACTGAGATATACCGGCACACCGTCAGGATCACCAGCCAGGTGACAAACGCGGCCAACGCGGATAACGGCGAGAACGCCGCGAAGACACCCAGCCCTGTGGCGACGGCCCGGCCGCCTTTGAAACCCAGGTACGGGCTGTAACTGTGTCCCAGCACCGCACCCAATCCAGCCGCCATCTGATCATACAAACGGTCTCCATTGGCCAGTTCCAGATTGGCCAGCAGAACGGGTGCGATACCTTTGGCCAGATCCAACAGAAACACTACAGAGCCGCCAACCGGCCCGAGTACGCGCCAGGCATTCGTGGCGCCGATGTTGCCGCTGCCATGCTCGCGGATGTCCACATGCTTCCACAAACGGGCCAGCAGCCATCCGAACGGAATCCCTCCGATGAGGAATGCGATGGCAAATCCCAGCAGGTATTCGCGTGCCAGGATCATCAGTATATCGGTACCGGTCATTCGGGTAACACTCCTTCATACAGTTCCCGCACCGTCCACTGCCGGACGTCCTGCAGCAACGGGGTCAGCTCGGACATCAAGCGCTTCCAGTGTGACCCCTGCTGCTCGGTTACCCCGACCAGACGGGCCACAGCCTCTTGTTCCGGCTCTGTGTCGGGCAGGTGGTCGCGTGCGGCGCCATACACCAGGTTCATGGCGTTCCGTATTGCCGCACACAGATGATAACACCGGGCGCCGTTGCGCGCATCGGCCGCCGAGACCAGTCCCTCAGCGCGTAAGGCGTGCAATGCCTGCACCGTATTGGGATGCCGGACCCCCGGACGTTCGTGGCCATGCCGCAGCTGCAGCATCTGCACGGTGAACTCAATGTCGCTCAGGCCGCCATGCCCCAACTTGACGTCTGTGTCCCTCCGGTCAGGCCGTAACCGTTCCGTTTCAATACGGCGTTTCATGTGACGGATCGCCAACGCTTCGTGGGGATCCAATCCGCGGTCATAGGTGACATCGGTCGCCACGTCCATCAGGGCTTGGGCGGCCGCTGGATCACCGCATACGGGCCGCAGCCGCGTCAGCGCTTGCCGTTCCCATGTTTCCCCGCGACTGCGGTAATACCCGAGATAGTCGGGCGCTGAGCGCGAAATCGCTCCGTACCGCCCTTCAGGACGTAGTCGGGCATCCACATCCAACGGGACGCCGTGCGACTGGACCAGACGGCATAACGCCAGCATCTGGTTCGCAACCGCTGCGGCGCTTTGATACGCGTCGCCATGCGGCATCTCGGCCGGAGGCGCATGGGTGAACAGGATGTCCAGGTCGGACGAATAACCCAGTTCCTGCCCGCCGAATTTGCCCATACCCAGTACAGCCACTGTGCGCGCTGCCTGTTCACGGCTGGATGGCAGATCACCCGTCACCGTGGCAATCGCCTGCCGCAATAACGCTTCCAGTACGACTTCATACACTGCGGTGATCTCGGCCGCGATGACCAGACCGCTCGCTTCGCCCCATACGTCGCGGGCGATGATCCGCAAGCGTTCGCGCCGTATGAACGCGGCGATCTGGGGCGCTGGATCGCCGCGGCGCGGCAGTCTGTGCGCCAACTGGTCGGCCAACTCCTCACGCGTAACAGCGCAGGGCTCGCGGGTCTCGTCGCTGAACAGCACATCCAGCAGTTCCTGATGTGCGGTCAATACCTGCATGGCCATAGGGCTGGCGCCGGCGATGTCGGTGAGCCGGCGCAGCATATCGTCGTCAGCCGCCAAGGTCTCATAGAGGTGTGCTCGGTTGGGTACGGCGTCGGCCAGCGTTTCAATGCCCATCAACGCCCTGTCAGGCCACGGACTGCGTCGGCAGGCATCCAGTAGTCTGGGGAGCAGAGTCAGGCAGGCCCGTCGCGTGTCCGGGGTGGCCAGGCTGGATGCCACGTCCGAGGCGTTGGGGTCGTTACCCAGTGTGGACCTGGCAATCAAGCGCAATGCCTGGTCAGTGTCCCGGAACCGCATAGTCTCCAGTAGGTGTTTCAGTTGATCCCGTGCGGCGTCCAGATGCAAGTTGGCCGCCCATTCCTGCAGGGTCTCCGTGTACTCCAACGGCGCCGTTGAGGCATCGGCGTAGAAGAGCCGCTGATAAACGGCATGAATCGCATTCCGTTCGTCCGCTAGCCGCGCATCAAACGCCTCCACCGAGTCGAACCCGGTGCGGCGGGCCAGCAATGCCCGGGCGCGCGGCTCGGTGGGCAAGCGTTGTGTCTGCTGCTCATACAGTATCTGCAGACGGTGCTCCACCGTGCGCATGAACCGGTAACCGCGGTCCAGATCGTGGGCATCCTGGCTGCTGATGAGCCCTTCATGTTGCAGGGCTGCCAGTGCGTCCAATGTGGAGACATGGCGGATGCGCGGTCTGCTGCCGCCGTGACGCAACTGCAACAGCTGTACAGTAAACTCCACATCGCGTATGCCGCCGCGTCCGATCTTCACATTGGTCTCCGTGACCTGTTCCATGGCCGCCTGTTGTTCGATCCGACGCTTGTTGTATCGGATCTCTTCCAGCCACTCAGCAGGCATACGCGGAGGATACGCCATGGCCTGAGCCATGGAGCGCCATTGGTCTCCCAACGGGGGGTATCCCGCGACGAACCGCGACTTGATCAACGCCTGACGTTCCCAGGACTCCGCCCAGGTTTCGTAATAGTGCGCACATGACCGGATTGACCGACTGGGCGCTCCAAATCGCCCTTCGGGACGCAGCCGCAGATCGACACGGAACACAAAGCCGCGTTCCATCGGCTCAGAGAGCACACGTACGATCTCCTGAGCCAGGCGTTCGGCGAAGCGCGTGCCGTCGATGCGCCCCACGGATGGCGGGTCATCCTGATGTACGAACACCAGGTCGATGTCCGAGCTGTAGTTGAGTTCGCGGCCTCCATGCTTTCCCATCGCTATCACGGCCAGATGCGGCGCACGCTCGCCGCCATACCGTTCCAGCAGTTCGTTGCGAGCCAGTTCGTACGCACACTGGCACGC
>CAZHSN010000193.1:0-6448 GCA_964535125.1 uncultured bacterium
TGCCGGCCCACCCACGGTTTGTGACAGGAACCGGAGTGTCGCCTTGGGTCGAATGTCATGGAGGCGGCGTATACAGGTTGGAACGCATACGGTCCAACGAATAGTGGTTCCGTATCAACCCATATGCAGAACTCATTGGCAACAGCCTTCGGGGACGACAGGAGCATGAAGTCGCCCGGTTGCGCTGGCGTCCGATACCGGTGCGGTTTCCCTGGCTGCGGGGACGTTGGGTGTTACGACCAGTAGGCTCAGGCAGCGTCCCGGTCCAGGTGACACCTGCCAGTTGGCTATGCGAGCCTGGCGAATACGCGTTGGTCCGTCGGTAGCCGCGTTACAGAGTCCGCGGCAGTTCGGCATCGAGACGGATCACGAGGTCCCAGACAGCGTCATGCTCCGGAATGCCCGGAAACGCCGCATCCAGATGCCAGCGTCGAAGTGTACTGCACGCACGCACCGCGTCTGCGTGTGTGCAACGTCCGGAAGCCAGTGAAGCCAAGGCGTCCCGCGCCTCCGCCGAGAGACCCGGGACGCCATGGCTCAGCAACGCGGCGGCCTCCGGTGAGTACCAGCGTTCAGAACCGGGCATCAAGTATGGACCGGTCGTGTGAGCGGCGGGTACGTGACCGCTCTCCATCAAGCAGCTCGGCGCGGCGCAGCCGCGCGGCCACCGTGAAACACTCCGGGTTCCACTCCGGGTGATCGACCGCCCAGCGCGTGGCGGCCGGTATGTAGAGCTGCTGTCCGCCGCCGGTGGCGTATGGTCCAAAGACCGGATCATGTGTCATATCGGCGCACAACCCTTCCACCATCACCGCACCCGGCTGTACACGCCCCAGTAAGCACTCAACCGCTTTGTTGCTGTCGGGCAGCGCCAGGCGTTGACGCGCCGTATCGGGTGCGTCCACCCGCCCGGATACGGGTGCGAACCAACGGCCCGGCGTTGCGTCAGGCCCATAGTAGCGGACCACCCAAGTCGCCTGCTGAGTGCGCAGCACACGCACCCGTTCAGGACGATAGCTGGCCAACAGCGCGACGGCGCCGGTACGGTCCCGTCCGGTGGCTGCCATGACCGCCTCAATGACGGGCTCGCTGTCCCGGGCGCCGTCAGCCAACACGTCCACTGCGGACAGCGATGTGGTCGGGACCTGCGTGATGCGCGTAACGAAGGTGTAGCCAAACGCGTCACCGCGCGCCCAGTCAACGGCGGGCCGCACCAAGCTCAGCGCACCCCAGACCCGTAACGTCACCGATGCGCTGCGTCCGTCAGCGCCTGTGACCGCAGCAGCGCGCTGCGACAGCCAAAAGCCGCTCTGCAGAGTCAGCACGTCGTATGTCCAACCGGGGAGAGCGGGATCCGGCAGTTGAAATGTATACGTCAGGGAACTGCGCAGGTTGACCTCGGCAGGCTCACCAGAGACGCCTTGCACCCACATCGTGTTGGGTTGAAATCGTCCCAGCGTTTCGGCTTGCTGTCGGCTGATATCCGTTGCCCGTAACGTCAGGCGTCCCGCGGCGTTTTCGGGGCCGGTCACCGTCACGGTCGGTGTGGTCGCCAGGGTCACGGTCTCTTTGTTCACCGAACCGCACCCGGCGAGCAACCCTATCGCTGCTACACCGGTAACCGCGGTGAACATCCGTATGCGTCGGATCATGAGTTCCTCCAAGCTAGTTCTGATACATTCTGATACACCAGGCGGGCAGACAGCACCTGCTCTGGTGGGATGCAGGCGGTCGCCGTGATGCATATATCGGCTGTATACTCCAATTGATCTCACACCTGCCGGAGGACACATGCCGGAATTGCACGACATGTCGGCGCACGCGCTGCGCGGATTACTGGACAATCGCACGATCAGCAGCCGTGAGTTGACTCAGGCCTATCTGGAGCGCATTCACGCACTCGAACCGTCGCTTCATGCGTTCATCACCGTCGCCGCGGAGGACGCATTGCGCATGGCGGACGAAGCGGACCGGATCATCGAAGCGGGTCAGTCCCTTCCTTGGACCGGCATACCCGTCGCGTTGAAAGATAACCTGTGTACATGCGGCATGCCTACCACCTGCGGTTCGCGCATTCTGGACGGGTTTGTACCGCCGTATGACGCGCATGTCGTCGAACGGCTGCGCGCCCAGCACGCCGTATTCCTGGGCAAATTGAACATGGACGAGTTCGCCATGGGCTCCTCCACCGAGAACTCGGCGATGGGAGTTACCCGTAATCCTTGGGACACCAGCCGAGTACCAGGCGGCAGCAGCGGCGGATCGGCAGCTGCGGTGGCGGCAGGAATGTGCGCCGCAGCCCTGGGATCCGACACCGGCGGCTCCATCCGGCAACCCGCGTCGTATTGCGGTGTTGTGGGCATGAAGCCCACCTATGGACGCGTCAGCCGGTATGGGTTGGTGGCGTATGCGTCCTCGCTGGACCAGATCGGCCCGGTAACGCGCTCGGTACAGGACTGCGCAGCGATGCTGCGCGCCCTGTGTGGCAAAGATCAACGGGACAGCACCAGCGTGGATCTACCGGCAGACGATCTAGACAGGCTGCCATCGGAAGCCCTCAAAGGCTGCCGCATCGGACTGCCCAAGGAGTACTTCGGCGCAGGGGTCGCCGAGCCGGTTCGACAGAGCGTACTGGACGCGGCGCGCCTGATGGAAGCACAGGGCGCCACGCTGATGGACATCAGCCTGCCCTGTACGGACTACGGACTGGCCTGCTATTACGTGTTGGCGCCATCCGAAGCCAGCAGCAACCTGGCGCGCTATGACGGCGTGAAGTATGGCTACCGCGCGGCGCACTCCGGCGGACACACGGATCTGACCGAGCAGTCACGCGCAGAGGGGTTTGGCGATGAAGTGAAGCAGCGCATCATGATCGGCACCTATGCGCTCTCCGCGGGATACTATGACGCGTTTTACGTGAAAGCGCAGAAGGTACGCACACTGATCCGGCAAGAGTTTGACCGGGCGTTCGAAGCCGTCGACATGCTGGTCACGCCTACCGCCCCCACCACCGCGTTCCTGATCGGCCAGAATGCCGATGATCCGCTGGCGATGAAGCTGAATGACGTCTGCACCATCCCGGTGAACATCGCCGGGTTGCCGGCGATCTCGGCGCCCTGCGGACTGGCGGACGGCCTTCCGGTCGGCGTCCAAATGATCGGACGGCCCTGGGAGGAGCGCTCACTATGTGCATACGCTCTGGCGTATGAACAGGCGCGGGGCGCTTTCCCCGCTCCACCCATATAGGCGTCTGATCATGCCTCTCTCCCTGTGGCAGCGATACCAGTACTGGCAATCCCGCCGGCTACGGCATGCACGCTCCCGAAAGTTATGGAAACGCGTACGGGAACGGTTCTCCGCATTGCGGTATGTGTACCGGTCGCTCTCGCCGGAATGGCGCAACTGTCTGCAGGAGATGCCCGAACACCTTGACAGCGCACGCAATGGCCTGTTCGATCATCTGTTGACAATGGATCGGCTGTTGCGGGCGTTGCCGCCCGACCGTATTGTGTGGCGGCTTTGGTGCACCGCTATGGCCAGTTGGCACTCCTGGCGCCGTGAGCGCGCGCTGGAGTCGGCGTATCGCGACACGCTGACGCGCTTCAACGACGACGCGGCTCAACGTCAGCGGATGTTGAACCAGGTGTATGACACAGAACGCACAGTGGAAACCTGGATTCTGGAGCTGGAACAACTGGCGGATCGCTTGCAGCGGATGCGAGGACCGGTTGGGCAGAACATGGACCCTGTAGACAGGCTGCGGGAAGCGCTGACAGGACTGCAGGATGAACTGAGTTCATTCCAGAGCGGAGTGAAGGAGACGCAGGAACTATTCGGGCGTTAAGACCCAGTCCTGATTGACAGGCATAATGGTAGTGAGCGGGACCAACCGCCCGGGAGAACACATGCTGCGACTGAAACAGATCGTTCTGGTCATACTGCTGCTGTCCACAGGCAGAGCGTGGGCGTATCCGCTGCCCATTCCCACCACGCTGGCTCCGCAGAGCGAAGCGCTGATGCGCCACCCTCTGGAGTATATCGGCTTCCCCTTCGTGGAGAACAATGCCGACTGGAAAGAGGTCGCTTTAACCGACGCAAACACCGGATCATTCGGACGCATGTGGGATCCCGTACCGGCTCCTGGACAGCCCTACGGCGTCACGGACATACCGATCACCGCCACAGAACAGATCGCCCAGACGTTCGACACAGACAAGCCGTTTGACGGCGTGGCGCCATACCTGGCCACGCTGATGAGCACCGACAGCGGGTGCGCCTGGGTACTGGAACGCCGCGATCCGCTGGGATACCGTGAGGTGGCCAAGGGTACCTGGCCGCGGCTGGTCGACAACGCTCACGCCCGGGCCATGACCGGTCCGCAACGCGCCGGCAGCTATCGCCTGACGTTGAAGCTGCCCACGGGCACCCGTGTGTACTGGTGGGTCCGCAGCGGCGATCCGCTGCCGAAAGGCGCCGCATTCATCGGCAGCGGAGCGCTTCCCGGCTTGGACTTTGTGTTCGACTTGCTTCAAAAGGACCGGTGGGTGACGCAGGTCAGTCCCGTGGAGACCATGTATCCGGTGTTACTGGGTCCCACCGAAGTCCGCATGATGGCTAACCTGGGCCTCTACGCGCCGGGCACCATCGGCAACTGGAATAACGCGGCGTTCCCCTATCTGCCCGCCTGGTTCCTCGAACAGATCGACGCGGGCGTTCAACGTGACCAGCACGGCAAAGT
The DNA here is from genome assembly GCA_964535125.1 of uncultured bacterium. Lineage (GTDB taxonomy): Bacteria > Armatimonadota > HRBIN16 > HRBIN16 > HRBIN16 > CAZHSN01. The sequence continues at coordinate 4,739 of CAZHSN010000193.1, forward strand.
GGTGTTGGGCGGAATGTTCGGCAAGATGGTGCCTGCACCGGGTCTGGAGCATCCGGCGGTTGTGTCCGGCACCTCCCGCTTCATACGCGACAGCGTTCGAGCGCTCCGGGACGAACCCAATATCCCCTATTGGATAATGGGAGGCGAGAGCCTCTACCATACCTACTCCGACTCTTCGCGATGGACAGATTACGGCCCGCTGTCATTGGATCATTTCCGCGCCTGGTTAAAAGTGAAATATGGCACCCTGGCGGCATTGAACAAGGCTTGGAAATCCGCATGGGCATCCTGGCCCGCCGTGGATGCGCCGCGCGCACCGTCCTTGGACCAGCCCTGGCGGGACTGGCTGGACTTCCGGTTTGACGCCATGGCGGAACGGTTCGCCTGGCATTATCAGGCGTTCCGGACGGCTGATGACACCCCCCGTCCGGCGCTCACCTGCAACCATGGCGATATCTTCAGCGGTATCAAGTATGCGGCCATGGGCTGGAATCCTGACCTGTACGACGCCGTATCCGATGGGGCAGAGACAGGTCAGATAATGTACGAGGACGACAGCGGTTATTTCAACCGGGAGTACATCGAGACGCTGCTACCTTACGGCAAGCTGTACTGCCCTAACCGGCTGGCTTACTATCACGCGGTGGAGGGTGCGCGCGGCGGAGGACGAAGCTATACCAGCGTTACTGCCCGCCGGTATGTGTATGAGACCCTGGGCGCGGGCGCCTGGCACCTGGGTATCAACCAATGGTCGGGCTCGCTGCCTGACGGCGAGTGGGGCATCCGGGGTACCGAGGCCGAACCGGAGATCCGCAGGCTGCTCACCGAGATGCGTCTGCTGGCGCCCTATACCGACGGTATGCAGCCGGTCCGTCCAACCGTCGCGGTCTACCGGTCGCATGCCACGTGGGCCATGATGGGATACCGCCCATCCTTGCGCGTGCTGCATGTCGACAGCATACGGTCTCATCTACCCAAGGTGTACCTCTCGGACCGGCTGGTGCTGCGCGGTGAGGCGGAACAGTACTCGGTAGTTGTTGACTATGACAACCCCATGAAGGACCCTGAAGTCGAAGCCGCATTGACCGGGTACTTGGAATCCGGCGGCACTCTGGTGCGCGTCACCGAGGGGGATGCCCCGATCCAGGAGACGTCACAGGGGAAAGGAACGCTGATCACCGCAGGGACATCGCAGCTGCAGCCGTTGCTGGTGCTGTTGATCCAGCGAGTCGGTTTCGCCCGCATCGGGGCTTCCGGTGAGGCTAGGCTGCAGCACACGCAGATGCTGGCGCCGCAGGGAAGCACACAGCATGCCGACCAGATGCTGGAAGGACAGGTACTCGCCCAAGTCGTGCGGACCCGGTATGATGGCCTCATCGCTGTGGAGACAACCGTTCCGACGTTTACCAAGACTCCCGAGGTAGGCTTTACACTGCGCGTGCGCCGTGCTGCCGACAACGAAGTGTTGGCCGAACGCCATATCGGTCCGGGAGCGGCAGACTGCGCTTGGCACCGGTTGGATCTGCCGCAACCGTTGCCGGCCGACAGCGTGATCCGAGTGGAGATGGTTGCGGATCCGGGCGCCGGGCCGCTGACGCTGGGATGGTGGACGACTCGCCCGGATAACCTGCCCGGGCAACCCGCACTGCTAAACGCCGAACCGGTAGAAGGGGTTCGGCAGGTACGGCTGCGTTACGACCGCCCGGTGGA
>CAZHSN010000194.1:0-6311 GCA_964535125.1 uncultured bacterium
TGGCACCATGCCTCCAGCAGTTGGCAGTAGACCTGATGCATCTTTTGCATGAAGTCCAGCATGGCGTCTTCCGGATCAGCCAGATCCATGAACAACGCTTCCGTTCCGCGCAGGAACTGCAGCTGCTCGAACGGCCGGGGACAGCAGGCAGCGAGGATGAACTGATCGCTGACCGCACAGTCGCGATTGATCGCGTCACGATCGATGGTCAGCCACTCCACCGGAACGTGTACACTGGAGAGATCGTTCCAGTCGGTGATCACCGGATGTTTGACCTCACCGATGACGCCTGCCTGGATATTGTCGAACACCGCTCCCCACTCGTCGATGTAGGTTCCTACACTGTAGCCATCACCCTGTGTCTTGGGCAGTTCTCGCCAGTGTCCGGATACGCCGCCGATGTCCGGCGGAAACCGTTCCAAAATACGCGCGGGCACGCCGGGATGTCGCATCTCGGCAGCGGGCAGCATCCACATCTGCCGCGGCACCCGCGCAGGCCCTTCGAAGTTCAATGTCTGATATACCAGTTCGCGAGATGTCGCACTCATGGTTGAGGTTCTCCTTGTGGCTGGTAACTGCGTTTGGCGGCCGATCCAGCGCGCCAAGCTGCGTCGGGTTCACGTACTCCGGCGGATCGTTGACGGACGGCGTTCGGCTTGTTCGCAGCCGTCCGCAGGTGTGCCGCAAACAGACGCATCTCGCGCCGTTGCGTCTCGGTCACAAAACCGTCACACTGCAGGTCTTCCCAGAGAGCTCCGGGCACCCCGCCAGCGTCGTATGTGGCCTTCCACCAGGGGTACACCGCCGTCAGCACATGCATCATACAGCCTTTTCGGGGCTGCGGCAGGTTGTAGTGGATCGTGTAGTCATACCCATGCGCTTTGTTGATGACGATGTCCCGCATGTTGTCGAACTGAGGAAACCACGCCGGTATGATCCCCTGCTGCACCGACCGCCGCACCAGGAAGCCGATCTCTTCCGGGGTGTACGGGATCGTGGTGTAGTCCGAATGCATGCGCACCAATCCGGATGGCTGGATCACCTCCGCCATCAACGCACACCGGCGCTGACTCAAAATGATATGCCGGAAGTGCGGATTGGGATCGGCTGGATCCAAGCCCTGCACCAGTACATTGCCGCCCTCGGTGCGTATCTGCACCATCGCCCCGGGGATCGCCTCCCGTACCTGACGCAACGTGTCGCGGTAGTTACCCACTCGAACCTGCGTGCGGAATAGGTCCAGATCATACATCGCGCGGCTCCAGTCATGAAACACGCGTGTCCGATCGGTGTATTCCCAGTGGTGGCCGAACATGTTACGCACGCCGTCCTTCTCCGGGTCGATCTCATCCAGAGACGCGTAAGCGCTGCTCCAGGCCGTGTTCAGCCGGTCAATATCGCCATACCGTTTGCTCAACCAGTTACGAAAACCCCGCTTGAAGTGCTCGCCCAGCGGATACCGGATGTTGATGTCCTGACGCATCCAACCGCGGGAGTCCTCCACATCGATGGGCACAAAGCCGGCTTCGGGCTGGATATACAGGTCTCCCCATCGGCGGAACTGGAAGAGCCAGGTCACAGCGTTGGCGACAGGTAAATAGGGATCCAGATAGCTGATCTCCACCGGATTGCTGGCTTCCATGGGGACACGGCGTCCGGTAAGCCATTCGGCTATGTCCACCAGCGGCAGTCGGTTATAGGGATACGTGCCCCAGCCAAAGACATGCATGCCCTCGTCACGGCAGATGTCCAGCCAGTACTTCCATGAGTCCGCCTGCGACGCGCTGCGCGGATCCATATCGTACAGCCAGGGCATCGAGGTCACCGCCGTCACGTTGATCCCGCACTCTTGCATCTGGCGCAACCGTTCGCGCAGGTGCCGTTCCGGCCACGGGCCGATCTGCACATTGGTGCGCATGTCGGCCATCGACTGCGTGGCGATCACCGGCTCCCGCATGCCGTTCCGGACAATGGTAAACGGATGCTTGGGGTTCCACCTAAGCCCTAACGAGTCGGTCTGCACGGCAACCGGCATCTCCCGCGTGACGATGCCCTGAGGCGTCACCAGTTTCAACACCACATGACGGGTCCACGGGGCAACCTGCAGATACAGCGTTCCCCGCGTGACGCCGGCCTGCGGCTTCTGGTGCGCATCGAACGCCGTCATAAACTCTTCGAATGTATGGATGTACCGGGTAAGGCCATCGGTGGTCTGCGGATCGGTGAACAGGGGTTCAGGCTTGACAAACGGCGTCTGACGGTACTCCTGTTCCACCGTAAACGGAAGCGCCCACTCCGAACAGGTCTTCCCTTCCCACATATTCAGCCAGTCATCGTGCTGTCGGTAATACCGATACACCAGACGGACACGGGCGCGGTATTCCCCAGGGGTTAGTCCATGTCCCTGTGGGGTGGTTGTCTCCGGAGTGTGAACGTTGGTGACCGGATGGAACCAGAACTCCGTGGACTCACCGGGATAGATATATTGATCCAAGCGGTAATACAGATTGTAGGCGGTAGCCACCTGCTTCCAACTGCCGTCAGGCTGGCGCCGGTCCAGCACCGGGATGATGGTCGCGCCGCCCATGCCCTCGGCATCCAGGATGGTATCGCCGATATTGGTGAGCCGCACCCGGAGCCACACCAGATCTCCCGCCTCAATCGAACCTGAATGCCGGACCGGTTTAGCCGTATACCACGGATACACCCCCGGTGCGTCACTCAAGTCGGTTTTCATCAGATGACGTCCCTCAGGCCGCAACACCGCGCTGACCGAGCCAACCAGTTCCGCCTTGACGTCGGGGCGCCCGGGCAACGCCAGATCATACAAATGCCGCCCCTTACGCCGCGCCGACTCTTCGAAACCGACGGCCTGAACGGCTACGGGGCCCCTGACCCCTGCAGGCAGTGTCAAGGAGTACGGAATGGGAACCACATCATACGCGCTCGCACGTCCTGGTACGGAGGCGCTGAGACGCATGTTCCGGTGTGCCAATGTGACCGTACGGGCGGGCACGCGTCGCCAGCGGGCGCGTTGCGCCGCCGGCAGATCACGGCTCAACGGGTTGTAGATCAACCCGCCATCGGCATGCACCGGATACTCCCGAACAGGCGCAGGGGGCGGGATCTGCCCCGCCCCCTGGCTCAGTGTGGGTATGGTCGCCAAGACGGCGGACACCAGCCCTGCCCCGATCATCACCCGTCGCATCATGTCAGCAACACAGTCACGAAGGCGAACGCAGGCACATCAACCGTCAGCACCTCCCCGTCCCAACCGGCCGAACGTCCGAGCAACGGCTGTTCCATCAGGTCGGTCTCGCACGCGGTCGACAAACCGGCCGCTATACCCCGCAGCCGCACCTGTGCGGTGGTCGCCACATCGGCGGTGTTCCACATCCGCACGATCAACCCAAGACCATCGGACGCCGGTTTCAACCCGCTGACCATCACACCGGGCGTCAACACCTCACAGAAACCGTGCGATGTCGGCAGCGAACCCGTGTGTACATCGGTGCTGACCACGCTGAGCGGCTGATTGAACGCCATACCGGCACGAACCGCCTCATCAGCGCTCAACGCGCCCTCATGCGGGCACACCGAGAACCTGATCTCATGCCGCCCTAATTCCGGCAGTGGATCGGGGTTAAACGTGCTGCGGATCAGATTCAACCTGAGCACATTGCCGTCGGCGTTATGCCCGTACTTGTCCGCGTTCACCAGTGTCACTCCGGCCCATCGACCATCCGCCAGCTGCCCGGAGATGTCGGCCCATTTCAACGCCGGCACCTCACGGCCGTTCGGCTCACGCTCTATACTGCCGAAAGGAATCTCACATGTGAAACGCGGATCGGCCACATTCACCGGCACGCGGACCCGCAGTCCCGGGATGTTGGTGGCTCGCGTGCCGACTTCGCGCCAGTCCACCACCACGTTGAAGTCCACCCGCCGGCTGCCGGCTTCCAGAGCGATCTCGACCATCACGCGTGATTCGCCGACCACGCGCTGCATCCGCACAGCGCTTCGGTGCGGGCCGTTCTGCAGCATGGAGTGCCGCGGGAACGGACCATCCGGCCCCATCTCCATCGGCAGGCCAAAGCCTGGCACCTGCTCCAGGCAGGTATATCCGGTATCCAACGGTGTGCATTCCTGCAGCGGGCTGATGTCCCAGGCGCTCATGCCGTTCGGCGCTTCCTTCACAAACTCCAGCAGCCCCATCCGCTCGCCATCGGGGACCAACTCCACTCCGGATACCTTGTCGAACAGACTCCGGACCGCTGCGGCCTGCAGATCCACTTCGACGCGCAACCAGCGGTTCTCCAGCACCCCTGGAGTCGGCATGCTCACGGTATCTTCTACAGGGATCAGGTCCGTCTCCAACGCGCTGAGCCGGCGGTCGTGATGCGGCGAGTGGTAGAACGCCGGGCGGTCGTCCACCGGTACCGGCGTCGACTCGACGACATAAGTACGGTAGCCCGTTCCGGGGATATCCTGGGCAGGGAACAGCACCGATGTGTAGTTATGCCACCAGTATTCGCCCTGGTCCAGCACCTGTCCGATCGTCCGGTTGCCTTGGTCATCGCGCACGACCACACAGCCGCGCGGCATCGGTTTATCCCAGACGCGCGCGGTGACCGTACCGCTGCGTGCGAACGGCAACGGGTTGAACACCAGCACCGGCTCCGGACCGGGAGCGCCCGCATTCCAACTGGTGAGCTGCCCGACGGCGCTGCCCATGCCGAAACCGGCGCCGAGTCCCTCACCCACGCCTCCGGGCGTTAATCCCAGCGAGGCGGTATCGACATTATCGGCCAACTTCCGCAACGCCGCCGTTCGGATGGCGCCTGTTGTCGCCAGGATATCTTGGAACAACCCCTGCGAATACTCGTATGTCGCGTGGACACCCGAACCGGGAAGAATGTCGTGGAACTGGTTGAACATCGCATGCTGCCAGCAACGTTCCAGACGTTCGGTCGGATACTCGAAACCCAGCGGCCCGGCTATCAGCGCGGCGATCTCGGCTTCGGGGATCACGCACTCGCTGACGCGGTTGGCATGCTTGATGTTGGTCTGCGAGGTGTAACACCCTTCAAAGATGGTGTTCAACTCCCCTGTCACCACCGGCAGGTCTGGCTGGGCGGCTTCCACGGCGCGGAAATACGCGTCGAATGTACTGAACTTCAGTTGCGGATAGATCGGCCATGTGTCCATGTCCGCCAGACGCTCCACTTGGCGGCGCGTTGGTCCTCCGCCGTGATCCCCCACACCGTAGACATACAGGAAGTCCTTCAGGCCGTTCTCCCTGTAGTACTCAACAAAGTGCAGCGCCACGTTGGGTACGTGCCGCTCGTTGTACCAGGCCCGGTCCAGGAACAACAGCACACGACTGCCGTCGGCGGCTTCCCACCAACTCAGCCATCGCTCCGGTCCGGTACGGCAATGGTAATACCAACGGATACCCGCTCGGTTCAGAATGGTCGGCAGGGTGGCGGCATGACCGAAGGTGTCCGGCTCAAAGTCCAACTGGACCGCGTCATACCCCTGGCCGAACATTTGCTGGAAGTAGCGTCGGGTGTAGAGGATATGCCGGCACAGGATCTCGCCAGACGCCAGGTTCTTGTCGCCTTCCACCCACATGGAGGCGATGTTCTCCCAACGGCCTTCACGCATCCGTCTGCGGATCATCTCGAACACATCAGGACAGTGTTCCTGCATCGCGATGTAACAGGACGCCTGACTCTGCGAGAAGGTCATCTGCGGATAGGCGGACATCAACTTGTCCACCGTGGTGAAGGTGTCATGCGTGGCGGACACGGTCTCCTGCCACGGCCACATCCAGTTCATATCGATGTGCGCATGCCCCGTGCAGTGCACGGTACACTGTTTGGCGGCTTCCCCTATCGGCCGCAGGATCGCCTCTGCTCGACGCACCGGTTCCATCGGGTCACCGCCCGCGGTCCAGCCGTCTGCAGCGGCCTGCGCCGCCTGCCGCACTAACGCGCGCCATTCATCGGCCTGATCAGGAAACGACGCCGCGAAGTGCCAGGCGAACTCCAGTTCGTTACGCAACCTGTCATACGCCGCGCCGGCTATTCCCGCAGGCGTGGACAGCACGCCCAACACCTCATGAACGGATTCTGAACTCATCGATCGACTCCCCTTATCTCGGAAAACTGACACGCATGCCACGGGTCCGGTGCGTGTTTGTCTGCACGAACGCATACACAACGCCAATATACCGCAAGGCAATAGTGATCGGGTAGCGTGATTGGGCGAAACTATTTGCCGGTTTCATCGAACCGGATGATACAGGC
>CAZHSN010000195.1:0-6194 GCA_964535125.1 uncultured bacterium
CGGGCATGGATGCACGCAGCGCATCCAGCCAGTCATCGCTGAACTGCACCGGCACCAGATCCGGGTCGGGGAAGTACCGGTAGTCCTGCTCGTGTTCCTTGGAGCGCATGGTGAAGCTCTCGCCGCGCTCTTCATTCCAGCCCCGGGTCTCCTGCACCACCGTCCCGCCGTCGTTATAGACGTCAATATGCCGTTCGATCTCATACGCTACGCCGCGCGCCACCGAACGGAACGAGTTCAGGTTCTTCAACTCGGTCTTGGTGCCGTAACGGTCTGCGCCCGCCGGTCGCACCGAAACGTTGGGTTCGCAGCGCAGGCTGCCCTCTTCCATACGGCCGTCGGTGACACCCAGCCAAACCAGTATCTGGCGCAACCGCACCAGGTACTCGCGCGCCTCCTCGGCGCTGTGGATGTCGGGCGGGAAATCGGTCACGATCTCCATCAACGGCACACCCGAACGGTTGTAGTCGACAGCGCTCTCGCCGGACGGCAGATGAAACAACTTTCCGGTGTCTTCTTCCAAATGGATACGCGTAATATGGATGCGCCGCGTGACGCCGTTCACATTGATGTCCAGATACCCGTTTCGGCCGATGGGGGTATCCCCATACTGGCTGATCTGGTAGTTTTTCGGCAGGTCGGGGTAGAAATAGTTCTTGCGGTGAAAGTGCGAGATCATCGAGATGTCGCAGTTCAACGCCAGCGCCGCGCGCGCGACATGCTCTACGGCCTGGCGGTTCATCACGGGAAGCGCGCCGGGCAGCCCCAGGCACACGGGACAACACCGCGTATTGGGATCTCCGCCAAAACGGTTGGCGCATGAGCAAAACATCTTGCTCTCGGTAAGCAGTTCGGCGTGCACCTCCATGCCGATGCTGGGTTCATATGCGGACACGGCGCTACCTCCACGGGTTGTCGTCTAGTCCATTGTACAGTCGCGACGCCGACGGCGCACCCGTTGGCTGGCGTGGTACACTGGATTGGTGACTTGCGTCACTAAATCAACACTACACACCGTTCCGGACCGTTGGGCGGGTGTCCCTTCGCGGGATCGTTCAGCGGGATGAAAGAGCGGGAGGCCAACCAGGAGGATACGCATTTGGCTTCCGTTACCATGAAAGAGCTCCTCGAAGCAGGAGTGCACTTCGGCCACCACACACGCCGTTGGAACCCCAAGATGAAGCGCTACATCTATGGCGCGCGTAATGGCATCTACATCATCGACCTGCATCAGACCCTGCGCATGTTCGATGACGCCCAGAACTTCATCCGGCAGATCGTGGAAGACGGCGGACACATCCTGTTCGTGGGCACCAAGAAGCAGGCTCAGGACGCCATCCGCGAAGCGGGCGAACGATCCCGTCAGTATTACGTCAACAAGCGCTGGCTGGGTGGAATGCTCACCAACTGGAAAACCATCACCGACCGCATCCAGCGGCTGCGTGATTTGGAAAAACAGGAAGCTGACGGCATCTTTGACAAGCTGACCAAAAAGGAAGCCGCGCTGCTGCGTGAGGAGAAGGCCAAGCTGGAGGCGGTGCTCAACGGCATCAAAGACATGCCGGGACTGCCGCACGCCATCTTTATCGTGGACCTCAAGAAGGAACACATCGCTGTTCAGGAAGCCCGCCGCCTCGAGATCCCCATCGTGGCGATCGTGGACACCAACTGCGATCCCGATGAAGTGGACCAGATCATCCCCGGCAACGACGACGCCATCCGCGCCATCAAGCTGATGAGCAGCCGCATCGCCGATACCGTCATCGAAGTGAAACAGGCCGAATGGGATCGCGAAGATGCTCCCGAGGCTGAAGAGGACGTCGACGCGGTGGACGAAGCGGGCGATGAGGAGATCGCGGAGGAAGAGATCAGTCCCGTCGACTCGCTGGTCGACGCAGACGTGGACGATGTCTACGCCGAACAGGCCCGCACCATGGTGCTTAACGACGAAGACTAACCCCAACCACCGCATTAACCTTACCCAGATCATTTGTGGCGCCCGTCCGGAACGACTCCGGACGGGATGTCCATATCTACCGTTAATACATTGACACCACTGATCGAGGAGGATATCCACATGGAAGTTACCGCCGCAATGGTGAAAGAGCTGCGGGAGCAGACCGGCGTGGGAATGATGGAGTGCAAGGCAGCGCTCATACAAGCCGAAGGCGACATGGAACGCGCCCGAGCCATCCTGCGGGAAAAAGGACTTGCCGCCGCCACGAAACGCGAAACCCGCACCGCCGCGGAAGGTGTGGTGGTGTGCGCCGTGAACGCCAACAGTACACGGGGCGTTCTGGTTGAAATGAACAGCGAAACCGACTTTGTCGCCCGCAATGATGAGTTCATCGCATTGGCCCGATCGATTGCCGACGCGGCGATCAAAGCCGACTTTGACGGCGACACCGAGGCCCTGCTCGGGCTGTCACTGGGTGACAAGACCGTGGGCGAGTGCCTGGATGACCTCAAAGTGACGATCCGCGAAAACCTGGCCATCGGCCGAGTCCACAGCTACGCCATCGAAGACGGACGCGTGGAGACATACATCCACCTGGGCGGCAAAATCGGCGTCATGATCGCCCTGAAGGCCGAAGGCCTGGCTGACAACAGCGTGCTGTCCGCTCTGGCGCACGAACTGTGCATGCAGGTGGCGTTCAGCAACCCGTCCTATCTCAGCCCTGAAGACGTTCCCGCAGAGGAGGTCGAGGCCGAGAAGGAAGTGCAGATGCAGCGCGCCATCAATGATGGCAAGCCGCAGGAACAACTGGAACGCATCGTGGAAGGCCGGCTGCGCGCCTACTACGAGACGGTATGCCTGCTGGAGCAGAAGTACATCCGCGACCAGAAATACACCATCAAGCAGTTGCTGAGCGAAGCCAGCAAGAAACTGCAGAGTACGGTCACCATCGCCTGCATGGCGCGAATCGCCGTCGGCAAGGGCTGATCGACATGGACGGTGCTGCGCAGAATCCGCTACGCTGGCGCCGCGTTCTGCTCAAGCTCTCCGGCGAGGCATTCGCCGGAGAGCAGGGCGTTGGCCTCGACTATCCGGTCATCGCAGGGATCGCCGCTGAAGTGGCGGCCATGAACCGTGCGGGCGTGGAGACAGCCGTGGTCATCGGCGGCGGTAACATCATCCGGGGCGGAAAAGCCTCCAAGGCCGGCATCGACCGGGCGCAGGGCGACTACATGGGCATGCTCGCCACCGTCATCAATGCGATGGCGCTGCAGGACGCCGTGGAACAACTGGGCGTACCCACACGCATGCAGACAGCTATCGCCATGGCCCAGGTCGCCGAACCGTTCATCCGCCGGCGCGCCATTCGCCACCTCGAAAAGGGGCGCGTGGTGATCTTCGCCGCGGGAACCGGTAATCCCTATTTCACCACCGACACCGCGTCCGCGCTGCGCGCGCTGGAGATTCGCGCAGAGGTCTTCCTGAAGGCCACCAATGTGGACGGCGTGTATGACGCAGATCCCAAAGTCAACCCGAACGCCAGCAGGTATACTCATATCAGCTACGAAGAGGCTATCGCCAAGCAGCTTCGGGTGATGGATCTCACCGCTTTGACACTGTGCATGGAAAACCGGCTGCCCATCGTTGTGTTCGATATCGCCCGGCAGGGCGCCTGCGTTGGGCTGCTGCGCGGGGAGAACATCGGCACCTTAGTAGGAGGGGAACAGCATGGTTGAGAAGACACTGAAAGACGCCGAGCACAAGATGCAGACCACCCTGGAGCGCGCCCGTCACGACTTCGGCGCGATCCGGACAGGACGCGCCAATCCGGCGATCCTTGAGTCGGTCATGGTCGACTACTACGGCACACCCACTGCCATCAACCACCTGGCGGCCGTCGCCGTGCCCGAGCCCCGTCTCATGACCATCACGCCATACGACCGGCAGGCGCTGGCCTGGATTGAGAAGGCCATCCAGAAGTCCGACCTGAATCTGACCCCCACGAACGACGGACAAGCGATCCGCATCTCCATCCCACCGCTTACCGAAGAGCGGCGTAAAGAGATGGTGAAGCTGCTGCGTAAAAAGGCCGAAGAGGAGCGCGTGGCCATTCGAAACGTGCGCCGTGAGGCGATGGAGCACCTGAAGGCCGCGGAAAAGAAGAGCGAAATCTCAGAGAACGAGGTCAAGCGCGCCGAGCAGCAGATCCAAAAGATCACCGAAAAGTACATCGCCGAAGTCGACAAGGCCGAAAAAAGCAAGGAACAGGAGATCATGGAGGTATAGGCGTTTCGGTCATTCACCGAACACCGCCTTTCCCGGCGCGCCCCGCATCGTCGGGGTGCGCCGTATGCCTTATGTAACCACCCATGAACGAACACAGCAGCACCCAGCCCGAACCCCGCGTCTTCGCCGTCGCCCGAGCCGCCAACTTGGACATGAGCCGCATTCCCAGGCATGTGGCTATCATCATGGATGGCAACGGACGCTGGGCGACCGACCGCGGACTGCATCGCCTGCTGGGGCACCACCAGGGCTCGCTAACCATCCGTGAGATCATTGAGGATGCGCGTGACCTGGGTATCGGCGTGGTGACGCTCTATTCCTTCAGCACCGAGAACTGGCGTCGGCCCATCGAAGAGGTCAGCGGGCTGATGTCGCTGATCGCGGAGACCGCCCGCATGCAACTGGCCGACATGATGAAGAAGAACGTGCGCGTGGTCGTATCCGGCCGACTGCACGAGATACCGGATGATGTGCGCGATGCGCTGCTCACAGGAGCGGAAGAGACCCGCCACAACACGGGCATCATCATGAACCTGGCGATCAACTACGGCGGCCGCGCGGAACTGGTTGACGCCATGCGGTCGCTGGCGCGTCGGGTCGCCGACGGCTCACTGCAGCCGGAAGCGATTGACGAACAGACAATAGCTGCAGAGATGTACCAACCCGATCTGCCGGATCCCGATCTCATGATCCGCACGGCCAATGAAAAACGGCTCAGCAACTTCCTGATCTGGCAAACCGCTTATACCGAGATCGTCATCACCCCCACGCTGTGGCCCGACTTCACCACGCAGACACTGATCGACTGCATCGCGGAATACCAGAGCCGCACACGGAAGTTCGGAGCGGTAGTCGAACCGGCATGAAACGCATCCTTGTGCTGGGAAGCACCGGTTCCATCGGTACACAGACGCTGGATGTCGCCAGTCGTCTGCAGAGCCGCATACAGGTGGTGGGGCTCAGCGCGCACGGCAACGATGTACTGCTGCTGCAGCAGGCGCGTCAGTTCGGATGCAGCCGCGTCGCACTGATCGATCCGGACGCAGCGGAACGGCTGCAGAGGGCCGCACCCGACCTGAACATCCTGGCAGGTGAGTGTGGACTGGAGGCGCTGGCGCGCGACGCGGACGCCGACCTGGTCGTGGTGGCTGTCGCCGGGGTATGCGGACTGCCCGCCACGCTCGCGGCCATTGAGTCAGGGAAGTCGATCGCTCTGGCCAGCAAAGAGGTGCTGGTGGCGGCGGGACAGCAGGTCATGGAGCGCGCCGCACAGCTCGGCGTGCTGGTGGCGCCGGTAGACAGCGAACACAGCGCCATTTTTCAATGCCTGCAGGGTTACCAGCCGCAGGATGTGGCGCGCCTGCTGATCACATCGTCCGGCGGAGCGGTGCGCCGTGTGCCCCTCCGTGACCTGCCCGACGTAACGCCGGAGCAGGCGTTACGTCATCCTAACTGGAGCATGGGGGCAAAGATCACCATCGACAGCGCGACGCTGATGAATAAAGCGTTGGAGATCATCGAGGCGCGCTGGCTGTTCGGTGTGCCTGTGGAACGAATCGAGGTGCTGATACACCCGCAGAGCATCGTCCATTCGCTGGTGGAACTGCAGGACGGATCCGTGCTGGCGCAGATGGGGCTGCCGGATATGCGGTTGCCGATCCAACTGGCGCTGCTGCATCCGGAACGGCTGGACAGCGGTCTGCCGCGCCTGGATCTGACACGTACCGGCGCCCTGACCTTCCGCAGGCCCAGCCTCCAGCGTTATCCAGCGCTTCGGCTGGCAGCCGAAGCGCTGAGCGCCGGCGGAGTGTTGCCTGCTGTTCTGAACGGGGCCAATGAGGCGGCCGTGCAGCGGTTTCTGAACCGGGAGATCCGGTTTACCGATATCGTACGATGTGTGGAATCGGCGATGCGCGCCTGTGCGTCCGGATGTGCTGCGCTGGAAGCCATT
>CAZHSN010000196.1:0-6167 GCA_964535125.1 uncultured bacterium
TATCCTGCGCACCGGCGCCGAAGAGGTGCTGATGCGCCGGGCACGCTACCCGATGGTGGAACACCACGCGGTCGAGCATCACCGGTTCACGCGTACCATACGCGCGCTGGCCAAGCGGTTGGAGCACTTGGACAACCCTGAGCCGCTCCTTCCGGAAATCAGCCAGACGTTGGGTAACTGGCTGCAGACGCACATCATGCAGATGGATCAGGAGTTCGGCGCGTATCTGCGGCAGCGAGACACCTCACAGACATCATGACGTTATCTCGAAAACAGGAAGGTAGGCCTGGTGACAGCGCACATCCTGCTGATCGAAGACGATGAGCGCATCCGCACGTTGCTTCCGCGGTATTTCGCGCGGGAATCGATGCAAATGGTTGCCGCGGCGACCGGCGAGTCCGGCCTGACGGCGGTGCGCGACACCAGCCCCTCCCTGGTGCTGCTGGATGTAAACCTGCCGGATATCGATGGGTGGTCGGTGCTGCGGCGGATCCGCACGGTCCTCGCCCCCGATTTGCCTGTAATCATGCTGACTTCGCGCAGCGATGTTCCTGACCGGTTGATGGGCCTGGACCTGGGCGCCGATGACTACATTGTGAAGCCGTTCGAGCCTTTGGAGGTGGTCGCCCGCGTCAAGGCGGTGCTTCGACGCGCCAGGCCCGTCGCCGCTTCCGCTTCGATCGTGACTCACGGTGCGTTGCGGATCGATCTGGACAGCCGCCAGGTGTGGGTGGATGAGCAACCGGTGAACCTGTCGGCCCGTGAGTTCGACATGCTCGCGCTGTTGGTGCGGCATCCGGATCGCGTTATCACGCGGGATCGGCTGATCGAAGTGGGATGGGGAGACGATCCGCCCATGGATGAACATGCGCTGGATGTGGCGATGAACCGGCTGCGCACCAAACTGGGAGCCGGTGTGGGCTATACCTGCCTGCATACGGTGCGCGGGGTAGGCTACAGGTTTACCTGCAATGATGCATAGCGAGTCACTGCGCCGTTTCCTGATGCGACGCGCCATGCTTGGCAGCGTAATCGCGTTGCTAGTGATGCTGGTCGTGGCGCTTGTGCTGGCAGACCGACTGGCGCTTCAAGCGTCGGCCGGCAGCATGCTCAATGAGCTGCGCAACTCAGACACACCCTGGATCGGTCAGGGCCGTCAGCAGGGAGTACACCGGGGACGGCGCGTGTTCACCGCCGACGGCAAGCCCGTCGATCCGATCCAGGGACGCGGATGGGGATGGGGGCGCATGGAGCGCGGCCAAGAGCGCCCCTGGCCGACCGCACGGGAGGTTGCCCGGCGGGGTGACTTGACCGGTGTGGGCAGCCTGCCCTGGCTGCCGGAACCGGTGGCTTGGGCTGCGGTGTCTCTCGAAGGCCCTCAGGGGCAGCCTTGGGTGATTGTTTCCTGGAACCGCGCCAGCGCCATACGCGCGTCGGTTAAGTACGTGTACGTGCTGATTGGGCTCTCAGTGCTGGTTACGTACCTGCTGGCCATGGCCTTCCTGAATCAGTCCCTGCATGCGGTCGCGACCGCGTTACGCACGGTGACGGATGCGGGCCGCGCGATGGTGCAGGGCGACTTTTCGGCGCGGGTCCCTGCACAAAACACACGCGAACTGGCGGAACTGGGGCAAGTAGTCAACGAATTGGCTCAGCACCTCGATGAGGTGATCCGTGAGCTGCAGACGGATGCACGCCGGCTGCAGCAGTTGGAAAGCCTGCAGCGGCAGTTCGTAGCCGATGCGTCACATGAGCTGCGCGCGCCCTTGAGCTCGATGGCCATGACGCTGGATGCATGGCGGGATGGTTTGCTGACGGACTCCGAGCGCGAGGAAGCGGTGCTGCATCTGCGGCGCGAAGTCACGCGCCTCTCCTCCATGGTTTCACAGCTGCTGGATCTGTCTCGGATCGAGTCAGGCCGCTATCCTTTGCGGATCGAAGCCGTCGCGGTGGACGAAGTCATTGACTCGGTAGTGAATGCCTACGCGAGCCAGCCCGGCGCGCCGATTCAAATTCATACGGATCCTTCCAAACGATGCGCGCTTGCTGACCGGGATGCGCTGTATCGCGTGCTGAGGAACCTGCTGGATAATGCGCGCCGTTTTACACCGCACACGGGCCGGATTACGGTGACGGCCGAAGCAGACGCCGACCGTATCCATATCTGTGTCACGGATACCGGGCTTGGGATGAGCCCTGAGGACGTGGAACGGGTTTGGGAGCGGTTTGCACGCAGTGAACGCGAACGGGCGTCCGCTTCCGAAGGCGTTGGGCTGGGCTTGGCCATCGTGAGAGGGCTGGTGGAGGCCATGCACAGCAGCGTCGGGCTGGAGTCGCAGGTCGATAACGGGACATCTGTGAGCTTTTGGCTGCCGGCCGCGAAATGTGAGACGGATCTGACGGAGACGAGAGATACCTGAGAGGTTGCATCGGTATCGTAGAGACACCAGGCCAGCGCCTGAGTCATCAGGAGGGAAAACCGATGAAACACTCACTCACACTCACACTGACCGCAGTCGCCGCGATGGGTGCCGCTGCCCTGACCTGGGCAGCCCCCGCACTGCAGGCTGGATCTGCCCGGGGCGCCGCAGGCCAGGACTGCCTGTTGCACAGCGCCCAGCAGGTCACACTCAGCGGCAAGGTCTCTCAACTGACTGTTCCCGAGCGCGGATCGCGTGCCGGCGCCGTTCAGTTCACCCTGGATGGCCGGAGGGTACGGCTGGGACCGTCTCACTATCTGGATGCGAACGGGATGCGCTTGGCGGATGGAGATCTGGTGACGGTTACCGGATGGACCGTCACGAAGGACGGCGCCTCGGTGGTCATCGCCAGAGACCTGACCCGCGCAGGGCAGACCCTTCAATGGCGTTCGTCCGACGGCGCGCCGATGTGGACCCGTGGTCCCGGCATGGGGCAGGGCGCTCAGAACGGGCAGGGGACACGCAATGGCCAAGGTAACGGCATCCGTGACCGCAAACGCGATGGCTCTTGCGTAAGCAGCGTCTCCTTGAGCGGTGGCATGCAGTTGGCGCGCCGTGGCAACGGTCAAGGCAGCGGCCAGGGCAACGGCAATCGCGACCGCAAGCGCGATGGCTCCTGCGGATTGACCGCCTGAGTTCTGTTTGAAACGGTCGACTGCGGGCGGGGCGCATACGCGCCCTGCCCGTTTTGCTGTGGGTGTACGGGCGCCATCCGAACACACCCGCCAGCGGAAAGACCGTCACTTGCCGGGCAAACCCAGTAATAATGAGGGCTGTACATACTGATGGCCGCTCCTATATCTGGTATATTAGTACCAGAATACTAGAGAGGAGCCGTGATGAGTCTCTTCCGTATCACCGACGCAGCCTCGTTGGGGCTGCACGCGATGCACCTGCTGGCTCTGCATCCTCAGAAGCGCCTGAGCGTTCCCGAGATCGCCCAGTCGCTGGGGGTGTCGGCCAACCATATGAGCAAGGTGGCGCAACGGCTGGCCCGGGCGGGTTTGATTACAGCGCAGCGCGGTCCTCAAGGCGGACTGCAGCTGGCCAGACCGGCCGACACAATTCACTTGATAGAGATCCATCGTGCCGTAGAGGGTGAGCTGGCCCCCAATGACTGCCTGCTAGGGCGTCCTGCCTGTCCTCGGCGCTGTATCCTGGGCGACATGGTCCGGTCAGTCAACCGGACGATCCGTGACTACTTCGAACAGACCACCCTGGCGGATATCGCCAGAGAGGAGTGACCGATGCCGATCCGTCCCATCATCGAGATCGACGAGGCGCTGTGCAACGGATGCGGAGAGTGCATTGTGTCCTGCGAAGAGGGGGCCCTGGCGCTGGTCGACGGGAAGGCGCGTGTAGTGCGCGACAGCCTGTGCGACGGCCTGGGCGCCTGTCTGGGACACTGCCCCACCGGCGCGCTGCGCATCATACAACGCGAAGCCGCACCGTTTGAACTGGACATCTCCCATACATCCGGGGCGAAGTCCGGTCTGGCGTTGCAGATGACGGCCTCCTGCGCCGGCAGCTGCCCGGGCAGCCGGCTGGAGTCGTCGGGCGGAGAGGGAGCGCCGAACTGGCCGGTGCAACTGCGGTTAACCGCACCCAACGCACCCCTGTTCGCCGGCAGCGAACTGGTACTGGCCGCTGACTGCGCGCCGGCCGCCATGCCGCTGTTTCATCGCACCGTACTGCAAGGACGGCCGCTGTTGATCGCCTGTCCCAAGCTGGACGACGCGCAGGACAATCTGCAGCGGTTGACGGCGCTGTTGGCTCACAGCGGGGCGACCGCCCTGTACGTGATCCGGATGGAGGTGCCCTGCTGCGGCGGACTCAGCCGTCAGGTGCTGATGGCGCATACCGCCGCCCAAAGCGACATTCCGGTCTATGAACTGACCATATCGCGAACCGGTGCGCTGCTGGACCAGCGCGCCCTGATCGAACCCACCACAGGAGGAGTTCAACAATGAGTATGTTCTGTTTCCAGTGCGAGCAAACCAGCAACGGCGCCGGATGCACCGTGAAAGGCGTCTGCGGCAAGGATGAGACCACTGCCGCGCTGCAGGATCTGCTGACAGATGTGGCGCGCAAGCTGTCACAGGCGGTGGTGTTGAGCGAGCAGGCGGGTGTCACCCGGCCGGCGCAGGCCGACGACCTGCTGTTGGATGCGTTGTTCACCACAGTGACCAATGTGAACTTCGATCCGGCGCGTTTGGATCAGGTGATCGACGCCACCTATCAGGGATTACAGGATGTGCTGAGCGCCGCGGCGCAGGCCGGTGTATCGTTGCCGGCATCCCTGACGGGGTATACTGTGGCGCCTGCCGGTGAGCCTCGGCTGAAGCAGGCAGCCGGTGTGGGTATTGAGGCGCGCATGGCCGAACTGGGTGAAGACCTGGCCGCACTATCCGAGCTGGTGCTGTATGGGCTGAAGGGCGCGGCGGCGTATCTGCACCACGCCGAGCGTCTGGGCGCAGTGGACAGTGCGCTGGGCAAGAGGTTCCATGAACTGACTGCGGCGGCTTCCGATCCGCAGGCCACCGTGGACTCGCTGGTTGGCGCGTCGATGGAGACCGGTAAGTTGAACCTGGATGTAATGGCGCTGCTGGATGGGGCCAACACCGGTACTTATGGCCACCCGGAACCGACTCAGGTCCGGCTGGAGCCGCGCAAAGGAAAAGCGATTCTGGTTAGCGGACACGACCTGCGCGACCTGCACGATCTGCTGGTGCAGACCGAAGGCAAGGGTATCAACATCTATACACATGGCGAGATGCTGCCAGCGCACGCCTATCCGGAACTGAAGAAGTTTACCCATCTGGCGGGACATTATGGCGGCGCATGGCAGCTGCAGGCACGGGAGTTCAGTCAATTCCCGGGAGCCATCCTGATGACCACTAACTGCATCCAGCAGCCCCGTCCGGATTATATCGACCGTATCTTCACCTCCGGACTGGTCGCCTTCCCCGGCGTGCAGCACATCCCGGGGCGGGACTTCACCCCGGTGATCGAGGCCGCACTGGCGGCGCCGGGCTTTGCCGAAGACGGCGGCGACAAGACCATCACCGTGGGCTTTGGCCATAACGCGGTATTGTCGGTGGCGCCGGTGGTCATCGATGCGGTGAAGTCGGGCGCGATCAGGCACTTCTTCCTGGTGGGCGGGTGCGACGGCGCCAAGGCCGGGCGCAACTACTATACGCAACTGGCGCAACAGATACCCGATGACTGCGTGATCCTGACGCTGGCGTGCGGCAAGTTCCGCTTCAACCGGCTGGAGTTCGGCGAGATTGGCGGCATACCCCGTCTGCTGGACATGGGACAGTGTAACGACGCCTACTCGGCGATCCGTGTGGCCATGGCGCTTGCCGAGGCATTTGAGTGCGGCGTGAACGACCTGCCCCTCAGCCTGGTGCTCAGCTGGTACGAGCAGAAGGCTGTGGCCATCCTGCTGACGCTGCTGTCGCTGGGTATCAAGGACATTCGCGTGGGGCCCAGTCTGCCCGCGTTCATACCGGCCAGCGTGTTGAACGTGCTGGTGGAACAGTTCGGTCTGAAACCGATCACCACCCCCGAAGCCGACCTGCAGGCCATTCTGGGAGCTGCGTGACGCCGAGGCTGTAGGGGCGGTTCGTGAACCGCCCGTTTGGGGGTGAAGTGGCCTACGGCCACGGGGGTGAGGCGGCCCTT
>CAZHSN010000197.1:0-6134 GCA_964535125.1 uncultured bacterium
CCTGCCTCCTGTCAATCCCTGCCGGTGATCCCTCCGCACACCATCACGTCGGCGCCATCATAACACACCTGCGACTGACCGGGCGCGCGCGCACGCTGTGGCGCATCGAACGTCACCGTCAACCGCCCGTCGAACACCTGCGCGATGGCCGGTTGCGCCGGCATGCTCGATCGGAGCATCGCGTGGACGCGAAACGGCGGGTGATCACCAGGAGCCAGACGGCCGAACACCAGCCGGTCGGCCGTTACGCGCCGATGCATCAGAGACGCTTCCGGGCCAACCACCAGCCGATTGGATCCCGAGTCAATACCGGCCACGAAGACCGGCTCGGGCAGGTACACACCCAATCCGCGTCGCTGCCCCAGGGTATACAGCGGCAATCCGGTATGGTATCCCAGCACCCGGCCGTCTACATGCTCCAGGACACCGGGCCGCAGGCTTTCGGGTCTGTACTGCTTCAACAGCGCCCGATAGTCATGATCTGGCAGAAAACCGATATCCTGACGGTCTCCGCGATGCGCCACGGGAAGCCCCTGCTTTGCTGCAAGATCACGCACATCGGGTTTCCTGTACGCACCGAGCGGGAACACCACCCTCGCGAGTTGGTCCTGCGACAACCGGTACAGCATGTATGACTGGTCTTTCGCCGCAGATCCGGCGCGTTGGACCCAATAGCGCCCTGTCAGCGGATCGTATCCGACGGCGGCGTAATGTCCCGTGGCCAGCCACGGGACACCCATGGAATCCGCGAGCCGCAGTAAACTGGCGTATTTCAACAAAGGGTTGCAGAATACGCACGGATTGGGAGTGCGAGCCGCCGCGTAGTCATCCAGGAACGGTTCGATCACGTCACGGAACATCGCTTCGCGCACATCCAGCACCTCGTGCGGTATGCCCAAATAACGGGCCACCGCCGCAGCGTCGGTTTCAGCCGCCGCAGACGTGGAGTTGAACTGCCACAATCGCAATGTGACGCCGGTTACCGAGTGGCCGGCGTGGTGCAGCAGCATCGCGGCAACCGCGCTGTCTACCCCACCGGACAGCGCCACCAGTACGGGATCGCCGGGAGGCAGCCGGGTGATCACTCGGTTCTGGAGAACCTCTTGTGAAACCATCGGTGCAGGTTGTGGGGAAAACCGCCATTGGGAATGTACAGACATGGGCACACGCCAACCACCGGATCCAGGTCATGCTCACGTAATATCGCAGCCGCCGGCTCCGGATCACCGGCTGTATACAACCACACCGCGTCCACACCCGCGTTAACGCAGGCCTGTGCGCACTCGGTGACATACGCGGCGGCCAGGTCGTTCCAGGGAGTTGGGGGCAACAGCACGACACCATCCACCGCGCCCGCGGCATGCAGCGTGTCGCGCACCGATGCATGCCGCGGCGCATTCGGGGTCGCACCGATGATCACGGGATGCTTTCCGGCATGGATCAGAGCCCGCACCACAATGGGACCATGCGAGCGCCCCGTGGCATGGTAACCCATGATGGCGTATCGCGTCCCGGCGAAAAACAGATCGGACGGCTGCATGGTAACCTCCCGCTCCAGTATAAGCCCGCACTGATATCCTACCCCATAACCTTGCTGATGGGCTTACACTCCGTCAACGGCAGGCCACACGCGGTCAAACAACGCCTTCACATCACCGCTCTGAAGGCATTCACCATAGCGCGGCAAAGACTGCTGCAAGACCCAATCCAGCTGGGCCTCCAAGCTCATCGGTTCTGTATCAGACACACAGCCGGCTTGTTCCAGCTTGTCACGCAGCGCATCCACTATTCTCTGCTGCAGGCCGCTGATCCGTTTTTTGTCGGTGAGGGCGTTTAAAAACGCGGTTCCGTCGAAGTTCTCCTGCTGCAGCAATTCCAGGAGCTGTGCCTTTTTACTGGTTTTTATGTCGTCCAACAACTCCGGTCGTACGGGTTCACCGTGTCCAACCCGGGCCGCATCCTGAATCAACTCCATGGTCGAGGCCAACGCCAGATAACGTCGCGCCTGTGTGCTCGGTATCCCGATGCACTCTGGAGTCTGAAGCAGACTCTTCATTGGACCAAGTCGATTGACCCCTTCAGCAAGCAGCAGGTAAAGGTGGTGCGTGTCATCCACTACATACCACGGATGCGCTGCTTCAGCCGGATCACGGCGCGGATGCCATCGCGGCACCTCGAGCCGTTCACCATAATCCGCATGAGCCAGCCCCTCGGGCGCCGGCAGCTCGTTCGCTTCAGGTGGTCGGCTGATGACCCATTCGCTTGGGGTATCTCCCAAATCGATCCGTTGAACGGACACCCCCTGCTCTTCAGCCAGCTGCTGCCAAGCGTCCGCCTCCCGCGGCTTGCTGGTCAAGTAGAACACCTGTCGTCCTGATTGTGCAACTTTAAGCACCGCTTCGATGATCTCTCTTTCCCTTTCCGCGTCTGTACAGGCAAGTGTTTCGTCCAGGAAGAGGGGCAACTTCAAGTCACGCTCACTCTGCTCGATGTATGCCAGCCGCACAGCCATCAGCAAATGAATGCGTGTAGCGCTGGAGAGTTCCGACAAACTCCTGAGCACTCGATCACTGGTATCAACGGCGCTGAAAGCCTCATTTAGTGCGTCTATTTTGAGATGATACCGATGGTTGGTAAACTCCTTGAAAAACGCATCGGCCCGTTTGAACACGTCCGGCATCCGCTGCTGATCGTCGAGGTCCTTGAGCGCGGCAGCCAATTCACAAACGGTGTGTCTATGCAGCCGGTCACACAAGGTCTTGTGGAGTTCATCCACCTTTTGCTGGCAATCCCTCAACGCTGCCTCGTAGTCCGCAGACTTCTTGGCGTTTTCAATGTCCTTTTCTAAACGTCCTTGGTCGTTCAAATACTGATCCCGTTGTTTCGTCGCCTCCTCAACCTTTTCCAGCGCGCGCCGCAGGGACTCGATGCTTTGATCCTTGTACTGTGTCGCTGCAGGCATCGCTTTCAGTTCTGATTCCAATAATTCGCATCCAATCTTGGCTTCAGCCAACTCCTTTTTGATCCGGCTGTACTCCGGCAAATCATTCAGCCAGCTCCGCAGCAGAGAATCGGCGTCGTCAGCAGTCAAGTCCAGCGGACTTAAAAATGACTCCAAGTCACGCTCAGCGGCATCAATCTGCATCTCCAGTTCACCAATCTTCTCGTTCTCGGTGTTGAGCTGCTGAACGAGCTGCTCGGCACGAGATACCCTGCTGCGCAGATCATCCACGGCGGCTTCCAGTTCCGGGACAATCCGGCGGTATTCCCAGGACACATCGATGGATATCGATGACTGTATCTCAGCGAGCCGGCCAAACAATTGCTTCACCACGGCCTGAAGCTGTTCAGCGCGTTTCCTGCGCTCCGCTTCAGCCTCTTGCCATTCGCGATTGCACTCCACCCAGTCGATCCACAGACGCAGCAGCGACGCCATTCTGGCTGCTGACCAAACATTGAGATCCGGGGCGGATAATCCCGAGTGCTCCAATGACTGGCGAATGACCTCATAGCACTGCGACAACACGCCGTTCTGTTCAGCCTCATTCGACTCCAGTTCCTTACGAATCTCATCGAGTTTCGTTTCCATCTGCAGCTGCTGCATCCGCCTGGCGATGGCCTGAACCGTTTGCAGAACCGAGTCGACCGTGGGCGCCGGTATGCCGAGCTTGATCTCGGCGAGGTGATTCCGGACTTCACCATCGAGTTTATCGCGCGTCAACTGCTTGCGAGCGCGTGTGGCATATATCACATCCCAAACAGCCAATATCAATATAGAGATGAAACCCATGGTTATGGGCAGTGCTGTGTTCTTTTCAATGAGAGCATAGACAAGCACTATAATGCTTAATATGCCGATGACAATCGGTATCCATGGCCAAGCAGTGGCCGCCGGTGCAGACAACCAGCTCAAGGTGGCCCGCAATGCGGCGTTCAGTGCCTCCTCAGTTGTTTTGGCGGGGGCTTCAACCGATGCAGCCAATGCATCTATGCGCCGTCGCAGCTCGCGTACCGCTTGGAGCTTGGCGTCCGTTCCTGCCGCCTGCTCCAGCGCGTTCAACACCCTGTACCACTCCTCCAAACTAAGCGGATCCGCGTTGGGAAGGGGTTGCGCAGCCAGCTGCCGGCGAAGCCCCTCTACACCCTCCTGCGCCCTGGTACACGCACGCTCCGCATCTTCATAGTCACGCTGCAGTTGCCGCGCCTCTCTGAGAAGCTCCTCCAATACAGGCAAACAGGAGCGTGCATTCTCTAGATCGGGCAAACCGATCGCGCGCAGTTCGTCTTGCGCGTGATCCCGTCTTTCCTGAGATGAACGCAGACTCTGATTGAGATTGTTGAGACGATCACGTTTTTCTACAAATCGTTTCAGGTCGTCCGGATGCAGCAGGTCAAAGCGCGTGTCAAACGCAGCCAGTCTGCTCTGCAGTTCCTCAACGGCCTGTTGAACCTGGCACAGCTTCAGCTGCGACTCGATCGCCTCCTTATCGGATATCAGCCTGCTGCACTTATCTATTTCTTTAATCAGATTTCGTCTTTGGTTCTCCCAGACATTGGCCGACCGAAGCTGATCGATCTCGCTGAGCCGTTTTGCCGCTTCCGAAAGGCTGTTGATGGCGGTTCGAGGCCATTGATACTTCTCGCTTGTGACAACGGACAGATCCAATCCGCCTCGCGCCTCTTTCAGGATCTCCTGACAAAGCCTCTCGTCATGCTGTGTATCATTGAGCAGTTCATGCTGGGCCAGTCGATACCAGGCCGCACGTGATACTTCACCCGCAGCGAACGAGCGGTCAGACCACGCCCCCATCAATCTGACGTTGTACTCGTCATGGTCATCCTGCCAACGGGCACGTGCAATAGTGGCTGCATCAGCCTGCTGCGGCCATAGAAACCACTGCAGCACATGGGTCAGCGTGGTCTTGCCCGACGCATTGGGACCGTATATGATGTTCAGCTGATCGGCGAACTCGTGCGCCGGCATCCCATGATGAAATCCACGGACGCTGTCGATTTGCACCTCGCGTATCTTTAACGCCCCGCTCATCTCCTGTCAGCCTCCTGCCTCAACAATGTGCCCAACAGATCTGCGGCTGCCATACGTATCAGTTCCTGCTCGGTGGGAATGTCTAATATCTGCAGACAAGCCTCTGAGTATTTCGCAAGCGTTGAGTGCGCCTCATCTCGCGTAGACCTCACTCGACTGACTATCGCCTCGTAGAGCGGGTGCATCTCTGGCTGATGGGCATCGAAGGCCAGCAACAGCTCGGCCAGCCGCCCGATCGGGTCTTTCCTTTGCGCCATCTGATAGAGATCCCAGTTCAAACCGAGCTGGCTTACGTCGATATCGTCGAAAAACACGTTATACGGTTCCAGCCAAGGCTGATTATTGATCAGTTTCCCGGCGTCCTGGCGAATCGTATCGATATGGTCCACTCTGCCGGACAGCCGCACACGCCAGGACCGCCTGCATGAGGGCTGCCGGGGCAGCCGATCGCGCAGCGCCACTTCGAGCTCGGGCCGAGCCTCTGTCAGATCTACATCGATCACTTCATACAGCACCGTCGACTCGGCGACCGGTTCACAGGTGATCGACTCGCCCAGGCTGACCAACCAGGCGGCATGCTCGCCGCGCTCGCCGGGATCCAGCGCCTGCGGACTGCCCGGGTTCAATACGGCGGGCCGGCCGGGCAGCCATTCCGGGGCATGCAGATGCCCAAGCAGCCAAAGGTCCAACTCGGAATGCTGCTGCAGCTCATATAACGGCGCCACCGCATAGTCCCCGCTGCCGGACTGGTAGTCGGCGTGCAGCAGGGCCACGTTGAAAGCCGCACGGCGGCTTGTCAACAAGTGAAATGACTGCAGCGGTTGGTATCTGCCGGGTTTGGCCGGATACGACCACCCGAGAAACCGCACAGAACGCCCGTCATCCAGCAACAGATCCCAATGGGTCCACTCCTGGCCGCTGCCAAGCACGTACAGATCGGCGAAACTTCGTTTCAGACGGAGAAGCAATTCCGCGTCATGGTTACCGGCCACCAGCACGACCGGGATATTGCCGTCTTTCAACTCCTGCAAACCGCTCTCGAGTGCGCCCAGTGCCTCATACAGCGCCCTGTCGCTGTCCACCAGGT
>CAZHSN010000198.1:0-6101 GCA_964535125.1 uncultured bacterium
GAGATGGGTCTTGCCGCCGCCCATGGCCTGCTTCAAATGAAACACCGCATTGGTGTTTCGTCCAGCCAGCCGGGCGATGCCCTCCGTGATCAGATCCCGCATGCCCTGCGTCAGAAAGGTGCGTTCCAAAAACGCGGTACCGTTCCCTTCACCGTGGATCAGCTCATCGAGTTGTTCAATCTGATCCGACACCTGAATAGCCAAGGCGTTAGGCTTGAGGATACAGGCCTGGCGAACCGTCTTGATCACGGGGATCACCTCTACATCTTTAATAAATTGGCTGCAGCCCAAGGGTTGAGCGTGCGGTATCAGTGTCAGTGTGCGCTATCCGGCCTGAATGCGCAAGCGTCAGTCACCCCTACCTGATCCGGCGCCCCGGGTGCAGCGTCACGGGGCCGAGCAGGCCGGAGTGAGGCAGCGGGTCGGTGTTGCGCCAGAGGCGCCACGTGGTAAACGTGTGCCGGCCGGTGGGGCTGGGCTTGGCTTGCAGCAGCCAGTCCGGCCAGGCGCGCAGCGTGCCGTCCGGGTTGCGCGCGCTGTCTTCGGGCAGGTGCTCATCGCCCACCATCCGGTTGGGCCAGAGGTTCACCACCTCGAGGCGCAGCCGGTTGGCGCCGGGCCGCAGATGCGCCGTCACGTCCAGCCGGTACGGCGCGCGCCACAGCAGGCCCAGCGGCTGACCGTTGAGATGGACTCGCGCCATCACCGCCACCTGTCCCAGGTCCAATACCCACACATCTGCCTTCCGTAGCATGGCAGGCGGGACGGTCAGCGTGGTCTCATACCGGATCCGACCGGAATGGTACCGCACCTTCGGATCGGCGTGCCCGCTGAGTGAGGACAGCGCCTGCAGCCGGAAGGCGTGCCCTCCCGGATCGAGCTGTACCTGCCACGGACCCGGCACGGCCAGCGCATGAGGCAACTGCACCGTTCGCCGTATCGTACGGCCCGCGCCGTCGGCCAGCGCATACCTTCCGGAACGGTACGCCACCACTTCGAACCCGCTTCGCGTGCCGGCCACTGCCGCTTCCGGCAGCGTGTCGCGGCGCTCCCCAAGCGTGATCTCCATGCCGTCCTGTCCCGTCAACTGCACGCGGCGCCCGTTGCGCAGCAGCGTCAGCTCCAGCGTCTTCACGATGTTGGGCGCCGGATCGTCCCCGTCGGCCAGTCGGGCGACGCCGAATGAGGGTACCCCCGCCTCGATGAATTGCCGTACCCGTTCGGTAACGTCGCGGGTGCGCACGGGGTCGCTCAACACGCCATACCGGGCGGACTCGACCTGCGCCAGCACCGGAACACCGCTGAACGAGAGAGTTTCCGGATCGCGTCCGACCAGTTGGTACCGCCGACCGTCGCGCTCGTACACGATGCGCGCGGTTTTGACCACGCCGAACGCCGGATCGCCGCCCTCCGCCAGCTGAGACACCACCAAATGGGCCCTTCCCTCATCAACCATCCGCTGAAGCCGTGTCCGCACATCGATCGTGCGCGACGGGTCGTTGATGGGCCCGTACTGCGCCTCGACAATGCGGATTGGCGAGACGCGCTGCGGCTGCACTGACCAGACAGGCTGCCCCTCGCGGAGTACCGTGCGCAGGCGCGGTCGGCGATCGGGTTGAGTGCGGAACACCACGAACACCGACTCGCCGGCCTCCAGACGCAGCGGCAGGCGCGTGGTATGTGCGTCCTGCATCCAGCCGGCCGCCGGCGTCACCGCACCGGTCTCGGGATGCCACAACTCCGGCGCGCGACCGGCCACACGTAGCCGTATCGAGGTATCCACGGGGAACAACTGCGTGTTGGCCAGGAAGTAGAGATCGGTATTTCCGGCGCGCCGGTGGATCCACCGCAGCGGCGCGGAACTGCTGACGTCGGCTGGCACACCCATGTGTTCCAGTGTCTGTTCGGCGGACCACTGCAGCGCTACGCGGCCTGCGCCCAGCCGATGGATACCGGGTTTCCGGTTGCCCCATAGCAGATCGGCCAGCCGGCGCACCCGCTGATCGCTCTCCGGGTAACCGGATAAACCGGGCGCGCGCACCGGCCGGTTGCGCAGCACCACGGTCGCCCCCTGCTGAACCAATCCGTACACCGCTTCCAGCAGCTCGGGCGTCATCGTCGCCGACTCCGGCATCACCAACACGCGGTATTGCATGCCGTCAGGCAACGTGAGTCGGCCGTTCTGTACGCGCACGCGCGTTATCAGCGCGCGGGCGTCGCAGTCGTCCCAGGCGTAGCCGGCGCGCGGGTGCCCGCCCCCCAGCCCGGCAGGCGGCGATTCCGGCTGCAAATACAGGATGTCCGCCACGTAGCGCCCCTGCCGCAACAGATACTGACATCGGGCCAGGTAGGTATGCCAATCCGTCGACCATTCCCACCAGGTCTGTGTGCGTTCGTAGTGCAGGCCCCAGGGTCCCATGGTCATGCCCGGCCTCCGATCCAGCCAGGGCTGCATCGCGTACCGGTGGAACACGAAGCGGTTGATGCCCTCGCACAATGCGCGGTCGCCCAGCGGTTTGATGCTGCCCGGATGATCCAGCCAGCGTTCCTGATCGCCTGCGGTAAACGCCTCGGCTCCGCAGATCGGCTTGCCCCAGACGTGCGCCGCCGAAGCCATCCCCCGGCAGGTCTCCATCGCGCCGCCGCCCATCCAGAACTCACCCATCGGTTCATCGGCCACGCCCGCATACGTCAGGTTGTCACAAGGGCTGCCGTACGCTTCGATGGTGAAGCGCATGCCGTCGCGGGCGGCCAGCCGCTTCAAATGACCCGCGTAATGCGCCACCACCAGATCGGACACGGTTTGACGCAGGTCCCACAGGAACCGCTCGGTCTTCTCCGGCGAGTCCACAACGCGTCCTGCGAAAACCGGCATCCAGGGAATGATGTCGTATCCGCGCCGCTTGCGGAACTCCTCGGGCATGCGTGCTGTCCAGTTCTGCGAGCCGTTCTCCCAGCTGTCCACGTGCGTGGCCACCAGCGCGGCCGGGATTGCGAAGCGGTTGTCCGCCGCCAGTTTGGCCATCAGCCCGCGGTAGTTGGCCTCGACGCCCTCGGGGCTTAGCTTGTCGCACTCCAGACCGCGTCCTGACTCGGGCGCGGGAGCGTTGACGACACCGGTGCTGGTATGGCCAAATCGAATGATCGTCCAGTGGCCTTCCGGCAGATCCACCGTCCCGCGTCCGGATGAATCTAATGCCACGCGGATCATCGTCGCAGGGTCGATCGGTCTGCCGTCAGGCAGAGGGTCCGGAATCGGAGCGCCCGCTCCGCCGATCGTGTAGGCCGCTTTGACATCGACATCCGGTATGCGGTACCGCCCCGTATCGGGAAATGCCCATGTCGCAATGTCGCGGTAATAGCCCGCGACCGTTTCAGGCTGTGGTATGGCGACCTCAACCCGGCCGGGTCCTTCGAGGGTGACTTCACGCCAGGTGACTCGCTGCATGGACAGGTCGGGCGTGATCCAGGGACCGCCGCTGCCGTTCCAACCGGCGTCGTTGTTCATGTTGATCTGCAGTCCCAACCGCTTCGCTTCACGCACGGCGTGAGCAAACAACGCACGCCAGTCATCGCTGGCGAAATCCACCGGTCCGCGAGGCGCGCCCTGGTCGACTTCCATGATCAGCACGCCGCCGATCCCTGTGCGCTGCATCGATTCCAGATCGGCGGTGATGCCTTCCCGCGTGATGTTACCGTTCAACCAGAACCAGTACACCCACGGCCGGGCTGAGGCTGGCGGCGACTGGAACTGCATCTGCAGATGAAGGACAGTGGCATCTGTGCGGGACACGGACATGAGGGCTCTCCTCTCAAGGCTTTATACAGCGGCCATTTCCCGCCCGACCCGTCGGTTTCCTGCACTCCATGCGGTGTGTCCACAAGAACCGCGGACAGGCCCCGATGCGGGCCTTGACGCACCGCGCATTGCTCTGTATAATGACTGTCGCGTGGGGCTGTAGCTCAGCTGGGAGAGCGCTTCAATGGCATTGAAGAGGTCAGGAGTTCGATCCTCCTCAGCTCCACCATCTCCCCTTCTCATCTCCTGATTGATCCCGATTTTCGACCGTTTCGAGCCTTCCATCCAACCTGTATTACATGCCCATATCTTACTATGTGCCGCCGCGTCAATAATGCCCATGCACCCATAGTATCAGCCATATTCGCGTATATGGCGTTATCTCCATAATTTAAAGCCCATATTACTTGCTGCATCCGGATATATCAGGTAACATACACACGGAGGTGGCTTATCATGGCAGAACCGTTTTTCACCAAGGATTCCATCGTACTTCGTCGCGGAACTCCCGAAATTGCCTGCAAGTTGGCTATTACGTCCGGACGAACGATCGTTGTTGCCGGTAAGGGGGCGTCTGTTCCTGATGAGTGGCGTCCGTTTATCCCGTTAATCCGTTCATATGCCCATCATAACAAGATGGATGTCAGAGAACGCAGCCGATGTCCGGAAGTTTTCGATGGCCTCAATCTTCGCGATTGCCTGATTTTGTGCATCGATAAGGTGGCGTTGAATATGGTGCGCGGATTGGGCATTATGGCGATTCATCCCCGTATGGGGCGAGGTTCCGTCGTGGGCGATAAGAATTACGATACCCGCGTGTACGGAGAAGACGTCGTATTGATCGGTTTCGAGGCGAAACGCCCCGGGCGCAACGCCGGCGATCCGATCCCTGCGCCGACGCCTGACAGGGTGGGGCTCCGCTGGAATGGCGAGAAGTATGAGTTCTTCGAGCCGGAGCTTCGGTTTCGCATGGCGGCCGGCGCCTCTCAGGAGGTCCGAGCCGTCCCCCTCTGGGACGAATAGTCCCTGCCGTTAACGGAAACGGCCTCCCGGTTTGTTCATTCGGGAGGCCGTTTCGCATACAGACCTTATTGTTGTTCGGTGAGCCGCCAGTCAGGCAAGCGGCGCCGATCCGCACCGTAACGCTGCAGCGGGGCGTCCATCAGCCGATAGTCGCCCGTCTGTTCGTTGCGAAACCGCAGCGGCAATACCCGGGAATGTGTGTCACGCCCATCAAGTTGCTGCCATACATCCAAACCAGTCAACGCCGCGCCCCAGTCTGTATGGAACACCGGCATCCGGTCGGCACCGGGCCAGAACAGATTATCGTCTGAACGGTTTCGCGCCACCAGATCGTCCTGCGGTTTCATCAGGATCATCAGCGCCGCTCCGGTGTGCGCAGTTACATTCCGACGCACCACATTGTCCGTCAGCCTGTAGGACTCACGGGGCACACCGTTCACCACGATCCCCTGGTTGCTGCCCACACAGGTGTTCTGCTCGACGATCGCCCCGCACGATCCGCTGATCCAGATAGACATATCGAGGTCGTCGACACTCAGATTGTGCCGGATGTACGCGGGCGCGAAGGAGATCTCATAGTGTATCCCCGCCCCCGCGTTGGCACGCGTGATGCAGTGTTCCACGGTGATGTGGGAGCAGTCGATATCGAACCAGATGCCGGTCGCTTTGTTATACGCGGCGACGTGACGGCGTACCGTGATGTGATGACTGCCGGTGATCTTCATGCCGCCGGCATGCCAGCCCGGTTCAAACTGCCGCCAGTTGTTGAAGTTGGTGACATTGTCCGCCAACAGCACATTCCGAACACCCGTAATGTGGATCCCGCTGTTGCCGCAGTGGCTGATCACATTCCGGCGGACCACGGCCGGGCCGGTCACCAGCAGTCCGGCGAAATCAGCCCACCGGATCACGCAATCCTCCAGAATACAGTGCGCGCCAATCTGCACCATGCCGGCCATCGAACCGGTGCGGCTGAGGTTGTTATGCTCCACTGTGAAGCCCCGAATGTGGGCATATTTGCCGGCCGTCATCACGGTATCCCGCACCGTCGCCTCCACCGGGTGCCAGGTTATCGGCCGGTTCCAGGGCAGCCGCACCACCAGCGTCCTGTTGTCACGATCGTACCGAAAGGATCCCGGCGGCATCTGATCCGCGGCGGCGCTGGCCAGGTTGAGGTTCGCGCCGAACGGAGAGTCGTCGCGCAGCTGCGTCAACGGTGTATGGCCGTTGATAAACACCATCTGCGGCTCCACCGGCCAATCCTTTCGGATCCAGACAT
>CAZHSN010000199.1:0-6075 GCA_964535125.1 uncultured bacterium
CTTAACACTCGCGACCCGGCTCTCACAATCCTGCCAGCACTCGCGGAACTGCTCCGGATTGTCACCCGGTTGTGGAAGCAGTTCACGGATCACATCATGCTCGGTAATCACACCCAACGGCTTTCCGTCAGCGTCTACCACCGGCAACCCGCTGACTTGATACAGATCCATTTTGTCGACCGCATCTTGCACCGTATCGTCCGGCGCCACCGTAACCACATGCGTGTGCATCAATTCGAGGACTCGCATCCGTTTCCTCCGGAAGGGCATTCATTTATTTATACCGACAGTAAGGTCGCTTTCGCTCATCCGTACACCTCATTATGGCAGGAGTTACGGGACTCGTTGTCCAAACAGGCGAATATGAAGGACGCCCAGACCCCCATAGGCGCTGTCGCATGAGGATGCATGACCGACGTGGCCGGCCGGATGTGAGCCAACGGTTGGCGCAGATGGCGAAGATATTGCGTGAACATCCGGATGAGACCCCAGACCAGCTGGCAGTCCGGATGGGCGTATCGAAGCGGTCGGTATACAGGTATCAGCAATTGATACAGGGCGGCATGCAGTCTACGCAGGCCGCGGCGGAGCTGTGCCCCAGGCCGCTGCTGCATCTGGACGCCATGAATGCGGTGGTGGCCGAAGGCGCGTTGCTGAACAGGAACCGCATGCATCCGGACCGTCACCAGGCGCTGTCCGCACTCAGGGGAAGAACGGCCGCGGACGGATCATCCGGTACGGTGATTGCGTATGAACGCGACCCGCTTCAGCTAACCAGCAATCTGTACCGTCATCTTGAGCGGCTACGCACGGCGGTTCATCAACGGCGGAAGGCGCTGGTTCACTGGATCGACTGGAATGCCGCGTCACCGCCTGCGTCCGTGATCAGTCCGTTCCATGTGGGAAGCGACTGCGGCGTATGGGGCGTCCTGGCTTTCGATACGCGTCAGGGACAGCACTTCCACCTGCCGGTCGACTCCATCACCGAGTTGTCACTCCTGAGCGAGCGGTTCCGGATGCCCTACCGCTTCAACGCGGCGGAGATGGCCCGACGTCTTCCCGTCAACACCAGCCTCTTGCCGTATGTCGACTGCTGCTGTACAGAGCAGGCCGCATCCATTCTGTCGGCCACGCTGCCAGACCGGCTGATCTCTTTGGCCGGCGATCCTGACGGGAGGTTCCGTTGCACGGTCCGCGCGTACGATGTAGATGAACTCACCTGGTGGGTATTGGCTTGGCAGGGGGCGTTGCAGGTCATCACCCCTGCGCGGGTCCGTTCAGCCGTCTGCGCGGCCGCGGCCGCCCTCACCGAGGCACACCGCTGACGGGCGGACCCCAGCGCAAGCGCCGGGGTCCGCCCGCCTGGTTAACGCATCTCCAGCATGCACACCGAACCTGCGGGCAACTGAGCATGGACGCCCTCTGCCGTGAGGCTCGCGTCACCCTCCACGGGGACTACCGCTGACGGATCGTCGAATGTGTTGTGAGCGGTCATCGGGGCAGCGAGCAGCGTGGATGTCACGGATCTCCAGTTGTGCCCATGCAGGATGATCTCCACCTCGGCGCTCTGTGCCGGATGAGGGTTCACCAAGGAGACATGCACCGCTCCATCGGGCTGACGGGAGGCGGACGCTGACAACAACGAAATCTCTTGCCCCTGCCAGCGTTCCGTCTGAGTCAGCACGGTCGTCGGCAGCATCACGGCATCCTGATGGGGCCGATACATGGCGAATACGTGATATGTGGGCGTCACGGTCATACGTGCGCCGTCTGTCAGCACCATCGCCTGCAGCACGTTCACGGTCTGCGCAATGTTCGCCATGCGCACGCGCCGGCAGTGGTTGTTGAAAATGTTAAGGGTCAGCCCTGCGACAACAGCATCGCGCATGGTGTTCTGCTGATACAGAAAACCGGGATTGGAGCCGGGCTCCACGTCATACCAGGTGCCCCACTCATCCACGACCAGGTTAATCGCGGCGGCCGGATCACGCCGATCCATAATGGTGCTATGTTTCTCGATCAGTTCCTGCATGCGCAACGCATTGGCGATCACCTGCCACCAGTCGTCGGAGCTAAACACGGTAGCAGATCGGTTGGCGCCAGGACTGGTGTAGTAGTGCAGAGCCAGGCCATCCATCAGCCGGAACCCATTCTCATGGAACGCCGCCCGGTTCATCATCACTTCCGTCCAGTGATAGTCATCCACATTGGGCCCGCAGGCGATGCGCTGGATCGGATTGCCGCCGAAAGAACGCACATAACAGGCATACTGCCGATAGAGATCGGCGTAGTGTTCTGCACGCATCCACCCTCCGCAGCCCCAGTTCTCATTACCGACACCGAAGAACGGTAGACGCCAGGGGGCATCGCGTCCGTTACGGCGACGCCAGTCGGCCATGGGTGAACGGCCATCAAATGTGCAGTACTCCACCCAGTCGCGCATCTCACGCACCGTTCCGCTGCCTACGTTGCCGCAGATGTACGGATCAGCGTTCAGTTGATCACACAACTCAAAGAACTCATGCGTTCCGAAGTGGTTGTTCTCGGTTACACCACCCCAGTGCACGTTGACGATCTCCGGGCGCTCGCTGCGAGGCCCTACCCCGTCCATCCAGTGGTATTCATCCGCGAAGCAACCGCCGGGCCACCGCATCACGGAAGGACCGATAGCACGCAACGCTTCCACCACATCGTTTCGGATGCCGTGCGTATGCGGTATCTCCGACTGTTCCCCCACCCAATAGCCTTCATAGATGCATCGCCCCAGATGCTCTGAAAAATGGCCATAGATATGTTTGCTGATTGTGTACTGCGCCTGTTCCGGCGCCAGGATCACCCGGTTCATGTATGCCTCCGTCATCAAGTCGACATGCTCTGTTGGCCCGCATCCGGCTGCACAGCAATATCGCTCTTTGTGCGCACAGTATAGACCGGCACATGCTCGCGGTCAACAACCAGGCGCTCTTAAACGGCGTGTTTGTTGAACTTTTTGGTTAAATAAACCATCATGCCGGTCCATCGGTCTCATGCACACATCGAGAAGGAACTGCGCGCCTTGGGATCACCCACGCGGTACGCGCTGGTGCGTCTGGTCGCTGAGCGTCCCCGATGCATAAACGAACTGGCCGAGGAGATGCACGTGTCTGCGGCCGCGGTCAGTCGGCATGTGGACATCCTGCAACAGGCGGGACTGGTCTTCTGCACAGTGACGCCGGGCTGGCATGGACAGCGCAGGGTGGTGCACCTCGCCCGAGACACGCTGCAGATACGGTTGCGTTCCGGCGACCAGGCGGATGTGCAATCATTTCACATACCAGTCGGCTCCTATACCGCCTGGCAAGCCACACCGACCTGCGGCCTGGCGTCACCGGAACGGTTCATCGGGCAACTGGATGACCCGCATAGCTTTCACTTGCCGGAGCGTATCCATGCCGGGCTGCTCTGGTTCGCTGCGGGCTATGTGGAATATGAGATACGCACGCCGCTCCCTCCGGTGTCACGCATGACCGCCATGGAACTGGTGCTGGAGATAGGATCAGAGGCAGTCGGAGTGAACCCGAACTGGCCATCCACCATCCTCTTCAGCATCGGGGGAGTCTGTTTAGGCTCTTGGACCAGTCCGGGCGACTTCGGGCTTCGCCGCGGTGCGTACACACCGCTGTTTGTACCGGACACAATCAACCAATATGGACTGCTGAAGGTACTTCGTGTTGACCGGCAAGGATCGACAATGGACGGAGCGCCAATGTCCACCGTCACACTGGGCGACCTGATGCTTGAGCCCGATCTGGTACGCATACGGATCGCTGCACCGGAATCAGCGCGCCACCCTGGTGGCCTCACCCTGTACGGCAACGGCTTCGGCAACTACGGACGCGACCCGCTGCTGCGCATATTCGCCGCTGCACCGCCGTCACCGTTGTGAAGCGCCGGCAAGGTACAATGGTGCCAAGACCACAGGAGGTCGCGCGCTGATGGAGCGTTGTTTCGTCATGATCAAGCCGGATGCGGTAAAGCGTCGCCTGATTGGAGAGTGTATCGCACGGTTGGAACGCCGCGGACTGACACTCTGCCGCATGCAGATGATGCACCCCGATCTGCGACTGGCCTCTCGTCACTATGCCGCCCACCAGGGCAGGCCCTATTATGATGAACTGATTGCGTTCATCACTTCCGGTCCTGTGATCGCTACCGTGTGGGAGGGCGAACAGGCGGTCACCCTGATACGGGCGATGATTGGCTCTGTTCGTCCGCACTTGGCCCCGCCCGGCACTATTCGGGGTGATTTCACGTGTTCAGAGACCGAAAACATCATCCACGCCTCTGATTCACCGGAACATGCCGAAGAAGAGATCGCCCTCTGGTTCGGCCCGATCACGGCTGACATCTGTTGACAGTGGTTGCGGATACCTGCTACAATACCAGTAGATATCACACTGACCGACGGATATCGGCGAGGCGGAGAAGCCTCGGTTTACTATCGAGAGGGACGCTCCTTTCGTTGCGGCTTCCAAGCCGCAGGAAGAGCGGCCCTTTTTTCATGCGGTATCACCGCACACAAACTGCCTGTCAAGGAGGCGCATAACAACATGGCACCGACCACATCAAAAGAGGCCATCGCACTCGTTCGCGAGAAAGAAGCCGTCATGGTCGATCTCCGCTTCACCGACCTTCCGGGTCTGTGGCAACACTTCACCATCCCTGCGTCCGAACTGGATGAAAGCATTTTCGAGGACGGTGTCGGCTTTGATGGTTCGTCCATCCGCGGTTTCCAGGCGATCAATGAGTCTGACATGCTGCTGATGCCAGATCCTACCTCCCTGTTCATGGATCCGTTCACGGAGCATCCGACAGCCGTGCTTCTGTGTGACGTGGTGGATCCGCTGACTCGGGAGCGATACTCGCGTGATCCGCGCTTCATCACGCAGAAGGCGGAAAAGTACCTGTTGTCCACCGGCCTGGGTGACACCGTCTATATGGGACCTGAGGCCGAGTTCTATGTCTTCAACGACGTACGCTTCGACCAGAACCAGCACTCGGGATACTACTTCATCGACTCCGATGAAGCCGCATGGAACAGCGGGCGCGATGAGAAGCCGAACCTGGGGTACAAGATCCGCTACAAAGAAGGCTATTTCCCCTGCCCGCCGGCGGACACCCTGCAGGATCTGCGCACCCAGATGGTGCTGAACCTGGCCGATGTGGGTGTGGAGCCCGAGCTGCATCACCACGAAGTCGCCACTGCGGGTCAGTGTGAGATCGACATGCGCTTCGACAAGATGACCATCATGGCAGACAAACTGATGAAGTTCAAGTACGTGGTAAGAAACACCGCCATACAGAACGGCTACACCGCGACGTTCATGCCCAAACCGCTGTTCATGGACAATGGCTCCGGCATGCATGTACACATCAGCATCTGGAAAGACGGTGTCAACACCTTCTTTGATGAGCGAGGCTATGCCGGACTGAGCGAGACAGCGGTGTACTTCATTGGCGGCCTGCTGAAGCACGCCGGAGCGATCCTGGCATTCGCCGCGCCTTCAACCAACTCGTACCGCCGGCTGGTGCCGGGTTACGAAGCGCCCATCAACCTCATCTACAGCCAGCGCAACCGTTCGGCCTGCGTACGGATACCGATGTACAGCACATCGCCCAAGTCCAAGCGCGTTGAGTTCCGTGCTCCGGACCCGTCCTCCAACGGTTACCTCGCGTTTGCCGCGCTGCTAATGGCCGGCCTGGATGGCGTGCAGAACAAGATCATGCCGCCGGCGCCCATGGACAAGGACCTGTATGAACTGCCTGCCGAAGAGCGCAAGGGCATTCAGCACACGCCAGGCAGCTTGGCTGAGTCGCTTCAGGCCCTCAAGGATGACCACGAGTTCCTGCTGAAGGGCAACGTGTTCACCGAGGACCTGATTGAGACCTACATTGAGTACAAGCAGAAGCGCGAAGTCGACGGCGTGGCCCTGAGGCCGCATCCGTACGAGTTCATGCTCTACTACGATATCTAGAGCATACGCCTGCAGGTACAGTGCGGGCGCGTCCGGATCCCGGGCGAGCCCGCGTTCTGGG
>CAZHSN010000200.1:0-6074 GCA_964535125.1 uncultured bacterium
ACCCCTCCGTCACTTGGGCACGTATCCTGCGCGCGGTGCTGCGCGCCTTTAAGGGGCGCATGCACCGTAAACCGTTGCTCGTGGTGCATCTGATCGAGGTATAACCCCTGTGGCCAACAGGTTACCGTATCACATGAGGATCAGTCGACATGAAGAAGGTTCGGTTCATCGTGCATCAACCCGAAGATGATCTCAGACGCTTTCAGGAGGAGGATCTCATGTCTTTCTTCGATCCGCTGAGTGGAACGGAGCGGTTCTGGCAGCCGCATATTGATGTGTTTCGCACAGGAGAGGAACTGGTTGTCAAGGCCGAATTAGCGGGCGCACGGTCTGAAGACATCAATGTCTGTCTCTCCGCCGACGGACAGCAACTGACGATCAGCGGCGTACGCGCCGAGGATGCGGTGGATCGGGATAATCGTGTGGGCTGGATCAAGCTGGAGGTCTATTATGGACCGTTCGAGCGGCGCGTCATGCTGCCGGGTGATGTACAGATCGACCGGGACCGCATCACCGCGAAATACCGGGATGGCTTTCTGGTTGTCCGTCTGCCGCTGATTCGTAAAAAGGAATCGGTTCACCGGATCGCCATCGAAGACAGCCATTGACATGAAGGAGCCTGATCAGTGAGCACTGAACCAGATATTAAGGTAGTAACAG
Organism: uncultured bacterium; assembly: GCA_964535125.1. GTDB lineage: Bacteria > Armatimonadota > HRBIN16 > HRBIN16 > HRBIN16 > CAZHSN01. Next base: position 661 of record CAZHSN010000200.1, read on the forward strand.
ATGGAGAGAACGTGCACTCGGTAGAGATACCGGACGAGCTGTGCTTGCTGCCGTTGCGCGATACGGTCGCGTTTCCCGTTCTGATTGTGCCGATTGCCGTCGGACGTGAAAGCTCCATCAAGCTCGTCGATGACGCTGTGGTCGGCGGCAACCGCATGATCGGCGTGGCCGCGATGCGCGATGCGTCCGTGGACAATCCCACCATCGATGACATCTACCGAATCGGTACGGCCGTGGTAATCCGGATGATGGGCAAGATGCCCGATGGCATCCGGCTCGTGGCTCAAGGGGTCACCCGTATCGAGATCCTTGAGGTGGTGCAGTCCGAGCCCTACCTGAAGGTTCGCGTGAGGCCGCTGCCCGATCCCGCCACCATCGATGAGAGCCAGGCTGTACAGGTCGAAGCGTTGCGGCGTAACATCGCCACACTGTTCCAGCGCGCCGTGCAGCTCTCCCCTTCTCTGCCGGATGAAGTCGAGAGCATTGCCCAGAACGTGCAGGAGCCGAATGTACTCACCGACCTGATCGCGGCGCATCTGCCGTTATCCGTGATGGACAAGCAGATGGTGCTGGAAGCGGTCGACTTGATTGACCGCATGCAGTTGATGCTGCGTCTGCTCAGCCGCGAGGTGGAAGTGCTTGAGGTGGGCAGTCGCCTGCAGTCCCAGGTACACAGCGAGATGACCAAGTCTCAGCGCGACTACTATCTGCGGGAGCAGATGAAGGCTATTCAGCGCGAACTGGGCGAAGGCGACGACCGCAGTTCGGAACTTGAGGAACTGCGTGAACGCATCATGCAGGCGCATATGTCTCCGGAGGCCGAGAAGGAGGCGCTGCGCGAACTGGACCGGCTGGCCCGCATCCCCTCCGCCTCGCCGGAGTACACTGTGGCTCGCAACTACATTGACTGGATGGTCAGCCTGCCCTGGGCTGTCCAAACCGATGACGACCTGGAGATCCAGCGCGTCCGGGAGATACTGGATGCCGACCACTACGGGCTGGTGAAGGTCAAGGAGCGTCTGACCGAGTACCTGGCCGTACGCCGGTTCAAGAAGGACGGACGGATGCGTCAGCCGATCATCTGCCTGTCCGGCCCTCCCGGTGTCGGCAAGACAAGTCTGGGGAAGTCGGTGGCGCGCGCGATCGGCCGCAACTTTGTGCGTATCTCGCTGGGAGGCGTACACGACGAAGCGGAGATACGCGGGCATCGGCGCACCTATATCGGTTCCATGCCCGGACAGATCATTCAGGGAATCCGCCGGGCGGGATCGAACAACCCGATCTTCATGCTGGACGAGATCGACAAAGTGGGCGCAGACTTCCGCGGCGATCCGTCTGCGGCGTTGTTGGAAGCGCTGGATCCGGAGCAGAACAGCACCTTCCGTGATCACTACCTGGACGTGCCGTTCGACCTGTCCAAGGTGCTTTTCATCACCACCGCGAACGTACTGGACACGATCCTGCCGCCGTTACGCGACCGGATGGAGATCATTGAAATCCCCGGCTACACGCGCGAGGAGAAGCTGAACATCGCGAAGGACCACCTGATCCCGCGGCAGATCGCGGAACATGGGTTGACTCCCGGTCGCGTCAAGTGGACCGATGACGCGGTGTTCACGTTGATCGACGGCTACACCCGCGAAGCCGGCGTACGCAACCTGGAGCGGGAGATCGCCGCGGTGTGCCGTAAGGTCACCGTCATGTTCGCCGAAGGGCGCAAGTCACCCATTAACATCACCCCCAAGAGGGTGGAAGAGATGCTGGGGGCGCCGCGCTTCGAGTTCGAGGAGCTGTCACAACGTACCGCGATACCCGGAGTGGCCATCGGTCTGGCATGGACCCCTGTCGGCGGCGATGTGCTGTTCGTGGAAGCCACCCGGATGGCCGGAAACAAGCAGTTGACGTTGACGGGACAACTCGGCGATGTGATGCGCGAATCCGCGCAGGCCGCGCTCAGCTACCTGCGCGCCAATGCCGAGAAGCACGGTCTGGCTCCCGACTTCTTCGAGAAAACTGACATCCACCTGCATGTTCCGGCGGGAGCGATCCCGAAGGACGGCCCCTCTGCGGGGGTGACCATGGTGACCGCGTTGACGTCGCTGTTGACGGGCCGGTGCGTCCAGCCAAACATCGCCATGACCGGAGAGATCACACTGACCGGCCGGGTGCTGCCCGTGGGCGGCATCAAGGAGAAGGTGCTGGCTGCGCACCGATCCGGGCTGACCGAGGTGATCCTGCCCGAACGCAACCGCAAGGATCTGATGGAGGATGTGCCTGAGTCCATCCGGTCGCAAATGCGTTTCACCACCGTCGAGACAATCGACCAGGTGCTCGACCGTGCACTCTGTTCAGACATCGCCGACGATCAGTACGATCCGTTCGAGACCATAGAATAGCGCTGTTGCGCCCGATACAACTTCGGGGGAGGCCGTATGGCCTCCCCCGAAGCACATGGATGGCCTCACGCGGTGATGTCAGCCCGTTGCCCCGGTGCACACCAGCATGGCATGGCCATCCAGCACGGTGACCGCGGTGTGTATATACCGCCCGTCGTACCCAAACGGAACATCCTGTTCGCCAGGCGCCAGATAGACGCGTGAGGGTTCACGGTCACATCGCACCCGGATCGGCATGTTCACCAGCGGCAGCGCATCCTCCACGATGTCCAGCCCCTCCGCACGCCGTTCCGGGCAGAAGCTGATCAGATGCACCACCAGACTGTTCGGCGTGCGCACCACGGTGGTTTCCAGCTTACTCGGACCATCCGCCCGAACCAGCGGATCCGGCATTAACAGGTCTATACAGTTTCCCAGCAGCCGTCGGTAGACCGGTTGTGCGTGCTTGCCATACGCCTCCAGAAACGGCACGGCGAACGTGATGACGCGACCGCACTGCACCGCGGCGGCGTAATCGCTGAGTGTGGACTCGGGTGTGTACTCATGTCCGGAGAAGTGTGTGTAGTCACGCTGGAAGTACGGTTCGCCGATCGCGATGAGTACATCAGCGTCTTCGCCGGCCGTCATCCGGTAGCCCTGTTCATACATCACATGGCCGTAGTCCGATATCCCCTGAGCCGCCGCGCCCTGGGGGTGCAGGAACGTGTGGGTATATGGGCTGGGACCATGTGTCATGATGCCCTGCTCTTGCAGCAGTGGCTGCCCTTTCGCGTCCAATCCGGCCGGACCGCATAAAATCAACGCGCCGCCATTTCTGACGTAAGAGCGCAAGCGCTCACGCAGATCCGGACCGATGGGAGTCGTCTCCGCCACGATGACCAGCCGATACGGGTGGAGCGCATCCTGTTCGGTGATCACGTCGAACTGCTGCTGCAGTTGCTGAAGCGCACGAACCGCCCCCAAACCCGCCGGGCCGGGATTATCGCCCAATCCGGCGTCCATCAGCAACCCGATTTCACTGAGTACCTTACCGCCCTCCACGTATGGTTCACACGATGCGATGTAACCATACACGCGCCCGATCAAGTCGTAGACGGCCGGATTCGGTACGCCGCGCGGGTGGAGCAGATCGCCTACGCCGCTGGTCATCTGCTGGCTCAGAATCTGACAGCACTCATACCTGAGTGCTGCCTCTGGCTTCAGCCCCTGGTTGTCTCCCCAAGATTTGAAGAAGCGGCCTGTGTGGCTGAGCGTGGGCAATCCCAACGGGCGCACAAACCGCGCCACATATGGAAAATAGGCATACCCCCAGCCTCCCGTCGGCAGCGCCTCAATCTCCACGTGACGCAGGAACTGTTTCTCTTCTTGCAAATTGGTTTTCGGGCGGCTGTTGAACCACACGCCGCAGGGCGGATACCCTTCATGCGCGGCGTCGATCATGTCCCGATACCGCCGCATGTAGTTCAATACGACCTGCCGCGCGTATTGGTTACGCGCTTCCGGATCGCGCGGATCCAGCCCGCGTTCCTGCATCCCCTGAATGGCCCATTTCGAGCAACTGGGTTGATCCCAGCACATGTCCATGAACACGCCGTCCAAAGGGGCGTACTTCTGAAGCACTTCGGCCAACAGGTCCGCCAGGTGATCCTGATATGGGCTGGACATGTCCATGATCTGCCAGCCGGGATGAAACACCGAGTCTGATCCTTTGATCTGTCTCAAGTCCGGTCCCAGGGCAATCCAATCCGGATGGGTGTTCGCGCAAAACTCGTTGCACTGAACGCTGATGTACACCGGCGCTCGAATACCCGCTCGATGCAGCGCCTTGATCTGTTCGCCCATCAAGTCCAACCCCTTGGGCAGGCCGGGGTGTCGTTCCGGGCGGTCTGTGTTCCAGTAGGCCTGACCGTGATGGCACAGCGCGAACACGGTGACGCTGTCCACATGTGCCCGTTTGAACGTATCCGCGAAACGCTCCGGGTCAAAGTCGCGCGCGACGTCCGGGATCCAGGGGCCGGTGTGGAAGTCCAGATGGATCATGCGTTTGGGGAAGATAAACTCACTCAATGATGGTTCTCCTTGGTGATGAAGTGGACTCGCTGGTTACGCGGTGTCCAGTACAATGCCGTCATACGCCACCACAATACCCTCCGGAGCGGCGGTCTGCTCCAGCTCGTCATGCAGCAGGCCGATGTTGTGCGAGAAGTGCGTGATTACCGTCCGCACGGATGCCGAGGTCGCGCCCTGCGTCAGCCGTTCACGCAGACGCAGCACATCGTGAAACGTCATGTGGTACCGTCCGTCATGCGCCAGTGTGCCCATCGTGCACTCTGCGATGATCCAGTCAAACCGCCAGCCGCTTAGCACATCCAGCACATCGGGCTCATACGCGCCGGTATCCGATGCGTACAGGACCGTGGCCGTGTCCGACTGGATCACGTAGTTCAGACACAGCTCAGCGGGGTCATGCTGAGCGCGGACCGCTGTGAACCGCAAGCCGCTTGCATTCACGCTCTGGCCCGGTTCAAGCGCATGCAGCTGCACCCCCGGAGGCGTCTGCCCGAACCGCCGGTGAACCGCCTCCTGCAGGGCTGGCGCGCCGTAGACCTGCAAAAGCGTCTCGCCCCGAAGCGCGAACGGCGGATGGACGAACTCCAGCGTGTTCAGGTCGCAATGATCCGAATGCGTATGCGTGATGAACAGATGCCCCAGCCGTGACAGATCGATCTCCTGTGTCGCGACGTGATGCCAGGTGTCCGGCGGCAGGTCGATCTTCCACCGCCCATCGATCAGCACCGACGACCGGCTGCGGATGTTCGGCCCGCCCGCCTCACGCGCCCGCCGGCAGGTATCACAACCGCAGAACAACGCCGGCCACCCCTCCGCCGCCGCCGTCCCCAGGATCTGTATGCGCATGGTCTATCCGCCTTTCTTCAGGGTCAAAGCGTCAGTCTCCCTTACTCGATCCGGCGCCCCGGGTGCAGCGTCACGGGGCCGAGCAGGCCGGAGTGAGGCAGC
>CAZHSN010000201.1:0-6072 GCA_964535125.1 uncultured bacterium
TGATGTCGCGCTGATCGTCTCGGACACGCCCGCTGATGTGGCCGGGGTGTTCACCCGGAACGTTGCCTGCGCGCCGTGCGTGCGGTATTCCAAGCGCGTTGTCGAGTCCGGGCAGGCCTGTGTGATCGTGGCGAACGCCGGTAACGCGAACGCCTTCACCGGTGATCAGGGGTTCATCGACACCGCCCAGACCGCGACACGTGCTGCAAATCTGTTGGGGGTCCATCCGTCTATGGTGCTGGTTGGCTCAACCGGTGTGACCGGCAAGCCGATGCCGATGGATCTTCTGTTGAACGGCGTAGAGCTGGCGGTGAACGCGTTGTCACCCTCGGGTGGCCCGGATGCGGCGCGCGCCATCATGACCACAGACACGCGTCCCAAATGCGAAGCGATGGAACTGCGTCTCCCGGAGGGGACCGTACGGATCGGAGCGATTGCCAAGGGCTCGGGCATGATCGCACCGAACATGGCCACCATGCTGTGCTATTGCACCCTGGATGCGAAAGTGCCTTCCGCCGGACTGCAACGCTGCTTAACCGATGCAGTGGAGCGCACGTTTAACTGCCTGACGATTGATGCGGACACGAGCACCAATGACATGGTGGTGGTGATGGCCAACGGCGCGTCCGGAGTGGACCTGACACGACGATTGGACGAAGTGGAGCGCGCATTGGAGATGCTGTTCACCCGACTGGTGCGCCAGTTGGCCGCGGATGGCGAGGGCGCCACCAAGCTGGTGACCATATCGGTGCAGGGTGCTCAGACCTTTGAGTCCGCACGACGGATGGGCAAGGCCGTAGCTAACTCTCCTCTGGTCAAGACGGCGCTGTTCGGCAACGATCCCAACTGGGGGCGCGTACTGGTTGCGCTGGGTTATTCCGGTGTGGATTTCGATCCGGATGGTGTGAACATCAGCATCGCGGGTATTCCCGTGTGTCTGCGCGGTCTTCCCGCCGCGTTCGATCCTGCCGAGGTCAGCCGGGCGATGCACACAGACGAACTGGATATCCGGATTGACCTGCAGCAGGGAACGGAGAGCGCGACGGTCTGGACGTGCGACCTGACATATGACTACGTGAAGATCAACGCCGAGTACCATACCTAGCGCATCCACTGTGTTCGCGAATCACGCAGGAGGCTGGCAATGGTGAGATCCATGTACTGGCTGGGCTGTGCCTGGCTGCTGACCACAATGACCGTGTCGTTTGCCTCTGCACAAACCCAGACAACACCACAGGGAGGGAACACGATGCAAGCGGAAGTAGTGGCGTATGGCGGTTGGAACCGCTGTCTGCGGCTGACAAACGGCCAGATCGAATTGCTGGTCACAGCGGATGTCGGCCCCCGGGTGATCCGGTTCGGTTTCTTGAATGGCCCCAACGAGTTTGTCGAGTTTGCTGAAGACATGGGGAAGACGGGCGGCGATACATGGCGTCCTTACGGGGGGCACCGGCTCTGGCATGCGCCGGAAGCTAAACCCCGCACCTACGCGCCGGACAACGCGCCCGTGCAGTGGGCGTTTGCGGATGGGGAACTGCAGGTCACCCAGCCTGTGGAGGCCTCTACCGGTATCCAGAAGCAGCTGTTTATTCGCATGGATCCTGCAGCCAATCGGGTTCAGGTCCGACATCGGCTGACGAACAAAGGGTTATGGCCGGTGACGCTCGCCCCATGGGCGTTGTCCATGATGGCGCCGGGCGGACGCGTGATCGTGCCTCAGGAAGAGTTCCGCAGCCACTCCGATTGGCTGCTGCCTGCCCGCCCGCTGGTAATGTGGCACTACACCAATCTGGCGGATCCCCGATGGACATTGTCCGCGCGGTATGTGCAGTTACGGCAAGACCCCGGTATGCCGAACCCGCAGAAGTTCGGGACCCGTGTGACCGCCGGATGGGCGGCCTATCACAACGGCGACCGCGTGTTCCTGAAGCGTTTCGGGTTGACTCCCGATGCGACGTATCCCGACTACGGATGCAATGCCGAGTTCTTCACCAATGACGCCTTCCTGGAGGTGGAGAGTTTGGGACCCGTGGTGACCCTGGAACCAGACGCTGCGGTGGACCATGAAGAGACGTGGTACCTGTTTAAAGGCGTCACCGTGGGCGCCACGGATGATGCGATCGATGCGGCGATGACCCCATTGCTGCAGCAGTCCGCCCGCTGAACAAAGGAGAAGCCGCCCCATGATCGTTATGCAGACCGATCTCCCAGGACTTCGCTGCGTAGGCCGCGGAAAAGTACGCGATATCTATGACCTGGGTTCCATGCTGTTAATCGTCGTTACCGACCGGCTCTCGGCCTTCGATGTGGTCATGGCTGAGGGCATCCCTGACAAGGGACGGGTGTTGAACCTCATGGCTGCCTATTGGTTCGAACGGACAGACCATATCGTGCGCAACCATCTGGTCACCACAGACATCGATACCGTGATGGCAGAGGTCGCACGCGCGGGCGGACCCGATGACAGCGAGACACGGGCGCAGTTGACCGGTCGATCCATGCTGGTGTTCAAAGCCAAACCCTATCCGGTGGAGTGCATCGTGCGGGGGTATCTGGCCGGTTCACTTTGGAAGGAATACCGCCAGGCGGGAGGCTGCGAGCACCCGGTCACGTTGCATGGTATCGCCTTACCGGCCGGATTGCGGGAAAGCGACCGGTTGGAGACACCGATCTTCACCCCGTCCACCAAGGCCACCGAAGGCCATGACATCAACATTAGTGTAGAGCAGGCCCGACAGATCATCGGAGACGCCGCACTGGAGCTTCAGGACGCCTCTATCCGGCTGTACAGCTTTGCCCGCGAAGAAGCCGCACGGGCAGGGATCATCATCGCCGACACGAAGTTTGAGTTCGGGCAATTCGATGACGAACTGATGCTGATCGATGAAGCGTTGACGCCTGACAGCAGCCGGTTCTGGCCGGGGGACGCCTACCAGCCGGGAGGCGCACAACCCAGTTTTGACAAGCAGTATGTGCGTGACTGGCTGGAGTCGACCGGCTGGGACAAGACTCCGCCGCCGCCGCATCTGCCGGACGAAGTGGTGCAGCAGACCGCTCAACGGTACCGCGACGCGTTCGTACACATTACAGGGAACACGCTGCCCGACTGAAGGAATGCGCTGCAGAACCGCATAACACTGACTCCGTCATATGTCTGCCATGGGACAGGAGGCGTACATGAGGTGGATATGCGGACTCTGGGTGCTGATGTGTCTGGCGCTGGGCGCTGCATGGGCTTCACCAGTGCCTGACCCATCGTTCAACAACATTAAGGCCGGCGTGCCAACCGGATGGACGCCTTCCGGCGCGGCCACCGCCGGCCAGGGATATGTCACGGTGCGTTCCGGTGGAGCGTGGCAGAGTGAACCGGTCGCGCTCACGCAGGACGTTACGCTGGAAATGAGCGTGCGCGTACGCTGGCGGCCTTCCGGTCCTGTCGGGCAAACCGCGTGTGCGGTGTTTGGACCTGAGTTTGCCATACAGGTGCTGCCGCTCACAGAGCCGAACGTGTGGCGCACGTTCCGGTTTTTGTTCACGGTTCCCAAACCCGTCGACGCTTCGTTGCGCCGGATCCGGCTGAGCGAGTGGCAGCTCGAAGGCGGCATTGACTATGACGACGTGTACATCAGACCCTCGGCGCCAATATACGCGCAGACGGCTGCTGGGTATCTGGGCGATGGGGAAAGCCTGTCGGGCAACATGTACCGGTTCGTCGCTCCGTTAGCCCGTCGCACGCCTGTCAGCAGACCATTGCACGCCTATAACGACCGCTTTCACGACAACCGATGGCGCTTCACGCGACCGGGGTCTCAGGTGATCTATCGCCACGAGATTGCAGGCCGGACCATACAGAGCGCCCGGTTGACCGTATCCCCGATGTTCCACGAGCCTACATCGTTGGAACTGGTCCTTGAGGGTTCCACGGATGGGGCAAAGTGGCAGCAGATGGGCGTGGTTACGTATCCTGCCGCCGGTTCAGTCAGCGTCGATGTACCTGCTGTGTTGCTTCCGTCGCGCATCCTATGGGTGCGGTTGCGTTGTGATGGCCCCGATTCGCGACTGCCGGTCTTCTTCCAAGTAACCGGATACGACCTGCAGGCCACGTTGAGCGGTGAACCGACGTATACGGCCGGGAAGACTGTGCCTGTCACACAGGTTGCAGGGCCGGCGGCGCCATGGAACGCTGTGTTCCACCTGGCCGAGGATGGTGGGGCGATTCGCGCGACGATCCGTAATGATTCCGCCGCGGCGCGATCACTCAATGGCGTCTGGGAGTTGTTGGACAGTACGGGACGCATCTCCAGTTCGGAGCGGTTCCAAAACCGTGTGGCCGCCAAGGCCGCCGCGGCAACGCTGTGGCGATCGACCGCGGCGCCGGGTGAACACCGGCTTCGGCTGCGGATTGGCGATCCCGCAACAGCATGGGAACTGACATGGCGTGCCGGCGTACTCGACTCCGGAGTCTTCGGTGAACGGCTGTCCTCACCGGACGGCAAGGTCGGATTGTGGTGGGCGCCGTCGGGATGGAAGATTGCCCGGGAGCGTCCAGCGCCCGCACAGCGCGGCTCCGGTCTGCGTGTTGCGTTGGCGGGTAACGAATCCGAGGCGGTGCAGTTGGTAGTGCGTCCGGATCGACCGTTGTCAGGGCTGACCGTTCGATCCGAGACATTGCGGGGGCCGGAAGGCCGGGTACTGCCTGCCGACTGCGTGGAGATACTCTCTGTACGGTATGTGTCGGTTGACATCGCATCGGATGAGATCGGTTCGGTCGGCTGGTGGCCAGATCCGTTACCGCCTATCCGCACCGGGCTTCGTGTCGAGCCGGGGATGAACCAGCCGCTCTGGATTCGCGTCACGGTGCCGGACGGTACGCCGGCCGGCAAGTATCAGGGCTCGGTCATCGTACAGGCAGACGGCTTCAACGCGCGCGTCCCGCTGGAGGTACAGGTGTACGGGTTCTCGCTGCCGGCGCGTCCAACGTGCAAGTCGCTGTTCGGATTCAACCATACCACCGCATTGTCTTACCATCGTGCGGTGACCCCGGAAGCCCAGCGGACGGTGCTGGAAGGCTATCTGAGCAGCTTCTCGCGTCACAAGATCAGCCCGTACAATCCCGCGCCGCTCGACAGCCTGAAGTGGTCCATGCCGAATAGTCTGGCTTGGGCAGGCGGCGTGCTGGATACACGGGATCCGGCGGAAGGGAGCCGGGTTCTGCGCGTGGAGGATGACAACCCGTCCGGTAATCCGCAGGCCCGGTATCTGGCTGAGATGCCTCTGGAACAAGCGCGTCGGCTGCGTCTGCGCCTGCAATACAGAACGGCAGACGCGGAGACCCCGGCGCAGGTGGTGTTGTGTTTCCAAGACGGATCGCATGCGCACATCGCCTATCACAATGCCCACGTCGACCTGCCGCCGTCTACGACATGGCGTTCCATCGATGTGACGGTGGACGCTGTGCCGGAACAGGCGGTATCTACCACGCTGCACCTGCAAGCGTGCCGTTGGACCGAGGAGGGTACAGGAACCGGAACAGTTTGGATCGATGCCATATCGCTTGCCAACGCCGATACCGGCGCCTGGCTGCTGGAACCCGAGGGGTTCGAGCCGCGTGCGCCGGAGACCGAACGGCCGGTGCAGTTCGAGTGGGAACCATGGTTGTCGGCTACCCATCGCGCGTTGGATAGGTACGGCTTCAACAGCTTCCTGATCCATGTGCCCGGATTGGGATCGGGCACCTTCTTCGAGAGGCATCCTGGGGAGTTGGGAGGGTACCGTCAAGGCGAGCCGGAGTACACGCGGTTGTTCGCTGACTGGTGCGCTCAAATGGAGGCGCAGATCCATGCGCAAGGCTGGGACGGCATGGTGGCCGTCTACCCCTTCGATGAACCGGCCGAAAAGGACTATGACTTCGTCATAGAGCAACTGCGATGGCTGAAAGAGCATCTGCCGTCGGTGCGTCGCATGGTGCCCATGAATCTGGGCTCTGACAAACGGTTCGTGGGGTGGGTCAATCAGTGGTGCCCCATTCTGTCATCGCATGATCGGGCGTTTGCCCGATCGCGCATTGCAGCG
>CAZHSN010000202.1:0-6060 GCA_964535125.1 uncultured bacterium
GGCTGCTCAGCCTGGATCCGGTTCAGATCATCGAGCGGAAGCTGTGAAACCCTTGCTGCGCTGTGAAGAGTTGTGTCTGGTCTACGGCGATGGGGACAGCCGCACGTCGGCCGTGGATGAAGTCTCTTTGGAGATCGGCATGGGTGAGTTCGTTGGGATCATGGGCCCCTCGGGCTCCGGGAAGAGCAGTCTGCTGTATCTGCTGTCCGGCTTGAAACGTCCGACCCACGGACGATGCTGGTTTGGTGAACATCGATTGGATCAGCTCGGTGAAAGCGCGCTGACACGGCTGCGCCTGAAGCAGTTCGGGTTTGTGTTTCAGCAGCCGTTTCTGCTGCCGTATCTATCCGCATGGGAAAATGTGTTGTTGGCCGCACCTGGTGCGGGGTCGGATGATCACGACCGCATCGATGAGCTGTTCAAGCGGTTGGGGCTGAGTCTGTTGAAACACCGGATGCCGTACAAACTGTCCGGCGGTGAGCGGCAGCGCGTGTGCGTCGCCCGGGCGATGGCGCACCGACCGGATATCATCTTTGCGGATGAACCGACGGCCGCACTGGACCGGGCGAACGGTTTGGCGGTGATGGACCTGCTGGCCTCGTACCGTGAGCACGGCGCGGTGCTGGTGGTGACCCATGACGCGCAGATGCTGGAGCGGGCCGACCGGGTGCTGCTGCTGCAGGACGGCCGGCTGGTCACGGATTGACACGCTGAGCGCCCGGTTGTTACCATACGCTGATATGATCACTCCGCGTGTATTCCTGCGCCGCATACTGGGCGCGCCTCCAGCCGATCTGACCGACGCCGATACTGGCGGCGCTGTGGAACTGGGCGTCGCGCTGATGCTGGCGGTGGTCTGCGCCGGCGCGTATGCGGCGTACGTGCGGCTGTACCTGCCCGGCATCAACGGTCTGCCGCCCTATCCGGTATGGGGAACGGCAGCGACGGCGGCGATGCTCTGCGTCTGGCTGTGGCTGGTCACCCCTCTGGCCTCAGGTATGGGGCTGCGCTGGTGGAGGGCGCGGTTGGATACCCGCCCATCGTTGATCTGGCTGGCGCCCGCGGTGTGTTGGAGCATGTATGCGGTATTCGCCTGGTCCGCCGGGCAGTTCCACCTGGATCAGGCGATCCGGTTGGCGGTGTATCTCTGTGCGCCGGTCTGGCTGGCCAGTCGCCGCGCCGGCTGGGCCGACTGGGCGTTGGTGCTGGTGATCGCCGCGCCGTTCGTCGAACGCGAACTGCTGCGGCTGCCGCGCATGCCGCTGAAGAAGGGCATCGAACTGGAAACGCTCTGCGCGGTGGTGATCTTCCTGTGGTCGATGCTGGCGGTGCGGCGTCTTCCCGGCTTTCATCTTCGCTGGAAGCTGCTGTGGCCGGACGTGCGGTTCGGCCTGGGGTTGTATGCCCTGTATGGGGGCTTGGCCATTACGGCCGGGTGGCTTTCCGGCTTTTTAGTGTGGCGGCCGTTCACGGTGCAGCAGAACTATCAGATCACCGACCCCTGGATGACCGCGCTGCTGCACCTGGCGTTGCCGTTCGGCATGTATCTGGTGGTCGCCATCCCCGAAGAGATGCTGTTCCGCGGCACCATGCAGAATCTGATCGCCCGCAGCACGCGGCGTCCCTGGGTCGGTCTGGCGGCGGTATCGGTGCTGTTCGGCCTGCTGCATTTCAAGCCGTATGACAACGGCGCGTTCCTGTCCGCGGCGGGAGCGGACTGGTTTCAACTGGGGTACGCCGCACGGTACATGCTGATGTCCGCGCTGGCGGCGGCGGTATACGGTTACGCCTATCTGCGCACCGGCAGGCTTACCGCCGGCTGCGTGGTGCACGCGCTGGTGGACGCCACCTGGCTGACGCTGTTCAACCCCAAGTGACCCCTGTCATCAGGCGGGGACGGGGCGACGCCGGCGCGCCAACGGATCGGCCGGTGTGCATCTTCATGTAGAGGTGAAAGGCATGGCCTAATCGAGTCCGAGGTCATCACGGTAGTCAGCGGGTATCCGCGTTCGGGTACATCGCTGATGATGCAGATGCTAGAGGCCGGCGGGATGCCGGTGCTGCGGGATGACGGTTATTGGCCGCCGGATGACCGAAACCCCCGGGGGTTCTACGAGATCGAGGCCGCGCTCCCCCTGGGGTCTCCGGAGCAGTCCACCGACTGGCTGGCCGATGCGCGCGGTAAAGCGGTGAAGGTGATTGCGTACCAGTTGAAGTATCTGCCGGCTGAGTACGCGTATCGGTTGATCTTCATGCGCCGGAACATCCGGGAAATACTGATGTCCAGCGGCAAGTTTCCGCTGCTGCGGACCGACTCCCCGCTGAGCGAGCGCGAGCAGATTCTGGCCTACAAGACCGAGTATGTGGTGTATGAGGCCTAGCTGATGCGCCAGCCGCACCTTCCGGCGATCTTTATCAGTTATAACGACCTGATGACGGACGCATCGGGCCCGGTGGAACAGATCCGGGCATTTCTGAACGTACCGTTGGACGGCCCGCGGAAGGCCGCCGCCATCGATCCGGCGCTGTACCGCAACAGGGAATAGGGCCGCCGTTTGCGGGCTGTGCGGATACGGGCGAACACCACTGGGTCTTGTGGTGAACGCAATCGGTGGACCGCCGAAAACCGTCTTGACGGCCGCTTCCTGGCAGTGTACAGTGGCAGCACATAGCTGTTGTACCTGTACGCAGCTGTATGGTGATGCGGGTGACAGCGGGATAAGACGTGTATGGCATCCCTTGATGAGTCGTTTTATGGGTATGAGCCGTAGATAGTTCACCGCCCCGGGTAACCATGGTTGAGTATGCCAGACAGGGTGTGAGCACTCGCCTCAGCCAGTCCACGTGTGTTCATGTGAAGCCGCGGGAGTCCCTATCCATATTCCTGCGTGTGCACACTCTCCCGGTACGAAGGCCGGACTCCAGACGTTACAACGGGCCGATCGCCTTCTGATGCCGCGCCTTGGCGCATCGGGTCAGGCGCTGCGCCGGCGCCGCGTCGGGTACAGTGTGGCGATGTTGTGTCCGCACGATTGGTATGCCATGATCTCTCATATGGCCGGTCTCGTCTGGTCGCCTGTGTGCCTGACAAAGTAGAGTCCAGAAACGGAGCTGATGCATACCATGAACCGATGGCAACAATCTCAACTCACGATCCTGACGCGAAATGACCCCCAGGAAGCTGTGTTGAACGGATGCAAAACGCTGGATGGCGGAGACGGAGCTACGGACAGCTTCTCGTCTTGTTGGGAGGTTACGTGTGATCAGTGTTCAGAGTTGTTTGACAGTTGACCGTAATCCTGGAAGCGGCAGGTGAGTGACCTGATGAAGCGTTCTTGGCACACCCCGGAACTCGTCGTGATCGTGCGGAGCGAACCACAGGCGTCCGCGCTGACTGGCTGTAAAAATCTAGCCGGCGGAGGAGATTGGCATCAGAACCACGCCTGCGAGGAGTTCCATGATTGCGTGTTCTGCCGGGTATTCACAAAAAGCTGAGCATGACCGCGTAGCCGGGAACGGATCGCCTCCATTCGGGCGGCGATCTGCGTTCAACATGCGTACGTCCAAATGGAGGCGTAACGCCATCACTGCGTATAACAGGGAGGGCATTCATGAAACGCCCTTGGGGACACCGACGTTGTGCGTTCTGGTGAGAAACAGGCCCGAAGAAGCACCTATGGGTTATTGTAAGACGTTAACCGTTGGAGGAGACCCAGGCGGTACGCATGTCGGCTGTTTCCAGAGTTGCACCCCGTGCATGTTTCCCGCCGACAGTTGACGCGGTTGCCTGCGCCAGTTGGCGCCGTCACCACGCGGGTGAGTTCCGCTCGCAGCGTGAGGTAGGCTTGCGTCGTATCGCTCAGCCATCGTAGCGTGTCCCGTTCGGCCGTGTGGGACGCGGTATTGACATCGGTCTGTTCGGCGTGTCCCCACCTGATGATGTCCAATCCGTGACCGCGCCCGATCTGCGTGGGTGGTCTAATCCATTGACAGCCTACTGGTGAATGTAGTATGTGTAATTGCCATGGTATGATCGGGCAGCCGTGTGCAGTCACTCCGCAGATGCGCAGTCCCGTAACGCAAGGATGGAGACCGCCATGAAACGTGAATGGTATAAACCGCAGCTGGTGATCATCGTACGTAATAAGCCTGAGGAGTTGGTCTTATTAGGTTGCAAGGTCGATGAAAACAATACAGGGGCTGCTAACTATCATACGTTTTGCATCGAGCAAGATGGTGAAAGTGATGGTTGCAGTTCGTGTATGGCAATGCTCGGAAGTTAATCACCGGCCAGGATCACGCCAGTGGCGCCCATGGAGTTGCCTGGGCGGAGGCATGAACACGCCGCTGTGTCCACAGAACCCCCTGTGTATACGGATGCCTGTATCTGTTATGTGGTTCTCCGCCTTGGTTAGTGACCGTGTTCCTGTACACAGAGTCGCATGAGTCGACGTTCCACCCCCGGCGTGACGCTGGCACCCGAGACATCACGTGTCTCAGCGGTACCAGCCGTTATTGGTGGTTTATCATCCGTATACATGATGATCCGGCTCCTGCCCGGTTCTTTCCCAGAAGGTCGCTGCGTCGATCACGGGAATGCCCAGCTGTTCCGCTTTGGCGCGCTTGCTGCCTGCGGCGGGGCCGGCGACGACCAGCGTGGTCTGCCGGCTGATGCTGCCGCTGGTGCGCGCGCCCAGTCATTCGGCCAGGGACTCGCCTGCTCGCGTGGGCTGAGGCGGCGCCGCTCTGTACCACCCATCAACTGTGGCGTGCCCCGTGACCACACGGTTGACATCGGCCGTTCGGTGTGGTATTTTCGGGTAGCTCTCAGTGCCTGTGTACAGTTGTGGGCATGCGGAGGCATTTTGTTTACATCGAGGAGGCCAACATGAAGCGAGACTGGACCAAACCGCAGCTTTTGGTGATCGCACGCAATAGGCCGGAGGAGAGGGTGCTAGGGACTTGTAAGGGGTGGCCTATAGAAGGAGAGATGGCTTGCGATTGGATGTGCGAAGATAACGATGACACGTGTTCACATTTAGGATGCTTGGATATTAGGTCCAGCTAATCTATCGGTTTTACATGTATGCTTATGGCCGGATGTGCTCCCACTGAGGCCTAACACTCCTGTTCTTGTGGTTCTGACATGGGCTTGCCTCTTCCAACCACGGATGGCAGTCGCCGTCTGTGCAAGATAGTCACGAGCGCGGTAGTGGTTTTTTACGTCCGGTCTTGGTGAGTGTAACTACCTACGGAGTACGATCCGGCTCCTTTCCAACTCTTTCCCAGAAAGCCTCTTCGTCAATAACCGGAATGCCCAGTTGTTCCGCTTTGGCGCGTTTGCTGCCTGCGCCGGGGCCGGCGACGACCAGTGTGGTCTGCCGGCTGACGCTGCCGCTGGTGCGCCCCCCCAGTGACTCGGCGATCGCCTCGGCCTGCTCGCGGGTGGCGCGGGTCAGCGTTCCGGTGAACACAATCACCTCACCCGTGAAGGGACCATTCGCCTGTTCTGGCTCCTGCTCTTGAGGGACAACGCCCAATGCCTGCAGGCGTTCCAGTACGCGCCGGTTGTCCGGCGAGTCAAAGAAGCGCCGGATAGCTTTTGCGGTTTCCGGGCCGATATCCGGCACGCGCTGCAGCGCGTCCATGTCGGCATCCTGAATCGCCCGCAGCGAGCCGAAGTGCGCCGCCAGCGTTCGCGCCGCCTTATCTCCCACCTGACGGATGCCCAGCGCCGTGAGAAACCGGGCCAGCGGCCGATGGCGTGAGGCGTCGATGGCGGCCAGCAGGTTGGCCACGGATGTGGGCCCGAAACCTCTGAATGCCTCCAGGTCGGTGCGCTGCTCTTCGCTGAGTGCAAGCGGCTGCTTGTCCTTGCGGTTTTTCTGCTGCTGCAGCCGTTTGCGCAGCGCCTCGAGCTGCAGCACTTTCGCCTGCAGGGTGGACGCGAACTCGGGATCATACAGATCGGCAGGGCTGTGTAACAGACCGGCATCATACAGCGCCTGGATCTGCCGTTCGCCCAGACCGTCGATATCCATCGCGGTACGCGATGCCCAG
>CAZHSN010000203.1:0-5942 GCA_964535125.1 uncultured bacterium
AATCCGAAGGGATCTCCATACCCGAAGTCAGAGCAGGACCGCTTGCGGCGCTCCTTGATCGCTTCCCGAAAACGCATGTTTCGCGACGCCATGAACCGCATGTAAAGAATCGCGTAACCGGAGTCGATCATTATAGGACGGGTATTGCATCACAGGGCTGCGTGTCCTGATAATGCCATGGAGTGCCTCTGTATGATCCAAGGACAGGCTGCATCCGATTGCGGATAACAATCCGAAATACGCTGCTCGCACTGATCATTGTGTTCACGGTGATCTGCACCTTGGCGTACGCCAGTGAGCGGCCACAGCGAATCGTTGTGGTTGATGATCATGCGTACCCGCCTTTCGCATTTGTGGACGCTTCCGGACGCGCCAAAGGGATCACAATCGACTTGTGGCAGGCATGGAGCCGCCAGACAGGGATCGAGGTGGAGTTCCGGCTGGTTCCCTTGGAGCAGGCTTTGGAGATGGTGCGTGACGGGCGCGCGGATGCCGTCGGGGGGATATTCCATACCAAAGAGCGTGAGCGATATTTCGAGTTCACCCGCCCATTGTTCGAGATCCCCGTCGGCGTGTTCTTCAACTCGAAGGTGCTGTCGATCAAGGGTATTGAGGACCTGTCCGGTTTTCGAGTCGGCGTGGTCAAGGGAGACAGCAGCGAAGAACTGATCCGGCGCGAACATCCGAATATCCATCTGGTCGCCTTCCCTGGAGCTGATTCCCTGGTCGATGCCGCACTGAACGGGCAGGTCAACGTGTTTGTAGCGGACGCTCCGACAGCTCAGTACTACCTTTCCCGTTCTCCTTCCGGCGATCTGTTTCGCAGAGCGGCGGAGGACGTCGAGGTACACGCGCAGAGTGTTGCCGTGCGGAAAGGCAATATCGAACTGCTCGACATAATACGCACCGGGTTTGATCGCTTGCCTCCGCAGACTGCCAATGCCATACTCGACAGGTGGACCGGTCATACGACACCAAGGGCTTTACCGTGGCGTGAATTGGGCATACTGGCCGTCTGTGCGCTGGCGGTGGTGTTGGCCGTCCTGGCGTGGAACATGATGCTTCGAAATCAGGTTGCCCGTGCCACTGCGGAGTTGGCGGAACGCAATGCCGAAGTGGAACGATCACGGGATGCCATTGCTCTGGCAGAGCGCGGCTACCGGTTGACACTGGTTTCCATCGGCGATGCCGTGGTGGCTACGGACCGCGATGGCCGTATCACCGTGTTCAACGCCGCCGCTGAGCAGTTGTCCGGTTGGTCATCGCAGGATGCCATCGGTCGATCGCTTCCGGATGTTCTTCAGGTGTTTCCGGCGTTGCCTGCTGCCATCTCGGAACCGGTCCAATCAGACGGTGAGACCGTCGTGGTGTCGCGTACAGGTCAGATTCGCCACGTTTCTGTTAAGGCTGCACCCGTGAGCGATGAAACACATGCGCGACTAGGCATGGTGATCATACTGCGTGATGTGACGGATCAACGGGAGGCGCTGCGGGCGCTCAATCGTTCTGAGACGCTTAGCCGGGCGTTGTTTGACCAAGCATACAGCATGTTGGCCGTTCTGGATACGTCCGGGCAGATCATCAGCGCGAATCGTACATTTTTACGGCTGGTCGCGAAGGAGATGGATGAGTTGGAGGGGGTATCCTTCGCTGAGGCCCCTTGGTGGGAAGACCGTCGGGAGGCGCAAAGCGTGTTGCGTAACGCGCTGATTGCCGTGCAACACGGGCGTCTGTACCGGCGGGTGGTCACTTTACAGGATAGTGACAGAGTGCGCCACGCTGCGGACCTCAGCATGGCGCCGTTGGTGGATGATAGCGGCGCACTCGTGCACATTCTCGTCGAAGCGCGCGACCTGACGGATTTGCACAGAGCCGAGGAGGCGTTGCGCAGCGAGGCGCAGTTGATCGAACACCTATTGCGCAGCATGCCTGGCGTGTTTGCATTGATAGACCATCAACTGAGATTGGTGCAGTGGAACACCCAGTTGGAGGCCGCGACAGGCCTGTCCGCGGATGAACTCGGTCGGGTGCCTCTCAGTTCGATCTACCACGGTGAGAACGAACATGAAATCGCCAAGGATGTAGCGGAGATGCTGGCGGATGATGACGAACCGATGCGCACCTGGGAGCATCGAATTGTGCATGCATCCGGCAGAACGACACCGTATCTCTTCACATCGACGCGCATTGACAGCGGTTCCGATCCGATGCTTATGGTGTTTGGCATTGACCTGTCCGAGCGTCTCGAGATGGAGACCGCGCTGCGGCTCAGTGAAGAGCGGTTCCGCTCTTTGGCGTCGATGGCCAGTGAAGCGATCGCGATACATGTCGACGGAGTCATTGTCGAATGCAATCAGGCTTTGGCAGATTTAGTTCGCGTTCCCAGTGCAGATGAATTGATTGGACGCAACATATTGTATGTCGCTCGGCTGACAGAGGAGTCGCTGCAGCGTGTCGATGAGCATATCCGCACGAACTCGACGGACACGTATTCGATTGAACTCGTCCGCGACGATGGCGCCTTGACTCCGGTAGAGGTTCGTGGCGTCAACATGCGTTACCGAGGAGAGAACGTTCGTGTGTCATACCTGCGTGATGTCACAGAACTCCGCCGCGCCGAAGCCGAACGGCTGCGACTGGAACACCAGCTGGCCGAGTCCCAGAAGATGGAGTCCATTGGACGCCTCGCCGGCGGTGTGGCGCATGACTACAACAACATGCTCAGTGTGATCATCGGGTACACCGAGATGCTCATGCGGCGCGCAGGCGAGCAGTCTCCTCTGCAGCGTGACCTTCGCAAGGTCTACGAGGCTGCCAGACGGTCGGCCGACCTGACGCGTAAGCTATTGGCGTTTGCCAGAAAGCAGGTCGTAACGCCGCAACTGCTTGATTTGAACAACACGATTGAGGGCATGTTTGACATGCTCAAACCTTTGATTGGGGAACACATCGATCTGGTGTGGCGCCCCGGCCAGGGTGTATGGCCGGTGTGGTTTGATCCGTCGCAAGTGGACCAGATACTGGCCAACCTGTGCGTGAACGCGCGCGACGCCATCGGTGCAGGGGGTACGATCACCATCGAGACGTCCAATGTGGCGATTGATGAAGCGTACGCTTCGACCATGCCTGGTGGCGCCGCGGGCGAGTATGTCATATTGGCGGTCAGCGACACAGGCTGCGATATGGACGCTGAGACGCAGCGCCAGATATTCGAGCCGTTCTTTACCACAAAACCGCAGGGAGAAGGAACCGGACTTGGACTCGCAACGGTGTATGGCATTGTGCGCCAAAACCAGGGGTTCATCCGTGTATACAGTGAACCGGGGCATGGGTCCATTTTCCGCATCTTCATTCCGCGGTATGTGGATGCCGCGAGCGCCGTTGAGTTGTCTGCCGACAGCGTCGCTGAAGTTCAGGGCGGAAGTGAGACCATACTGCTGGTTGAGGATGAGCCGGCTATTCTACAGCTGGGACGCGAAGTGCTGGAGGCGTATGGATACACCGTGTTGGCCGCCAACAGACCCGGTGAGGCGATCGACCTGGCCAGAGAGCACGGCGCGCGTGTGGATCTTTTGATCACCGATGTGGTCATGCCGGAGATGAACGGCCATGACTTGGCATACTACATCAGCGCACTCGCTCCGCACGCGAAGCATCTGTTTATGTCCGGGTATACATCCGATATTATTCACCATGACAGCCTGCTGGAGTCGGGAGCGCATTTCCTGCCCAAGCCTTTTACCATGCATCAGCTGCTGGCCGCTGTGCGTTCCGTGCTGGATAGGTGCGAATAGGCACAGCGGCCGGACGACTCGTTAGCGCCCTCAGGGCATACGGTTGTAAGGGCGTTCCGAGTGGTCTATGCAGGCGACTGCCTGGACGACTGCCTTTGGGTTGACGATGGTCAATGGATCGGGCGCCTTGTAGTTCCGCATGCGGCAACCAAACAAGCTGATCGTGCAAGGGCGATCTCCCTGTACGCGCATGAAGTCATACGACGAACCGATCGCTGTAATTGCCCCATTAGGTCCGGAGAACGACTCGACACCCGTCAATGTCGTGTGGCCCTGGCCGGTGATAACGAAGGGATGGATGTCCTCGATGCTTTTGCCGACATTGGCGATGATCGACCCCTGGGCGATCTGCCAGTTTCGGTTGAACGGGCTGTCGCCGCTCTTGAACACCCCGATGGTTACACAGTCCAGGTTAAAGTTGGTCAACTGGCCGTATGTGGCCGGCCCCAACCAGATCCCCCCGTGTACGCCGAATGTGAACACATCCATCAACTGGGCGTTGTCCGTGTGATCAATCCAGTAGGTGTAGGTGTCACGGGCCGCCACCGAGTCGATCACCTCGCGCGAATAACCTCCATCGATGAACCGACGATTGGCTGGATTCACATGGCAGTGAAGCAGACGGGGTATGTCGTAACAGTAGTCGATGGAGATGAAGCGGCCGCTCAGCGGGTACCCGTAGCAGTGTTCGCACAGCACCTGCTCACAGATCACCTGCGGCGAGCAGTTAAAGTCCATTGCGAAAAACTCGCCGTAGAACGTCAGGCACGAAAGCGTGACGCCCTGTGCCGAGTTGGAGGACGATGCCTTGATGGTGGCCGGATATTCAATCACCTTGGCCGCTGAGGTGCGGGACTGCGCCGGATACCAGAATTGGATCCCGCGGATCTGCGCGGCGCCTTCCACGGTGATCAACGGCTTTTGCGTGTCTTCTGTGGCCAGCACGGAGCCCACGGGCCGTTCTGCCTGTGGATGACGCGTGCCCCTGCCCACAGGCCCATGAACGCCGATCAGTGAGGCGTTTTGCTTCAACACGACGCCGCCGTCCAGCATATAGGGCTGGTCTGCCGGATCGATGAACAACGCGGCTCCCCGCGGAGCGGCCCAATCGATGGCGGCCTGCAGTCGCTGGGCGTTGCGCGATGCGGTCTGGCGGGGATCCACCCCAAACTCCCGGATACTGCGGTACATAGGGAACCTCCTGCTTTGCTTACTCCCCAGTTCACCTCCGCGCTTGGTGTGTCCTGCTTCGATTGTATGCGCGCAGCTGACGAACTGGAGCCAACAACTGCGTCTATGGGACAATGAGGCATGCGAGCACGGATGGTGCGCCAGTATGCCGAACTTGACAGGAAACTGACTGCACCAAGCGGTACAGGAGGATGCGACATGGTTATCATGGTCCTGTTTCTACTCGGTGCAATGATATCGACAGGCACAGTCATGGGAGCCCAAGAGATGACAGCACAGACATACGCATTATCCCAGCGCGAGCGCTTGTGGACGAGCGGTCAGCGGGATGAGAACAGCATTCACGCGGTAGGCAATGGACAGATGGTAGCGTTGAGCACCGGACCAAACGTCGAATGTCTGTTCGGACCGCCGTACAGCTCGCCCAACATCTTGCAGATAGAGACACGATGCGAAAAGGCGATCAGCGCGGTCTCGCGACGTGAGTTGGGTGCGGCCATTTGGCGGCATGTCTACCGGGAGGGATCGAATGAACTGGCGCAGTTTATCGAGTTCGCTCCCAGTGGAGTTCCTGCCTATGTGCGCCGGTTTCAGTGCCGCGAACCGGGGATCCAATGGGTGCTTCGACCCCATGCAGAAGCCAAGTGGATCCCAGCCCGCGGTCTGCCAGGCGTTTGGAGACAGCAGTTGCCGCCTGGGACTAAGATTTTCCGTGACCCGTACATCACCGACCGGTGGTCGTTCCATTGGGTGATTACGTCGGGCGACTGCACTGGGGTGCTGCAGGATGATGGTATGCTGGTTGTGTCTCTGCAACCGGGTAAAGGTGATGTCATTGTCGTCGGCGCGAACGACTATGCACAGGGCGTACAGGTTACCGAAACCCTCATGAAATTGAACAGCGCCGTCTTGCTGGATGAGACGCGTGCATGGTGGTCTGCTTTTACGCAGAGGAGG
>CAZHSN010000204.1:0-5909 GCA_964535125.1 uncultured bacterium
TCACCCGTCAGTTATGCCGACCGCGGTCCGGGAGGCGGCGGGTATCACATGGGACCGGTGGACAGCGCGGCGCTGCATGGCAAGTTGTGGCTGTTCGAGGACGACACCCGCACGCATTTGTCGGCCTCCGACGCCGCCCCGGGGCGATGCGCCGATCATCGCGAGACACTGGGTGTGCTGCGCCGCAACTTCGGAGCGACCATTACCCGCGGTGCATCGCTCTGGTGGATGGATCTGCCCGGCCAGGGGTGGTTCCGTGATGAAGCGATCTGGAATGACCTGAAGCCCTTGGTCGACGCGTATTCCCATCTCCTGCCGAAGCAGACAGTGCATCATCCCGATGTGGCCGTCTTGGTCGACGAGCAGGGGATTCTCGATGCGCATCCCTCGCCGCGCATCGCCGGTCCGCTGTTGGGAGCGTTCCGCTCGCACTGGATGCGGATCGGCTGCTCGACCGGAGTGTATCTGTTTCAGGATGCCTTAGAAGGACGTGTGCCCGCCGCCCGCATGTACCTGGTGCTGGGGGCTTACCGGTTGGACCGGCCGCAGCGCGAGCAGCTGAAGCGCACGCTGCAGCGTCGAGGGGCGACGGTCGTGTGGATGGGCCCGGCAGGCCTCAATGCCGACGGGGTGCAGTCCATACAGCATGTGTCCCGGATCGCCGGTATGCGCTTGCGGGAGCATACAGGCGCCATCGCGCTGCGTCTGGCTGGCGGGACGTCATTTGACCCCGGACACGCACCGTTGTCACGCCAGTTGATCGTAGAAGGCTCGGCAGAACCGCTGGCCTGGTATGCGGACAGTGGAGCGGTCGCTGTGGCGCGCCGGCGTTTCAGCGGTTGGACCAGCGTGTATTGCGGCGTGCTGCAGCTGCCCACCGCGATGCTGCGCCGACTGGCCCGCGACGCCGGGGCGCACATCATCGCAGACAGCGACGATGTGGTGATGTCCGGCAATGGCGTCATCAGTCTGCATGCCTGTTCATCGGGTGAGAAGCGTCTGCGCTGGACACGGACGGCCCGCTGGAGCGACCTGGCAACCGGTGAGACGCTGCACTACGGACGCGAGCTGCGCCGGCAGATGCAACAGGGGGATACCCTGCTGATGCGTCTCAGCTGACACCTGTCAACCCGGCTGAGGCGTATAATCGAGACATGAGCACTCTTCCTGCACCCGGTGCAGACGGATGGCATGATCTGCTGCTGCGCTGCAGCCGGTGCGCCACCTGCCTGCCAGTTTGCCCTTCGTACGCGGCCACCGTACGCGAACTCGCGTCGCCGCGCGGGCGGCTGCAGCTGTTACGTGCCCACAATGAAGGTCGTCTGGCACAGTCGGATGGGCTGTATCAAGCGCTGTACAGCTGTTTGGATTGCCGCGCTTGTGCGACGGCTTGTCCGAATGGGCTGTCCCCGGGTGAGATGGCACTGCAGGCCCGGGCGCAGATGCCGGATGGTGTAACGCTTATGCAGCGTGCGCTTCGTCGACTGATTCTGGGGCCGGGACTGTCTCAGCCAATCTGGTTGGATATAGGTACGCAGGCGGCCCGATTGGCCTACCAGCGCGTTGGGGTGCAGCGGCTGCTGCGATCCAGCGGGCTGTTGGCCCATCTGCCCTTGCTGGAACGTTTGGACCGCATGTTGCCTCCGTTGCCGGCCCGTTCGGTACGCCGCAGCCTGCCTGAGGTGAACCCGGCGAACGGTACAGAGCGCGGCCGGATTGGACTGTTTCTGGGATGCGCCATGAACACGCTGTTTGCCGATGTCACTCGGTCTACGGTGAGGGTGCTGAACCGGCTGGGATATACAGTGGTCATCGATCGCCGAGTGGTATGCTGCGGCGCGCCGCAGCATCAAGCCGGTGAACAGGAGATCGCACACCGGATGGCGGAGCATAACGTGCAGATGTTCGAGGGGCTGGAGACAGTCATCACCGACTGTGCGGCGTGCGGCGCGGAGTTGAAGTCGTACGGACGGCAGCTGGGTACCGAAGCGGCGCGTCAGTTCAGCGCACGGGTGCGGGACCTGTCCGAGTTCCTGGCGCCGCTGGATCTGCCGCCTCCGGTGGAGGTCGGACTCGCCGTGTGGCATGCTCCCTGTCATCTGGCGCATGCGCAGGGGGTATGTGCCCAGCCGCGCGAATTGGTGCGCCGGCTTTGTACCCGCAGTGCGGAACTGGCCGAGCATGACCGCTGCTGCGGCAGCGCCGGCAGCTACTGGCTGACGCATCCGCATGTGGCCGAGGATGCGCTGGCGCGCAAGCGCGAACGCATTCGGCAGAGTGGCGCGGAGACGGTGGTGACCGCCAACCCTGGATGTCTGCTGCAGCTGATGGCCGGATGTGAGCCGCAGGACCGCTGGCAGGTGATGCACCTCAGTACACTGGCCGAGCGGGCGCTGGAGGGTAGACCATGAATCCGGCCGACGCGTTGCGAGCTTTCCTGCCCCCCGATCTGGTATGTGATGACCCGGAGTCGCTGACGGCATATGGCTACGATGCGAGCACCGTGGTACAAGGGATGCCGGCAGTGGTGGTACATGCCACATGCGAGGAACACGTGATACAGGTGCTGCGCTGGGCGGATGAACACCACGTGCCGGTATACCCGCGCGGAGCCGGAACCGGTCTGGCTGGAGGGACCACACCGGATGGCGGGATCGTGTTGAATCTGGCTCCCATGAACCGCATCCTGCAGATCGACACGGAAGGGTTGTTCGCTGTGGTGGAGCCGGGCGTGGTGAATGCCCATCTGCAGGAGGCGGTCGAGGCGCAGGGGCTGTTCTATCCGCCTGATCCCGCCAGCTTGAAACAGAGCACGTTAGGCGGAAACGTGGCCACCTGTGCGGGAGGCCCGCGTTGTTTGAAGTACGGTGTGACGCGCGAGTACGTGCGCGGCATCCGGGCCGTACTGCCGGGAGGGCAGGTGCTGACCGATGGCGGCCGTTACCTGAAGAACGCTTCCGGGTACAACCTCAGTCAGCTGTTCGTGGGATCGGAGGGCACGTTGGGAGTGGTCACACAGATCACCCTGCGTCTGGTGCCGCGACCGCAGGCCACCGGCACGCTGACGGCGTTGTTCGGGAGCGTGGAGGAGGCGGCGGAGACCGTCAACCGCATCCTTCAGAGCGGACTCATACCCTCGGTGCTGGAGTTCATGGATCGGGAATGCCTGTGGTGCGTTTCCCAGGCGATGGCCATCGATCTGGATGAACGTACCGGGGCGCTGCTGCTGTTGGAGAGTGACGGCACAGATGACGAGGTGAACCGCTCGCTGGCGCGCATGGCCATGCTGGCGGAGGCGTGCGGCGCCTGGTCGGTGGAGCGTGCGACCGATGTCGCTGAGCGCGACCACCTGTGGCGGGTACGCCGGGCGATCTCGTCCTCGCTGTCTCAGTTGCGCCCGGCCAAACTGGGTGAGGACATCTCGCTGCCGCGTGGTTTGGTGATCCCCATGCTGCGCCAGTTGGAGCTGATCCGCCAGGAGTACGGTGTTCTGGCGCCGGTGTTCGGACATATTGGTGATGGCAACCTGCACCCGAACCCGTTGTTTGACCCGCGCGACGCCGACGAGACGCGCCGCGCGTTGGGTGCGGCCGAGGCGTTGGTGCGCGCCGCTGTGGAACTGGGCGGGACGGTATCGGGTGAACACGGCATCGGCATGGTCAAGCGGGACCTGCTGAAGCTGTCCCGTCCGTCGTTGAACCGCGATCTGTGCCGTTGCCTGAAGGCGGTGTTCGATCCGCACGGAATCATGAACCCTGGGAAGATCTTCGATCTGGTGGAGTAGTGCGTCAGGTGATCTGAACACGTGAGGGTGGTGGTGGGCCCGGCAGGATTCGAACCTGCAACCAACCAGTTATGAGCCGGGCGCTCTGCCCTTGAGCTACGGGCCCCTGTTACCGCTGTTTCATTATACAGAGTCCGCGCGCGCCATGTGTACGCTCAGGGCGTTTGCACCGTCACCGGCCGGTCGGGTGGGAGACTCACCGAGACGGCGCTGACAGGCAGACCAAACAGCGTGCGCGGTACAGCGGGATGCGGCTGGCCATCCACCAGCAGCGCAGCATGGCTGCCGGTGAACCGGGCTTCCCATTCCAGTGCTTGGTCAACGCCGGTCTGACAGACGGTGGTCGCGTGCGCGCCATGGTGCGTAATGTGGAGTTGATGCGCCCCCAGAGGAATGCCCCGAGCCGACAGGCTTTCCACTGCCGCGGGTAGGCAGCTCTGCGTGGCGAAGGCCAGCTGTGATGCGTGCGGCACGACGCCCATGAGCCGTTCGACCACTGTGCTGAGCAGCGTGAAGGCGACTTCCGGGTAGTCACGGTCAGGATGCGTGACGGTATACAGCAGCCATCTCCAGGCCGTTTCGGCGCGCCCGTACTAACAGAACACCTCGGGCAGGTAGGTGCACGCTTCGACGTTGGGTGGACGTGTGCATGGATCGTCCAGGCACTGCTCGATGAAGTCGAGATAGCGCTCTAGCCGGGGTGAGGGGCGGGTCAGCCCCTTCAACGGCATGAACCAGGATCCCTCCAGCTCGAACCGGGTGACGGGTTGTCCGTGCACGTCGTAGCCGCAGACATACAGGTCGGTTTCCGGGGTGACGCTCCAGTCGGTTTCGAAGTAGTGGCGCAGCCGCGCCGCCCGCTGGGCGAAACGTACCGCGCCATCACAATCACCCCGGGCGATACACAGTCGGGCCCAGCTGCTGAGTGCCTGATACTCGCAGGCCAGTCCATCTCCTGCCTCCAGCAGCGGTGCGCCCCGCTCGCTGTAGGTGGCCACGCCGCGGAAGATATCACCCGAACCATCCCCCTCCGCAACGCCATTCGGCATCCGTTGATCGTGCAGCCGTATGAACTCCGTCACGGCGTGCTCCCCGAAGCGTCGCAGACAGGTATCATGCAGGTAGTAGGGATCGCCGGTCCACCGGTACAGCCGTTCGCAGGTCTCCACCAGTTCAAGCACGGTCGGAACCTCACGGACGAACGCGCTGTCATCGCGGTAGTCCAGCAGAAACGGGGAGCCGTCGAAATTCAGCGCCCATAGCGGATACCACTCCCGCCCGGGTGTGGCGCTGGCCGCGAAGGCGTTCAGCATGTACCGGTTTTCGGTGTCCAGCCCCAGCAGGTGCGCCCCGACGGCCTGATGGCAGAAGTCGCGTGCATAGAACGCGCTGCGGAACAGGTAGCCGGCGTGGTAGCAGGGCATGGCTGTGGTGAGATCTGTCTGTTCGCAGAATTCGTGTCGGTTGACCGGGCAACAGCGGCCGGTCATGACCAACGATCGTGCGTAGTCCGCCGCCCATTCGCAGGCCTGCTGCAGAGTGCATGATGAACTGGTTACTTTAAAGTCCATCATGTTGCTTTCCCATGTATCAACGGAAAGTCCAATTGTACTCCGGTAGCAGGTCCCAGGTTGCACTGCCGGTCATGAGCCAGTCCGTTCCTGCCGCTAGTGCAATCAGCAGCATCAGCCGTGACCACAACCGAAAGATGCGCTGCGCCATAGACCAGGGCCGCATTTGCCGCAGCCCGTTCAGCAGGTATACGGCAGTACCCGCCGTACAGAGAAGCAGAAGGACAACTGCACAATAAGTCACATCCGGGTGCGGCAAGGGTAGATAGATGCCGATGCCTTCCGAGCTGATGCCCTGAAGGGTGTGTGTGTCCTGGTTATCCTTGCGCAGCGCATACATGGTAAACACCCTGGGCAACCAGAGCAGCGTTGCGTAGATCAGGTGCCCCCACCAGATGAACGGCGACAATCCGCGGTATATGACAGCCGGAACCCAATAGCACCAGCCGATGGCAATCAGCCCGTGGGCAAAGTCATATGTGTGCTTTGTGAGCGAGTCGGTACCAGACCAGCCTACCTGCAGCAACCGCGCGGTATGCCAGCCACTCAGAAAA
>CAZHSN010000205.1:0-5882 GCA_964535125.1 uncultured bacterium
TATCGGCAAAAGTTCGGCTCTGTGCGGCCGCTCCCCTTGACAAACGGTGCGTGTCCTGACCCATAGTATAGGTGAGGTCAGAAGGACGCCAATCACGGATCGGGATGTCCAGGTGCCCAGTGGTCACCAGTCCGGTCTGGCCCGTCCGTCCTTACAACACAAAGGATAGAGGAGGCTACACACACATGTCTCGCACAATGCGTCTCTCGATCCGCGCCTTCACGCTGGTCGAAATCATGATCGTCGTGCTGGTGATCGGCATCCTGCTTGCCATCGCGATCCCCAACTTCAACAAGGCTCGCGAAAGCTCTCAAGCCAAAGCCTGCATTGCGAACCTCAAGCAGATTTCCTCAGCCAAAGAGCAATGGGCCATTGACACAAAGAAAACTACGACACCGACATCCGCTGACCTGTATGGTGCAACCTTGTACATCAAGACTGAACCGTTATGCCCAGCCGGCGGCGGAGCATCATACACGATCAATGCTCTCGATACCAATCCAGCTTGTCCGGTAGTAGGTACGTATCCCACGCACAAACTGGACTAGTATCGTATCCCATCATCGACTATGCGTAACAGGAGCGGCCTGATTCAGGCCGCTCCTGTCGCCTCAAACCAAAACCCGGAGGCACGCCGATGAACGGCAGAGGGTTTACGGTCGCCGAACTCATGCTGACCGTGGGACTGCTGGGCGTGCTGGTGTTGGCTTACGCGGCCCTGATGCCGGCGGGAATCCGCACCGGCGCACATGCCAGCCGACGGCAGGTAGCCACGGAAATCGCCCAGAGTGTGCTGGAACGCGCCCGTCTGGCCGAGTATAACAACCTGACGTATGACGGGTTGAAGCAGTACGGTTTGATCGCCACCACCCCGGAAGCGTCCCCCTTCGCGCTGTCCACCGCCAATCCCGCCACACTGAACCCGTCACTGGTGCTTCCGCAGGGATCGGGGACCATCCAGGTGGAGGATGTCGGGTATGATGTCCGCCGCGTGACGGTGACCATCCGGTGGCAGGACGCGAACAGTCCGGCACGCTCGGTGGTGATGGCGACGCTGGTGACGAACGAATGAACACCACACGTATCAGACAGCATACGCGCCGGCGACTGGGGCTGACTATGGTGGAACTGTTGATCGCCGTCGGCATTACCTTGGGGATCGCTTTCGGCGCGATGACACTGTTCAGCAGCGCATCGCAGCTGCTGGTGCGCGGCTCCACCGATATGGACAACAACGACGCGTTGGCGCTCGCGATGGCGCGCATCTCTTCGGAAGTCCGATCGGCGATCCTGATCCAGGTCAACGATACGGGCACGACGTTAACCTATTGGGTTCCCGTGGCAGACGACAGCGGACAGCCGGTGATCCCGATGCAGATGTCGCCCACGCCGCGTACGTTTCAGGTGAGTGACGGACAACTCATCTGGTCGATGCGGCCCAACGCCCCTCTGGTGACCGGACTGGTCTCCACCGATCCCGAGACGGGACAGGCCGTGAGGCCCTTCTCGAATCCTTTTGGCGACGCCGCGATGCGCTGTGTCGATGTGAACCTGGTGATGCGGGTCGTACCCGCCGAAGGGCCGGCGCGACTGGCGCGGCTGCATGGCTCGTACATGCCACGCAACCAGGCTGACTGAAAGGAGGCGTAACATGCGGCGCCGTGGATCCTCACTGATTATGATCCTGATCTTTCTGTTCTTGCTGTTCTCACTGGGCGTGGTGCTGGTGAACTACGCCACCGCCGGCCTGCGTCGGGTGCATCGACACGAACAGGAACTGCAGGCATTGTTCGCCGCCGAAGGGGGACTGCGCATGCAACGGCTGGCGTTGTGGCGTCCGTTCCGGATCAGCCAGGACCTGGATGCTGTCGATGCCGCGTTCGGCGGCGCCAGCGAGGGTTCCCCAACCAACACGCTCACCGACGCCGTCTCGCCCAAGGTCCGGTATGCATCGGGAGTGATCGCTTATGAGCTCTCAGACCAGTTCATGCGCCGGATCACCATCCGCTCGGTGGGTTGGGTGGATCTGAACGATAACCAGGCGCTGGATCCCGGGGAGATCCGCGTGGTGCTGGACGACACGCTGGACATGGGGCTGCCGCGCTCACGGGTGTTCGACTATGCCTACTTTGCCAACAATTACGGCTGGTTCTACGGACTGAACGATACGACGCTGGTGGTGGCGGGGGATGTGCGCGCCAACGGAAACATGGAGATCCGCCCCTCGGGTACCGGCTCGGGCGGACGGTTCAACGGCAGCCTGGTCGCCGCCGCCAACAACAAGCTGGATCCGCCGGCGAACGGCACCGTAACCGGCGTAGCCAGTTTTGCGGCCACATCCACATATGCCAACACCGTGAACTCCGAGCCGCGTTGGCGTCCGGCGTTCAGCACCAAGGTGTTCGGCCCCAAGGGTGGTGAAACCTGGGAGGCGTGGCGCGATGTGATTTACGACTCGGACGCGGCGCTGATCAACGGGCGGATCAGCGGCGCAACATTCTATGACACCTACGGAACCCGTAAACGCGACAACACGATGCTGGATCCGCGCCCCTCGCGTGAAGAGCTGATGCCGGACCTGTCCGACATCTCCTACTATGAGCAGCTGTCGCGATCATATATAGACAATAAGACTAACTGGAAAGACGGCACGCCCAATCCGAATTCCGCACTTCCTGCCTATATCGATGTATGGAACAAAGCCAACAACGGCTGGGACCGCTTGACCAGCGCCGGCGTCGCCAACGGGTCGCTGGTGCTGATCGGCACCGACACCAAGCCGATCCGGGTGCATGGCCCCGTCACCGTCAAAGGTGATGTGATTATCAAGGGCGTGGTGGAAGGCCAGGGCACGATCTACACCGAGCGCAACATACACATCGTGGGTGACATCACCTACAAGAATCCGCCTGACTTCCGATCCAACAGTCCGGTCGCTCTGGACGCGTCGAATGAGAACCGGACCATCCTGGGGTTGGCCGCCCGGGGCAGCATCATCATGGGCAGCACCAAAGAGATGCTGTCCAAAGCGCAGCAGTATATGAAGCCGCCCTTCACGAAGCGCCGTAAGAACTATGACGGCACCTGGATACCGGCGTATGACGGCACCCAGACCGACGCGTGGGGTTTCAAACGGTATCAGACGATCTACAAGCCGCCGGGATTTTCGGGCACCACGGATGACTACATCGACTCACTGATGGCGGTATACGACAATAAGGGCAACATCACCGATCTGATACGCCCGGCTCAGATTGACGCCATCCTGTATACCAACAACCTGATCGGCGGCTACGTGGGACGAAAGATAGGATCCAACAACGTCTTCACCGTGAACGGCACCTATATCTGCAAGGATGAGGCGACCGTGCCGGTCTCTGGCACCCGCACGCGGTTTGTCTGGGATATGCGTATCCGTGACCGCGGCCCCAACCGGCCGCCGATCATTGACCTCGACCTGCCCCGGGCACCCTCGTTGCAGAAACAGCCCTGGCGCGTGCAGTACACGGGTACCGGCTCATGACGCGCGGGCGGAGCTTACTATCGGCGGGCTTGTTGTGCGCATTCGTCTGTGCTCCCTGCGTGGCGCTGATGCCGGAGCCGCGGGACAGCGCGGAGCGCAGCGAGGCGATGCGGTATTACCAGGAACGAGCCAGCCAACCGGATGATGACCGGATCCCGCCCGCGCCGGCGGCTACCCGCACGAAAAGCCCGACAGAGGCGCGGGATGCGTTGGCGCAGGTCAACAACGCCGCCCGAGGTGATCAGCGCAAGGCGCAGGCCGCGCTGGTCACCGCCACCCGGCAGATGGAGCCGTTGCCGGCCTGGCGTCGCTGGCTGACGCCTGTGCTGGGTTTTCTGGTGATCGCCGCGCTGTCTGCGTTGGGGATCTGGGCGTTCTGGCGCCGGCAAACCCAGCTGACGCGCGCCATGTTGAATGACCGACTGGAGCAGGGGAAGCGCGAGGCGCAGTCGCTGCGCGCTAAGCGCACCCCACCAGACCGTTAGTGACGTATCCGGGCGTTATATGGCGTCCGTACGTCCTCACGCCGTACAATATCACCGGGACGCGGTCGCCTGATCCGCGTCAGACGGGAGTGATGGGGCGATGAGGATACCGGCAACGGTCGGCGTGGACATCGGCAGCGCACTCATCAAAGTGGCCTGTCTGGAAGCGTCGCGCGGCGGGTGGAGGCTGGTTGGCATCGGTCGTTGCTCCACACCGCCTGACAGCGTGCGCGATGGGGTCGTCACCAACATCGATGAAGTCGCCCGCACGTTGCGTCAACTGCTGCAGCGTGAAGGATTGCGTCTCTCCGCCGGGGTCGCCGCTGTTGCGGCTCCACAGATGGTGGTGCGGCAAATACAGGTTCCCCGTATGCCCGAAGCCACGCTGCGCCGTTCCATGCCGCTGGAATGCGGCAAGTATGTGTCGTTGCCGATAGATGAGTGCGTGCTGGGCTGGGAGGAGATCGCCAGTCAGAACCGGACGATCGCCGACGATCAGACCGCCATGGACCTCATTCTCACGGCAGCCCCGAGGGAACTGGTGAACTCGCACGCTCAAGTGTTGCGCAGCGCTGGTTTGGACCCTCTGGCGATCGACACACAGCCGTTTGCGCTGCATCGCGCGCTGTTCGAATTAACGGACGTTGACCGGTGTGACGGTGAGCCGCGCGCGATGTTGGACATCGGCCGCTCGCTGTCCACGTTGATGATCTATTCCACCGATACGCCGATCGTGGTGCGTACGGTGAACATCGCCGGTGAGTCGTTCGAGTCGGCTGCTGCGGGCGTGCTGGGTAAGGATCCGGATGTGCTGGAACGGTTTCTGAAGACGGCCGATCTGGGGGCGCTCCTGCGGCGTCGCGGCAGTTCCGGCGAAGCGTTATCACCGCTGCAGCCTGACGAGGCGGATACAGCCGGTCTGAACGAAACAGAGGAGCAGTTGGCGGAGCGTGCGTTGCATGCCTACCGTCAAGGTATCGATGAGTTGCTTCGGGAAGTGCGTCGTTCGCTGCAGTTCTACCAGTCGCAACTGCCGGACAACTCAGGCGCACCGGTCAGCACCCTGCTGATCAGCGGTGGGGGGGGCAGTCTGCCAGGGTTCGACGCCTACGCCGGCGCCCGGTTGGGCATCGATGTCCAGCGGGTGCGCGTGTTGGATCATCCGGAACTGGATACTGGCGGGATGGACGCCTCCGACAAGGAGCGGTTGACCTCACTCGTCGGGGTCGCCGTAGGGTGCGCCATGCACACGACGGTCAGCGCACTGCGCGCGAGCGGGAGCGCCTGATATGCCGCTTGTCAATCTGATAGCCGAAGAGCGCCGGAGGCGGGCGCAACAGGACAAGGCCAAACGTGTGTTGTTTATAGTGCTGTTGATCGAAATGGCCGCCGTGGTGCTGGCCATCACATCCGTGCTGGTCGCCAATGTAGTGCTGCAGGGGGACATCGCCTCCGGACAGGCGCAGATACGCGAACTGGAGCCGCGTCTTCAGGAGGTGAAGCAAGCCGAACGCCAACTGGCCCAACTGGCGCCCCGTCTGGACACATTGAAGACGGCGCGCGAACGGACATTGCGATGGGTGGGGCTGCTGGGTGATGTCTCACGCGCCACCCCGGATGATCTATGGCTCACGGGGCTGCAGGCCGAGGCTCCTGATAAAGATGGCAATCAACGTTTGGTGATCACCGGTACCGCCTCAGAGCAGCGCGTCATCGGTGACTTCATGTTGGGGTTGAACCCCCGTTTCCAAAAGGTAAACCTGCAATATACCCAGAAGCGCATGGTGCGCGACCGTGACGCGGTGGATTTTGAACTGTATGCCTTGGTCGAGCCGGCCAAAAAGCCGGAGGCGCCGAAGTGAAATCGCTGACCA
>CAZHSN010000206.1:0-5832 GCA_964535125.1 uncultured bacterium
ATTCATCCGGATTCCTCCCAACGCGCGCAATGTACCGCGGTTTAGGTGGGCCGGGTTCCTACGGACCGGTGCTCAGGCGGGGTCCGGCCGCATGCGGCTTGGACCTGCCATCCCAGGTATCAGGCCACATGTGCTTCACGGCCTGGTAGATCAGGTCAGCGGCTGCGTCCGGCGCCAGCCGATCAGTCCACAAGATGATCTCGTAGGCGCACTGCTCATCGATCGAACGGTTGAACACCTGCTTGATGAAGTTCGACCGCTGGCGGTCGGTACGGTCGATCAACGTCTCGGCTTCCCGGCGCGTCAGGTTCATCTCACGGCATAACCGTTCGATCCGAGTATCCAGACAGGCGCGCAGCCGAACGCGTAGCGCGTCGCGCAGCACGAAGTTGGCGCCCCGGCCGATCACCACACCGTATCCGCCCCGACTGATGCCGTACAGCGCCTGCAACAGATGCTTGCGGTAGTGGCTCACCTCCAGCGACCGCATGCCCAGCAACGTGCGCGTGATCTCCTCCATCTCGCTCTGTTCCTGCTCGTCCAGCATCTCAACAAGGCTGCGGTGCACATCGGCACATTCCGCCACCTCATCGATTAACGCCTTACCCCACACCCGCCATCGGTCGCCTAGCAGGGTCACCAGCTGTCTGATGGTGCCCTGCGCGTAACTGCCGATCTCCCGGGACACTGTAACCATGGGTAACGGCCCGCGCCGGATACCCTGGAAGCTCTCCTCCTCGACCTGTCGCATGCGGGTGCGCCACTCCGCCACCTGCTTGTCGACCATACGACCGACCTGAATGTTGGACATAGGATCGCCTCCTGCCAGCGTCTCATCATGCCAGACGCTGATGTCCGAATTGTGGCATATCCTGCATCCATAGTAAAGCCCTTGGGCGCATAGCAGAACGCCTCCGGATCGCAGAGCGATCCGGAGGCGTCTGATGGTGAGAAGAAACGCGGCGTCTAGCGGGTGATTCCGAGCTTCTTAAACTGCTCGTCCCACATCGCCCGAAGCTTTGCGGCGTTGGCGTCATAGGCGTCTTTGTCCGCCCAGGTGCTGCGCGGATCAAGCACCCCATCAGGTACTCCCGGACAGGTGCGGGGCACCGACAGCCCAAAGTTGGCGTCTACGCGGTATTCCACCGTGTTCAGCTCGCCGTTCAGCGCGGCGGTGACCATCGCGCGGGTGTACGGGATACTGATGCGCGATCCGACGCCGTATGGACCACCGGACCAGCCGGTGTTGATCAGCCACACCGTGCTGTGGTGCCGGTTCAAACGCTCGCCCAGCAGGTCGGCATAGACGCGCGGCGCCAATGGCAGGAACGGCGCGCCGAAACAGGTGCTGAACGTGGCGCTGGGTTCGGTGACGCCGGTTTCAGTGCCGGCCACCTTAGCGGTATACCCCAGCAGGAACTGGTCCATCGCCTGCTCGGTGGTCAACCTGGCGATCGGGGGCAGCACACCGAAGGCATCGCAGGTCAAGAAGATCACGTTCTCCGGATGACCCGCAACGCTGGGTATCTTTGCGTTGTCAATGAAGGTCAGCGGATAGGCGGCCCGTGTGTTCTCGGTTAATGAGTCATCGTCAAAGTCCAGTAGCCGCGTGTCGGTATCCATCGACACGTTTTCAAGCACCGTACCAAACCGCACGGCGTTCCAGATCTGCGGCTCGTTCTCTTTGGACAACCGGATCACCTTCGCGTAGCAGCCGCCTTCGAAGTTGAACACACCGTTGTCGGACCAGCCGTGCTCGTCATCACCGATCAGGCTGCGGTTCGGATCCGCCGACAGGGATGTCTTTCCGGTGCCGCTGAGGCCGAAGAACAGCGCCACATCGCCCTTGGGCCCCATATTGGCTGAGCAGTGCATAGAGAGCACACCGCGCTCCGGCAGCAGCATATTCATGATGGAGAAGACCGACTTCTTCATCTCACCGGCGTACTCCGTGCCACCGATCAGAATGATCCGCTTGCTGAAGTTGACGATGACAAAGGCATCGCTGTTGGTGCCGTCTTCCTCGGGGTCGGCGCGAAAACCGGGCGCTGCGATCACCACGAACTCGGGCACATGGTCGCCGGTCTTCGTCCAGTCAGGCCGGACAAACAACTGACGGGCGAACAGATTATGCCAGGCGTACTGGTTGATGACGCGAATGGGCACGCGGTACTGCTCGTCACAACCCACGAAGCAGTCCTGTATGTACAGGCGCTTGTCTTGCAGATAGGCCAGCACGCGCCGGAACAGCGCCTCGTACTTCTCCTCGCTGATCGGTTGGTTGACCGCACCCCACGCCACCTTGTCGCGCGTGGTCTCATCCATCACCACGAACTTGTCCTTCGGCGACCTTCCGGTGTGGCGGCCGGTCCGGACAACCAGCGATCCTCCGGAAGCCAGCAGACCTTCCTGGCGGGCCAATGCGCGTTCGATCAGGGCCGCCGTGCCCATGTTCCAATGGACCGCCAGAGATGTCTTGATGCCATGGTTATCGATGCCGTGTTTACTGGGATTAATACCAAAATCCTGCATGTTCCGCTCCTCATTGGGTGTTCCCGATGCGACTTTGCGAAATCAGTCACAAATAGTGTACAGCCAAAATCGGGCGCTGACGGCTATTTCAGGTCCGATATTGTGAAAAAAGGTTCAAACTGCTGCGGGAGGGGATACCGCAGCTCACGCACCCCCTCCCCGTCATCGCAGTACAGGCCGCATCCCGTCTGGAGCGGCCCCTCGGCGCCAGCTGGGAGCGCCCATATCTAGGGATTGCTCACCTGGATGTAGTCAATACCGGCCATATACGACGGGACCGCGGCCGGGTTAGCGCCCGTTAAGCGCAGTTCGAACCGGTTCTCACCGGCGCGCAGCGGATGCACGCCTAGGTCCACGCTCTCGGTTATCACTCCCGCCGCATGGAACAGATCCAGCGGACCGCCTGCCGTCTGGCCATTGAGCACCGGCTGCACGATCCCATAATCCCGCGCCTTGGTGAAGCGGACCGTCACGCGGTATTGACCAGCCTTTGCGACCCGGAACGACCAGACCGCCCCGGCGCCCGGTTCACCACCGGTCCACCACGCATGCGCATCGTTGCTCCAATCGGGCAGTTCCTGGACCGTCACGGTACCCTTGCTGACCGACAGCACCGGCAGATCCTCGCCTTCGTGACGGCCGGGTATCAGAGCCCGACGCGCCGGTTCGTAAAAGAACCGGTCAGACACAGGCGCCGGCCTGTACGCCACGGCCTGACCGGCCTGTTGATACCAGCAGGCCAGCGCCGCGTATCGGGTGGGACGCGCTTCTGTAAAGTACTTTTCGATATAGCCGTCAAAGGACACATGAAACGGCACATTATCGGCGATGTGCCAGCGGTTGACCGATACATGCCCCTTGTTATCGCCGTCGTTGCGGGTCTGTGCATGAAACGCCTGTTGGAACAGGCCGGGATGGCACCAGGCATAGCCGAAGTAGTCCTCCGAACCGGTTCCGAATGTGGAGGGAAAAGGTTCGCCATCTATGTGGAACTTTTCGTCGCCTTCACCCCACCAGCCTCCGCGTGGATTCCAGACCTCAAGCATCACCCCGACGAACCGGCCCGTTCCCTGTGTGCGCAGCATAGGCCAGTCGATCTGCCGGTCCTTGCGTGCTAACGGCATGTCGCCCCGATGCCACCAGGCATGAAACCGCCCGAGCTCTCGCAACGGCCGCTGCAGCGGAGCGACGGTGAAGACGACACTTCCCTGAAACGGCTTGTCCCCGTCATTCACCAGTTCCACCAGCGCTCCCTGCGCATACGGCATATACCAGTAAGCGTACATGGCGTCCTGATGCACCCCGACAGGCAGTGTGCGATAAGGGTTCCAGCCGGGACCTGAACCGAAGAAGTCCCCGACCGGACTCCACACCGAAGGCTGCGGCGATCCGTCCCAGCGGATCTGCAGAGCGGCGCTGCGTAAAGCCTTGTCGGTGCGGCACGGAATATCCGGCTGCAGACGGATCGCGGTGATCGCTCCCTCACCGCTCAATGCGGCGAGCGTAGCCGTCTTGCCAGGCAGCACAACAAATCGGCGCGCCACCAGCCGCTGGCCCGGACGATCACCCGCCGGATCGGCGCCCCGCCGCTGGCGCAAAATCCGATCGACGCGATCGATCGTGGACCGATGCGCATCCACCAGCGCGGAAGAGAACGAGGGCAGGCGTATGGCGTCGGGGTACCGTGTCCAGGTGAAGTGGTAATAGGCCCCCCAGTTCGGATCGGCCACCACCTTGCACGAGCGCTGAAACGGAATCGGCAGGAAGGTGTTCCAACCCAGGCTGGCCACATAACTCAACCCGCTCCACCGAAACGGCTCCGCGGTGTTGTCGAAACACTGCTTGAACGGCAGATCGATCTGAGGCGTCTCCTGCCCGTCGATATAGATGCTGACCCGACCATCACCCGGCGCAGCGGACCAGATGCGCCAGATCACGCCGGGGCCATCCATCTCGGCAAGCACCTGGCGGCCGTTCTCCGTGCGGATGTGCCCGTTATGGTCCCCATTCGCATCCCAGTGCAGATAGGTATCGGTTGACGCATCGTACACGCTGGACCGGTCCCAACTGGACCACTGCTGGCACTTTTCTCCTGGGGGGGGCAACACCGCCAGCGCCTCCAGGTCCACCAGGCGGTTCACCACCTGCGCATAATCCATGGAGAGTACTTGGGCCTGGGTTGCGGCCCCGGCCATCAGAACCAGCAGGCCTAACCAGAGAACACGCATGGCAACACCTCGGCATGAACAGAGTCGTGGTGGACCATGTTTATGCAGCGGCCGCCGCGGTTCCTGCAACAAAGCTCCCGCCGACTGACGGGAGCCTGCCTCATGCAGCGCTCGTGAGAATCAATCCTTCAGGCGCAGCAGCGACTTCTCGGTAACCTCTCCTGAGATCACCTCACCCACGGTGCCGTTTTGGAGTACCTCGGTTACGCGCACCTGTGCGCTGCCGTCCAGCGCGTCCAGTACGTCACCGGGACGCACATCGGACTTGGCGTCCACATCCAGCACGACCAGCTTGCCGCTCACCTTCTGGACGCTCACCAGAACCCCCGAACTGCGCATCACGACCTCACGCCGTTTACCCTCCAGCAGCATCGGATCCAGCGCCTTTCGGATGGCGTTGAACAGCGCCTGGTCTACCCGGGCGCGCACACTGCTGTCACCGAAGTGGGAGCTGGTGTCGATCACACTGGTCTGCCACACATAGTCATTACGCTCGGTGTCGAACACCACCACTTCCAGATTGCATCGGCCGGTGGTGCGCTGCGAAAACCCGGTCCGATCGGCCACCCAGCCTGCCAGTTCCTGAATGATGGGCACCACCACGAACCGCGCACCGGTGCGCTCCGCGACTTCGCGGACGAAGCGCAGGCGCATGGTGCGCCGTTCACCCAGCGGCGGCCCCATCAACTCGTCCTGAACAGACATGCTCTGTGACAGAGGCAACACATCCACCGGCCAGTTCAGACGGGAGCGCGCCTCGCGGCGGAACTTCTCCACCACACGCGCGAGGTTCTCTTCCGGATGCAGCACGGCTTGGTCGGACTCGGACGTCTTGGTGCTGACACCCACGCGATGCTTCCCGATCTCCACACCCGCTCCTTCGGTGGCGATGTTTTTCGCGTCGCTGCGTGCTTCCCGGTTATACAGCGGACGCACGAACGCCATCCGCGGAACGGTGATCGTGGTGTCTTTGCTGGCCTGCGTCTCGCTCTGCGCCATCACTGCTGGCGCCACGACCAGCGCCAGCATGGCAACGGCTGCAATGTGGTGTAACCGCATGTGTCTCATCAGT
>CAZHSN010000207.1:0-5809 GCA_964535125.1 uncultured bacterium
CGGGCAAGCGGCGTGTACGTTACCCCCGACGCGCCGTAGAACGTCTTCGCTACGGCCTCAATCTTCTCGCGCAGACTGGCGTACAGCGGATAGGTCGGTCTGAAGTGACTGCCGCAACCAAGCGCCGAAATCACCAAGCGGGCCAACGCTTCACCGCCGGCGCCTCCCTGTGCCCAGACGTCCGATAAGGCATACGGAACGCCCCGCGCCTCCAAGGCGTCGTTCAGAACCGCAATCTCTTCGGCGGTGTCGGAAGGGAACCGGTTGATCGCGACCACAGGCGGCAACCCCATCGCCTGCACGTTTTCGATGTGCTTCAACAGATTAGGTATGCCTTTGAGGACCGCGTTCGGGTCGCTCCACTGCAGTTCGTTCAACGGCATGCCGCCGTGCATCTTCAGCGCCCGGATGGTCGCCACCACTACCGCCGCCTCGGGCTTCAGGTCCGCCGTCCGGCACTTGATATTGGCAAACTTCTCTGCCCCCAAGTCACTGCCAAAACCGGCCTCGGTCACCACAATGTCGGCATACGCAAGCGCCATACGCGTCGCAATGGCGGAGTTGCAGCCATGCGCGATGTTGCCAAACGGGCCACCGTGCACAAAAGCCGGCGTCCCCTCCAGTGTCTGCACCAGGTTCGGCT
The DNA here is from genome assembly GCA_964535125.1 of uncultured bacterium. GTDB lineage: Bacteria > Armatimonadota > HRBIN16 > HRBIN16 > HRBIN16 > CAZHSN01. The sequence goes on from CAZHSN010000207.1 coordinate 644, forward strand.
TTATCGCATCCTTGAGCAGCGTGGCCATGGCTCCAGCGGCGTTCAGATCACTGGCGGTCACGGGTTTCCCTCGGCGGTCCAACGCGACCATGATACGTCCCAACCGGCCGTGCAGATCGCGCACATCCGATGCAAGGCAGAGCAAAGCCATCACTTCGGAAGCGGTGGTGATCTCGAAACCTGTCTGGCGGCACAGTCCGTTCGCGTCCCCTAAACCGATGACAATATCCCGTAAGGACCGTTCGTTCATGTCCATGACTCGTTTCCAAGTAATGGTGTTGACGTCAATATCCAGTTGGTTGCCATGATGCAGGTGGTTATCCAACAGCGCCGCCAGCAGGTTATGCGCCGAAGTGATCGCATGGAAGTCTCCAGTGAAGTGCAGGTTGATGTCCTCCATGGGTATCACCTGTGCATACCCTCCGCCTGCGGCTCCCCCCTTTACGCCGAAGCAAGGCCCCAGCGAGGGTTCGCGCAGGGCGATGCAAACGCGGTTGCCTAACCGGCGCAGCGCGTCGCCCAGCCCCACCGTGGTGGTCGTCTTTCCTTCACCTGCCGGCGTTGGAGTAATCGCCGTGACAAGAACGAGCCTGCCGGTGAACTCCAGGCGCTGGCGTAACGCCTCCAGGCTGATTTTCGCCTTGACGCGTCCGTAGTACTCCAGGTGTTCATCGGCGATACCGATCTCGGCAGCGACATCGTTGATAGGACGCGGTTGGGCTTGTTGGGCGATTTCAACGTCAGAAAGCATGTATGACCTCACTCGAGATAGTCACCGGCGAATAGGCGAGCCGGATGTAGGGATACCACAGTCTGGCCGTGCGATCTGGCGCAATGCAGTGTGTCACTCCAGTCAGCGAACCTCAACCGTGTAGCCCGGCAGATAATACCGGTTATTACGGCCTATACGCACCTCGTAGAGCCCTTTTCCATACTTCAGCTCCAGTTCCGCTTCCCACCGCGTGCGCGCTGTTTGGCGGGGTGTCAGTATGGCTTGACCTACCGTGTACCGGTTCCCCGGCAACCCAAACCGGACCGTTGAGTCCGGAAACACGATGTTGATGGTGACATCACTCACCGGTTCTGCAGAGGTACCTTCCAGGACCAGCGTCTCACCCAACGCCATACGCTCCGGCACTGCCCGCAGCAGCACCGCAACCCGGTCGGCAAACAGTTGGGTGCCGTACACGCGCCGTCCCGTCACAGCGACACCCACGCCCAGATGCGTCAAACTGGCCCGCAGGATATTGGCGCGATGCCCCGGGCTGTTCATCCATTCACGCATAAATCGTTCTGCCCATCGGGCGCGGGGTTCCCCTTCATGGAAGGCCACATTCTCGGCCGGCCCTCCCACCATATTACGGTACAGCCGGCGCACCCGTTCCTGCGGTCCTTCATCTTCGGGGTTCACATGGCCGAAAAACCGCCGTTTACCCATGTCTTCTGAATACCCGCGAGCGATATCCGCCAGACGCTCATCGGCCTCAAGCACCGCCAACCGCGCCCGCCGCCGTTCGCCGTTGACCAGATCGAAGATGCGCTGTTCCACATCATTCATGGCTTTGCCTTTCTGCGGGGATGTTGACGCCGATACTGAACCGGCGTACAACCCGCTATCTTCTGAAAGACCTTGGTGAAGTAGCTCTGATCGTTAAACCCGCACCGGAAGGCGATGTCACCGACGGACAGATCCGTCAAGGCCAGCATCTCCCGTGCAGAGTCGATCCGCATGTCGGTCAGCAACTCGGTGAACGTGCGTCCGACGGTGCGCCGCAACGCGCGGCTGAAATGCGTAGGCGACAAGCACGCAACCCGGGCGGCGTCATCCCTGGAAATGTTCGTATGCAGATTAGCGCGCATATAGTTCAACGCCGCTCCCAGCAGCGCATTCACCGGATATTGACGCTGGCTTTCAATGACATCCATGACCCGTTCCAGAATATCGACCAGCCAGCGGCACAGATCCTCTTCTGACTCCGTGCGGGCCAAATCTGCGAAGGACGAATAGTTTGCGCCCAGCACATGCGCCGGATCCGCTCCGGCCTCCACGGCGCTGCGTGAGAGCATGACGACCAGTTCCAGCAGGAAGCTCTTCAGAAGCGACTCTCTGTCGCGCCCCATGAAGTAGATACCAACCAGCACCCGGTTGATGATCTCACGTGCGACTTTTCGCTCGCCCCGCTTCACCGCACTGATAAGCTTTGGCTCCTCCGCCAAGTACAGTTCCCGGATCCCGGCGAAGGTGTGTTCTTTGGCGGCATGGATCGCTTCGGCGCGCCTCGACTCCCGGTTCGCTTCACTGCGACGCAACTCCATCAACGCCGTGTTCACCTGGTTGATTTCGGCAAGCCGCTGCACCAGATCCCACATCATTTCGCGCGATTCGGAAGGTGTGTGATCAGGTTCCGGGCTGATGGCCACAACCCCCCCGCAACACCGCATCGTACTGTGTATCGGCACAGCCCAGATCAATCGGCCCTCCGGGCATAACGCGGTATACGGTTCACCCCATCGGTTGGACTCATCCACTGAGCGTCGCATCAGACTCAGGCACTCCACGCCGTGACGGCACGCTTGACACCCGGAACCGGCCACTCCGGTCACTTCACCCTCTGCGTCGAACAGCATGGCGCATACGCCCCAGTGCGCCGCGTACCGGTGCAGCGTATCCATCAGGTCGTGATGAGTCTCCACGCCTGCAGGTGTCAGTGCTGAGCGGTCTGTCGTATGGGCAGTTAATCGGCTCATGTCACCATTATGCCACCCAAATGCACCATTTTACCAGATGCACGCTGGACCAAGTGTCACAATGCTACCAGATTCCTTACACACAGGAGGCTGAGATGCAAGCATACACACATCTGGCTATCGGGAGTCCGGACGCGTTGATCTACGGCGTGGCGCCGCGTCCCGTGACCACCCGGTCGGGCCTGGTCATCGGCGGGGGAACAGTATACCCCGAGCTGAACTTCACCTTACCGCCAATGACCATCGAGCAGGAGACACTGCCCGAGGTGAGAGCGCAATATGCGCAGATGATTGATGAAGCCTGTAAACGAGCCGTCGAGTTGGCGGTTCCTGGCCTGGTCGTCGAGTTCGAACTGCTGCCTCCTCAGACCATGAACCCGGATTGGGGCGCGGAAGTGACCGCAGTTCTGCGCGACACACTGGACCGCTACGCCGCTCGCGACGGACTGATCAGCGCCCTGCGGGTTACCCCCAATGACATCCGCGAACATCGCAGACCGCCGCGTATGCGTGATGGCGAGTTGTGGGAAGCCATGCTGCAGAGTTTCGAGCGGAATCTGGCCGCCGGCGCCGACATGGTCTCCATCGAGTCCACCGGTGGCAAGGAGGTGCATGACGAGGCCATTGTCAACGCCGACCTGCGGGCGGTTGCATTGTCGCTGGGGGTGCTGGGATGCCGCGACATGCAGCACCTGTGGAACGCCATCGGACAGATCTGCACAGCGCATCACGCCATAGCTGCGGGTGACTCCGCGTGTGGATTTGGCAACACCGCCATGGTACTGGCCGAAAAGCAATACATACCCCGTGTCTGGGCCGCAATTATTCGGGTCATGACTGTACCGCGAGCGCTTGTGGCCCACTCCTGCGGCGCGGTGGGACCAGGTAAAGACTGTGCGTATGAAAACGCCTATTTGAAAGCGATCACCGGCTGTCCCATGTCAGCCGAGGGGGCGGATGCGGCCTGTGCTCACCTGTCACCCGTAGGCAACATCGCTCACACAACCGCGGATCTCTGGAGCAACGAGTCGGTGCAAAACATCAAGCTGCTGGGGGGTATGGCTCCAACCGTCTCATTGGAGCAATTGGCCTACACGACACGCCTGATGAACTGCGCGTCACAGGCCGGACCGACCGGCGCCCGTACATTGCGGGACTGGTACACCCAGAGTGACGCGTCTTATGATCCGCAGGCCTGGGTGCTGCACCCTGATGTCGTCATCGACATCGCCCGGCAGATTGTGGCGGAACCGGATCCGTGGAAACAGACACGCCGGGCGGCCATCGCCGCCACCCAAGCGATACAAGCCGCGGTGGACTCCGGCGCGTTGATCATCCCGGCGCGCGAGGTCTCCTGGCTGTCGCGCATGACGGACGAGGCGGAGGACCTGCCGGAGACAGAGCAGGCGGCGATTGAGGAAATCCTGCCGGAGATTGATACGACCAAGGTGCTCCTTGAGCAATACGGCATTTAGTCCTGCTGATACGCCCGGCTCATCATCTGGCGGTGATGAGCCGGGCGATGCGTTCTGACAGGTGGTCAGCCGATCATCCGCGTTCGCAAACCCGCACCATCTGTTCCGCATAGTACTGGAACATCGGCCATGAGATATCGGGTGGAGCGCTGTGATCCAGGTGCGGTATATACCCGCCATCAGAGATCAATGGACGGATCCGCTCGATCTCGGCATCCACCGCCGCCTGGCCGCGGGCCAGGGCGCGCTTGTCGAAACCACCCCAAATTCGCAGATCTTTGCCGAACTCGCGCCGCACCGCGAGTACATCCATGCCGGCCTGAGGCTCGAACGGGAACAGGGTGTTTAGCCCTGCATCCATCCATACCGGTATCAGGTCTGTGACGCGACCGTCGCTGTCCAGACCGATATACTTCACGCCCCGCGACTGCAAATAGTCCACCACGCGGCGGTATCGGGGCAGCATGAACCGGCGCGCCATGCTGGGAGACACCAGCGGTCCGGTCTTGTAAGCCATATCTTCCCAGAACAGAAACGCGTCGATCTCCACGACATCCAGAATGCGTCCGGTCAATTCGATGATGAAGTCCGCGTTTGCATCCAGCATCTCCTCGACGAACTCGGGCTCTTCCACAAACAGCATGCAGAGTTGCTCCACGCCTACCAGGTTCCGTTGCGGCCCGAAGAAACCACCCCACCGATCGGACATCAGGATGAACGGGTAGGGACGGCTGCGGATATCCCGCAGGATCTGCTCCCAATTGGCTCCGATACGGCTGGCGGGATCTGGAATCATACGCTCAGCCCAGAAAGCCCGGAACTCCTCGCGGGTCTCCACGGGAAACTTGACGAACTGAGGCATCGAACTGTACGGGTTATCCTTCAGCTCGCGCATCAATATCCCTTCATGGTTGTAGTACAAAACGTGTACGCCGTCGTCTTC
>CAZHSN010000208.1:0-5767 GCA_964535125.1 uncultured bacterium
GACCAGCTGTTGACCCGCCAAAGTACGGAACCTACCGCCAAAATGATCGCTACTGCGGGCAGCAAGCGGCAAACCGTGACACTTCGCATATGTATCGCCTAACTCCTGTGGACAACCTGCCCACTCTCGGGCTTGGTGATAGACATTGGCCCACTCGTGACGTCAGCGTACGGATCCATTGTAGCGACACGAAGATGGTACGCACAACTCCTGTCGAGCGTTGATCCGATATAATGCACTGCCAACCTTGAATGTACGGGAACGTGAGGTATCAGCCATGGCGAGACACCCACTGGGCTTTCTGGCGGCGCTGGGGTTTGCCGCTCAACCGGCGGAGCAGGTCGTAAAAGCCCTTGCCGAGATCGGCTACGACTGCATCGAATGGACACTCAGCCACTTCAATCCTGCCGCGATGGCGCCTGCCGATTTGAACGCGGTAGCCGACATCCCAAAACGATATGGAATGGATACCAGCGAGTTGGTGGTGCAGCAGGATTTTATCACCCTGGATGCGTCTGCCTGGAAACAGCGTATCGACTTGACCGCAGACTGCATCCGCGCCGCCGCGGACGCCGGCATCGGAATGATCAACCTGTTTTCCGGTCCTGCTCCATGGGACCCTTCCGCCCCGGTTGTGAACCGAGATGTCTCCGAGCAGCAGGCTTGGGAGATGCTGTTCCACTCATTCGATCGGCTGCTGCCAGTCGCGGAAGACAACCATGTCTGTCTCGCCCTCGAAGCGGTTTTCGGTATGCTATGCCGTGACTACTACACCACACGCGTGCTGTTTGACCGCTATGACAGTCCCTGTTTGGGGATCAACATGGACCCGTCGCACTACGCGCTATACCGCAACGACCTGTCCTGGGTCGTTCGCGAATGGGGGGCACGCATCAAGCACGTGCACATGAAAGACGTGATCGGTGTCCCGGGTCAGATCGGAGAGTCGTTCACATTTCCCCTGATGGGTGAAGGCATGATCGACTGGCCCGCTTTTGTTCAGAGCCTGGACGATGTCGGCTACACGGGTCCACTCTCTATCGAATACGAAGCGTTCACCTATTACCGCAATGTCCTGAAGTCAGACCCCGTTCGTGCAGCCAGACAATCGTATGAGGATGTCCAGGCGCTGCTGGGAGACTATTTGATGCGGTGACGGACCTAATGAACAGGGCTGCTGGCGCTCATGCAACGAGCCGCGAGGCCGATGAGCGCACGGATTTGCTGGACCCGATTACGCGCTGCAATGATGTAGACCCCGTCCAAGTGCGGAGCTATACGATCGACTAACTCCATGCAGAGATCCAGACCTGCTGTTCGTTGGTCCTTCGGATTGTCAAAACATGACAGCCGATCCATGACATGATCCGGAACAACAATGCCGGGCACCTCGTGATGCAGGTATTCGGCATGCCTCAGTGACTTCAGCGGCAGCAGGCCCACATAGACAGGGATGTCGATCTGGAATCGTTGGAGCGCATCATGCAGCATGCAGAACCGTTCCCAGTCATACAGGGGTTGTGTCAGCACATATTCAGCTCCAGCATCGATTTTGCGCCGGAGTTTAGACAATTGACCGGATAGATCCCGTACATTCGGATTGACACCTGCGCCAAGTCGTAATGCAGGCGCATCCGGTCTTGTGTTACACTGGCTCAGCACCTGCCGTGCCAGATGCAGCAAGCCAATGGAGTTGACATCAAACACGCCGGTGGTTTTGGCGTCTCCATGGGCCCGAACTGCGTCTCCCGTCACACACAAAAGTGCTGCCAGCTGCAGAGCCTGAGCCGCCAGGATGCCAGCCTGAAGCGCCAATCGATTGCGATCGCGACAGGCCATGTGAGCGATCGCTGGCACGTCCACCTCGCGCTGCAGCAATGCGGCGACCGTGATCGAGTCCATATGCACGCACGACATTGGATTATCCGGCACCGTAACCGCCGTAGCCCCGGCATCGCGCGCCATACGGGCTGCCGACACTATCGCTGACAAGTCCGCATGGGAGGGTGCTTCCAGTTCAACCAGGACCCGTCCCATCGGCTGCTGGCACTTTTGCGCTGCGGTGTTTTCCGTCAGACATGACCGGGTGACGCTCAGGCGATCAACTCCCCATACAGCCGGCCGAGGCAGCGCCATCGACTCGGTGACTGCCCGTCGGATCTCCTTCAACGCTTCAGGTCCTACACCGCAACATCCTCCGATCAGTCGCACACCCGTCTCGGCCAGTTCACGAGCACGAGAGGCGATATAGGCAGGCGTCGCCTGGTACACCGCTCGGCCGTTCACCTGCTCGGGCATCCCCGCATTGATGAAGGCGCTGACCGGCGCGCCAAAGTCCCGCAAGACCCGCACGGCACGCAGAACCGATACGGCGCCATAACCACAGTTAGCGCCCACCACATCGGCTCCGGCTTGCAGACAGCGCGCGGCCACCGACGCCGCGTCCGCTCGCCCATCGACGTGGCCGTACCGATCGAACGCCATCTGAGCGACGATCGGCATCTGCCTGCACACCGATCGGGCAGCCTCTATGGCCACTACGATCTCTTCCAAGTCGGTGAAACTCTCAAAGATCAGCAGGTCGACCTTTTGCTCCAAAAACGCAGTGACGAGATCCGTATAGATGCGATGTTGTCTATCCGTAGACAGCGGCTCGCCGTCCTGGTCTCCCAATGGGCCGATGGCCCCGGCAACATAGACATCACCGCCCGCTGACCGCGCCAGCGATACGCCGCTCTGCAGGATATCATTCCATCTATGTTCCGCATTGTACCGTTGTAAGGTCAATGGATTGGCGGCAAACGTGTTGGTTTCGATCACCTGGCATCCAGCGGCGACGTACTCCCGATGCAGATCGGCAACCAAGTCGGGATGTGTCAGGTTCAACATCTCCACGCATACACCCGTGTCAACGCGCTGCAGTAGTTCCGATCCCATGGCGCCGTCGCCGATCAATACCTGATCATGCAATGCCTCCAGAAACGCAACGCGACGGTTCATACAGTCACGCCCCAACGACAGGCAGGAACGCGTGCAGAATGTTGTTTGGATCGGCTGTGTGGCATGCAGAAACCTCCCAGACGGCTTGCGTCAGTACGCAATAATGGTCCCCTGGGAACGCGTATCGTACTCCGAAGAGGAGCAGCGGATTCAGAAGGCGTCGAAGCCGGGGTGTTATCTATAAGACCAAACATAGTGTACAGAATGCTCGGTCCGGATGCATCTGCCCGCCCCATGCGTGATGCGCGTCGGTGATGTAAACCCAGTGGCGATGCGCTGCCTGCACACCCCCCTAACGGCGACTGTATAGCGAGAGAGGAGACGTCTGCCGATGTTCAACCCAAGCGGTTCCCTCTGTGAACGCGCGTTTGACCTCGCGCGTTCGCCGCTGTTCAGAACGCCGGCATTCCCGTCTGCTTCGTGTCCAACGCACGAAGCACCGCACGAGTCCATTCTAGCGCGTCGCGCGTCTCAGGCAGGGAAAACTGCGCTGCCTTTCGGGAATGGTCCGCCATGGGACCGTACATCAGCGGATCCGCCCGTAACCAGTGCACCTCCTGCGTCAACAGCCAGGGTTGCGTGATCAACGCCATCACCAACGTCGTAATGGCAACCAGCGTCGTCATGGAACGGGCGACCGTTCCATAGAACAGCCTATAGGGATGTCGTCCAACGTGTTCCAGACGCGCCAGCAGCCAGAGCAGTGTGGCTGCGACACACAACGCAAAAAAAGTAACCAGCCAGTTCACCGCGGCAACTACAGCGGCAACCGGTACCAACAACCCCAGCCCGAGGCCGGCCCGTTTCCATGCAAGCAGGCGTTTCTGGCGCACAGCCGGTATCGGGACACCCAGGTCCGTGCAGCGCTTACGCAATGCCTTGCGCCACCGCACCGCGGGAACGATCAAGATAACCAGCGCAACCAGCAGCATTTCCACGAGGATCCGAACGCCCGGTGCTCCGCTCATCAGACCATACTCACGTCCGCCGATCGATGAACGGGAGTAGAACCAATACGCCACACACGGAAGAATCACAAACAACCCCTGAAGCCACACGATCGCGCTGCATGACGGCAAGATCAACAGGGGTTTCACGGGATCACCGCGCGATGTCATCCACCATATCAGGTATTGCATGAGCGCGCCCAGCAGGGCGATCACCAGCAGCACCAGTGTGAACTGCACCACCACCGATTCCGCAAGTACGTGCTCATACATGCGCCCCGGCGTCAGTTCGTCACGGGTAGGACTTGTCATGACTGCTGGTAATAGAGACCCCTGCGTGTACCCTCCGTACCTGCGCCAGTCTCCCGAGGCGGCAGCTGCGTGTCGGGCCTGTGTCAGCCGGCTGTGTTCCTGTCTCAACACAAGCAAAGAGGTTGCCGCTTCCTTTTGTCTGGACTCACGTCTGGTATGCCGGTACACATCGACGGCGTCTTCAGCGAGCCGCTGGGCGCATGCCACCGTAACCAGTGCGTGGATCAAAGTCTGCTCGGACTCACCGCTCAATAGCTTCACATACGGTTTCCACGTATCCATCACGCGCACCGCGTCTTTGGTCTGTCCGCTCTGCAGCAGCAGGCGGGCGGCTCCGCCGATTGACCGCGCCAGGAGACGTTGCTCCGCCAGCATGTCGAAGCGCTGGTCCGCCAATATCTGTATGCGCTGGTAATACTCCTCAGTAAGCCGAGGCACAGGCATCAACTTTAGCCGGAACTGCATGATTTCCATTCCGTATCCCCGCAGATACGGCTTGCGCGATGCCGCCAACAGCTCCGTGACTCCGGCATCGAGTGCGGCGCGATCCACCAGTACATCATCACCAACGATGCCGGACGATGCCCGACAGGCTGACTTCGAGGGGTCTGATCCGTCAGGTTTCACAGCTTTAGATCGGGCAGGTTCCTTACGTACCACAAGCCCCCGACTCAGGTAATAGGCGGCCAGGCGCATGTTATACAGGGCGTTCTCAGGCTCCAGTCGCTCGCCTGTACGCATGGCCGACACAAAACTGTCTTGAGACTGGGGCTTCAGACACTGGGCGTAATACGCGTAGAAGCGATGGCTGTCAGCCTCGTGTTGATGCTCCCGCCAGTACGCCAGTATCTCCGGTGCGTTGTCGGCGCTGCTCCGCAACCGGTCTATGTCACGCCGTGCATCCGGCGACATCCGGGGTGACGAAAACCAGTCGCTCAACACGGGGATCTCAGGAAGCCGCGTTCTCGTTGGGTGCGGTGTGTCCCCGCCATCGGTCATCTGGCCGGCCAGTTCCCAGAAGCTGTTGCGCTGCAGACTCACCATCCGGCCGTACCCCACAAACAACGAGGCCAGGATGGCCAGCGGTGTGATCACAACAGCAATCAACAGGCGCAGACGGGCGCGCAGGCGCATCCGCGCGGCGTTGGCTTGCGTCAGTTGCTCCATCAACGCCAAAGGAGAACCGAATGATTGCGCGGATTGCGCGGTGGCATCCGCATCCCGCACGCCACTGGCTCTCAACACCTCGGCGCTGTCCTCCAGATGGGTCAGCAGTTCCTGTCGGACCTCCAGGTAGACCTCCGGATCCGACTTCAGCCCCGTGACCGCTTGTTCGGCGATCTCCATGAATGACGGGTTCATGTCACACACTCCTTCGCGCAATGGATCACACCGTGTTAAGCCGGCTGGAACAGCACAGCATTGACCGACTGGGCGAACGCCTGCCATTCCTCCACCTTCTGCGCCGCATGGGTCTTGCCGTCACGCGTCAGCGCATAATAACGCCG
>CAZHSN010000209.1:0-5747 GCA_964535125.1 uncultured bacterium
ATCCAGTCGTTGCTGAGCGCAAACGGATGCGTCTCCGCCCCGTGCGTTTGCAACGCCAGCAGGGACGCCGTCACCGTCCACACGGCCAATACATACCGCCTCATACCCGAACCTCCCGGTCGTGTTTCCCGCCACACCATCCGGCAGGCGTATAGATAGCTTACGCGCAGACTGAGGCGTTTCCTGCCGGAGCCGTCTGCCATCAGGTTGGGGAACTGCCGCATCCGCTGGTGTTAACAATTCCTTCTCCGACGGTGTTGAAGCTCCGTTGCGGGTTGATCAGCGTCGACGTCCGGGGTGAAACGGGCGGCCCGGGGGTTTATATCCCTTTTAGGCGGAGGGACCGGCGGCGGTGTTCGGGGGTGCGGGTTGCATGCCGCCCTCGTTCACCCCGGGTGACACGCTCTTGGCGACCGCGAGGAAGATGCCCGTCAGGACACATGCCGCGCCCAGCAGGCTGAAGAGGCTGAGCCGTTCGTTCAGCAGCCAAATCCCCAGCAGGCTGCCCACCACCGGCTGGATGTACAGGAACATCGACATCCGGTTCAACGGCATGCGTTCCATCAGTACATACCAGACACCGTAGCAGAATGCGCTGTTCACCGCGCCCAGCGTGATGGCGCACGCCCAGGCCGGAGCGGTGGGTATGGGGGAGCCGGCGGCATGCCAGGCCCACCACGCGGGGACGGCCAGCACCACGGACGCGCCGACCGTCTGCAGCAGCATCACCCCGATGCCGGTGTACCGACGGGTGAAGTTGCGCGCCAGCACCGAGCCGGTACATTCGACCAAGGCGCTGATGAACACCAGCAGCGTGCCGAATGCCGTGCCGGAGGCGTTCCAGTGCGGCAGCCAGCCTTTGTTGATCAGGAAGTAGTTGCCCAACATGGCGCAGCCAACGCCCACCCAGCCCAGACGGGAGATGGCTTCGCGGTGGAACAACGCCGCCATCGCGATGATCATCGCCGATTCGCTGGATGTGATCAACACGGCGTCGACTACCGGGGCCGCATACGACAGGCCGGTGTATTGCAGCAGGTGTACCGCACCCAGCGTCACCGCACCCACCAGCAGCATCGCCAACCGGTCCTGTGGTCGCATCCTGGGACCGGGGGACTTACGGCGCAGGAACAGGGGCAGGAGCAGCATCGCCAGCGACCAGCGGAACCAGGCCAGGGTGACCGGCGGGAAGCCTCCCTCCAGCGCCACTCGGGCCATGGGAAACGCGCCTGCCCACAGCACGTTGATCAGAATGAGCAGGGGAATAGCCGGATGCCGAAACACACGCACGCTGAGCGCACGCCTCCAGAAGTAGAACGGGGAGGCCTTGGTGCCGAAGGGGGGAGTCGAACCCCCACGCCTTGCGGCGCACGATTTTGAGTCGTGTGCGTCTACCATTCCGCCACTTCGGCCAGCCGCACTACACATTATAGTCGCAGTCGGACACCAATGCAACGAAAACCCGCCATTATGCAGGAGATCGTACGGTCGTTCGCCAACAACACCGTTGTGACCAATCAACACCGGGGGAGGCGCACATCTACCGTGAGCAGGATAAACTGGGGGATCATCAGCACCGGACGGATCGCCGGCGTGTTCGCGAAGGGCCTGGCGGAAAGCCAAACCGGCCGACTGCTGGCGGTTGGCAGCCGCAGTCAGGAGAGCGCCGACCGGTTCGGCGATGAGTTTGGAGCGGAGCGCCGGTACAGCACCTACGAGGCGTTGCTGCAAGACCCGGATGTACAGGCGGTATACATCGCCACACCGCATCCTCAGCATGCACAGTGGGCCATCCGGGCAGCACGCGCGGGCAAGCATATTCTGTGTGAAAAGCCGATGACCATCAACCATGCCGAAGCCATGGCGGTCGCCTGGGAGGCCCGACAGGCCGGGGTGCTGTTGATGGAGGCGTTCATGTACCGTTGCCATCCGCAGACCGCCCGCCTGGCGGAACTGATCCGTGAGGGCGCCGTCGGTAACGTGCGGATGATCGAAGCGCATTTCGGCTTCCGCGCCGGTGAAGACCCGGCCAGCCGGTTGTTCGCTCCCGAGTTGGGAGGCGGCGGCATTCTGGATGTGGGCTGCTACGCGGTCAGCATGGCCCGCCTCATAGCCGGTGCGGCGCTGGGACAGCCGTTCGCCAACCCGGTACAGGTGGAGGCGGTGGGGCATCTGGGCGGTTCAGGCATTGACTACTGGTCCGCAGCCCTGCTGCGTTTCCCCGAAGAGATTGTCGCACAGGTCAGCACTTCGGTTACCTGCCACCTGGGCGGCGGCGCGCGGGTGGCAGGCGACGCCGGTGTGCTGACGATCCCATCGCCATGGTTCTGCGACGGGCAGATCATCTGGACCCGCCCGGGGCAGCCTGATGAAGTCCTTCAGGTCACATCGGACCGCGGATCGTATGCGCTGGAAGCCGACATCCTGGCGGCGTCGATCGAAACCGGCGACATCCCACCGCCGGCTGCCGGCCCCGACGACATGCTGGGCAACATGCAGACGCTGGATGCCTGGCGGTCTCGCATTGGTTTGCTGTATCCGTCAGAGCAGCCCGGCGCGGCGCTGCAGCCTGTCAGCGGCCTGCCGCTTACGCGCCGGCCGTCGGCTCCAATTCCCTCGGGCTCGGTTGCCGGAATACCGATACCGGTGTCACGACTGGTTCTGGGGGCGATGACTCCCCGCGTGCCGGGCGCCGAGGCCCATATGGGCGCGATATTCGATGCGTTCTACGAGCTGGGCGGCAACACCTTTGACACCGCGTGGATCTACGGCGCCTCCGATGGACTGCTGGGTCGATGGGTCGCCTCGCGCGGCGTACGCGACTCGGTATGCATTCTGGCCAAAGGAGCGCATACTCCGTTGTGCGATCCTGGAAATCTGGAGCAGCAGCTGCGTGAGTCGGTTGACCGCATGGGCACCCATGCGGATCTATACATGATGCATCGCGACAACTTGGAGATCCCGGTTGGGGAGTTTGTCGATGTCATGGACCGGCTGGCGGATGAAGGGTTGATGCGGGCGTATGGCGTCTCCAATTGGACCACCAATCGGATCGATGAAGCCAACGCCTGGGCGCAGGCGCACGGCCGGCGGCGCATCGCCGCCATCAGCAACAACCTGAGTCTGGCGCGCATGGTCGACCCCGTCTGGGCGGGCTGCATCGGTATGAACAATCCGGAGTCGCTGGGGTGGCTGCAGGCTTCAGGTATCCCGTTGTTCTCCTGGTCCAGTCAGGCGCGCGGCTTTTTTGCCCGAGCCGATGCGGATCGGCGCGATGATCCGGAGCTGGTGCGGTGCTGGTACGCACCGGATAACTTCGAACGGCTGGCCAGGGCCCGCAAGCTGGCGGCGGAACTGAATGTATCTGCAACGGCCATTGCCGCAGCCTGGCTGCTAAATCAGCCGTTTCAGACACATGCGCTGATCGGTCCAGCCAACCTGCAGGAGCTGGACGATACCGTCAGCGCGCTGTCGCTGCAGCTGTCGACTGAGCAGATGCGGTGGCTGAACCTGCACGATTGACACCACGACCCGTCACACCAGGGAGATACGGCATACACATATGGCATATATGATCTCCGTCTCATCGCCGGCACCGTACATCGCCGCTCCGGAAGGACACGCGGTCGTACCCGTGCTGCTGGCCAACCGCGGCGATACCACAGCCGAGGTCGCGCCGCAAGCGGGCGCAAGCCACGCGGACATCGTCGCCCACTGGCCCCACCGTCTCGCGCCGCATGACTGGGAGGTAGTCATGGTGCAGGTACGCCTGCACCAAGACGCCGCTCAGGCGCTGATCACCGTACGCGCCGGCGGTTCGGAAACCGTCCTTTCGGTGGCGCGGGCGGTGGATCTAAGTCAGTTAACCTGGCGCCGTCGGTTCGCGCCGGTCTTCGGTGGCTCTGACCCGCACCCGGCGTCTCTGGATATCGATGACAGCGGCTGGGAACCGATCCGCACCGGAGCCATGTGGGAGCGACAGGATGACGCATGGTGCCGCGTGGCGTTCACGATACCGGCTGAATGGAGGCGCCACACCATTCGCGTCGTGATGGGCGCGGTGGACGACAACGACGAGACGTATATCAACGGAGTGGCGATTGGAAAGACCACCGGCTGGGATGTGCCGCGCGACTATGTCATCCCGCCGGAGTTGGTTCGCTGGGGTGACACCAACGTACTCACGGTGCGCGTTATCAACCATAACGCGGGAGGCGGGTTGTGGCGTGACCCATACCTGATCACCTGCGGAGACAACGCCC
Organism: uncultured bacterium; assembly: GCA_964535125.1. Lineage (GTDB taxonomy): Bacteria > Armatimonadota > HRBIN16 > HRBIN16 > HRBIN16 > CAZHSN01. Next base: position 4,263 of record CAZHSN010000209.1, read on the forward strand.
CGGTGATGGCGCATACATCGTCGGCAACGGTCCAACGACCGCCGGCCGGCCCGACAGGACCGGCGCTGCCGTTTCGACCGATGCGCGTGGTCGACGGGGTGTTGCGATACCCCGATGGCCGGGAGGTCGCGTTATGGGGATCCAACACCTATCATATGTCCTGGTACCAGTACCGGAACATGAAGCGGCTGGGGGTTGACTTCCATCGGGCCATTGATACAGACCTGGATCACATGAAGCGCATGGGCGTTCAGGTGGTGCGTATTCATGTGTTCGACCGAGAGATCACGCAGCGCGACGGCTCCATCGTGGATAATCACCACCTTGAGTTGCTCGACTATGTGTCCGCCGGCTGCGCCAAACGCGGGCTGTACCTGTACCTGACACCGATCGCCTGGTGGCCGTCGCCCCAGCAGCGGGCTGACGCGTTCGCCGGCAAGTACAGCAAGCCGGGGTTCATGTGTGTGCCCGAAGCCCGCCAGGCCGCAGCGCGGTATCTGACCCAGTTTCTAACGCGCCGCAACCGCTATACCGGTAAGCCGTACGGGCAGGAGCCTCACCTGTGTCTGCTGGAGGTGATGAACGAACCTGCCTATTACGTGTATGGCGATCTGACGGGTACCGTGTATGATTTCCAACTGCACGGCGACACAGAGGAGAACGTCAACCGTGACCGGCAGACACTGCGTGACGAGTGGAGCGCGTGGCTGCAGCACCGATCCCTGCCGGATACGCCGGCCAACTTCAGCCTGTTCCGGTATGAACAGATGCGTCGTTACATCCGCGAGATGGTCGGCGTTATCCGGGCGACTGGCGCGACCCAGCCGATCGCGATCAGCTACTTCGGCGTAAACGGTGCTGACATCACGCAGGCGATCGCCGACTCGGAATGCGACGCAGTCACTCTCAGCGCCTATCCGGCGGGATGGAGCCGGATCAACGACGGAGAGAATCTGCTGCGCTTTGCCGAGTCCCTGCAATTGCCTGCTGCACTGGTTCACAAAGCACGTATCGCGTATGAGTTCGACAACTGCGCATCGAACACCGGGGGATATATGTATCCCGCACTCGCAGCCCACTTCCGGTCAGCGGGAGTGCAGGTCGCCTGTCAGTTCCAATATGACTCGTATTCCACGGCCCGGTGGAATCTGGACTGGGACAACCACTGGTTGAACCTGTACTACACACCGGTGAAAGCGGCGGCGTTTACTGCCGGTGGCGCGGCGTTCCGCGCAATCCCCCGGGAAACACAGTATCCGGCGCCGAAGGCTGAACTGACCGCAGGGCCGATGGCCGCCAGCTTTACGCACAACAACAGCCTGACGGTCCTGCCTGACGCCGTGTATCATGCCCGCAGCCTTGATGACTGGCGCCCGCTTCCTCTGCCGGCCCACCCACGGTTTGTGACAGGAACCGGAGTGTCGCCTTGGGTCGAATATCATGGAGGCGGCGTATCGGCATCACGGACCGGCGCGAGGCGGAACT
>CAZHSN010000210.1:0-5746 GCA_964535125.1 uncultured bacterium
CGCCGCATCATCCTGCCCCACCAGCCAGGACGGGATCAACGACAGCACACGGCGCGCCCAATCGGCATTTTCCGCGCCATACCGTCCGGGGTAGGCCACCGTCATCAACAGCACCTGCGCGAAGTCCATCCCGCCGATGGCCGTGGTGAGCGCCACGATGCCGTACACGCTGAGCATCTCGGCGCTCGTCAGTTCGCGGCCGGGCCAGCGCAGCGAACAGAAATAGTTACAGACACTCAGCAGCACCAGCACGCTCACAGCCGTGGCGAACAGTGAGATGCTGGACACATACGGTCCGTTGCGGACGCGCTCCATGTAGACCAGCCACAGACAGGTCACCGGCGCAAGCGCCAGACCCATCACAATGCTGCGCAGGCTAAAGGCGTGTCTTGATGGTGTCATGCAGGCGTCACATGGCGGCGGGCCGGAGATCCGGCCCGCCTGCTCCCAAGCTACCGCTTCGTGTTCAGACCGATGGTGATGTCCGCGCCGCGCGGCGCCTTACCGATCAACCGCATCCCGCCTCGGAACCGGTTACCGGTGACAGCCGCGCTCTCCAACTCCGGGCCGAACTCAATCTGGTTCTTGCCGGAGGCGGCAAACTCGCACCCCGTGACGATCAGCGAGCCGGCGAGCGCGCGGATCGCGGCGCTGGTATCGCCTTTGGGGATCGCCCAACTGGCGAAGTGACATCCGTTAACAGTAACCGTACCCTTCCCCTCGTTCAGAATCTGCCACCGCGTCTCATCAATGGTCCAGAAACCGCATGCGGTGAGTTTCACCGGGCCGGTGTTATCGGGACCGATGTTGATGGTTCCCATAAACTGCCCGTTGACAAAGGAAATCCCCGCATGTCCCTGCACCGCATCCACCTGCACAGATACCGGGCAGATGTCTGATCCGCACTGGGTAAGCACCACATTACCCGGTCCCTGCTCGGTCTTCACGAAGTGGTAACCGATTTTCGGGAAGATCACGAAACAGTTGCTCATATACTGCCAGTCGGTTTTCCCGATGCGGAAGCCCACCAGGTTCTCGTTGAGAAACTTGATGATCGTGTTCCAATGCGCTCCATCGGCGGCATCGGGAGTGGGGCTCTCAGACCGGAACCAGTGATGCGGATTGAAGTGTACGTTTTCCACGCGGCCGATGTCTGTCACATTGTTGATGTAGACGCCGGTCTTCAGCGGGCACCCGAAGAGGTTGCGGATCAGGTGCAACTCGTTCCACTTCGATCCGAAATCCACACCCTGCCAGGGATTAACCAGCGTGACATCAATCACGGATGGGTTCATTCCCTGCCCCGCTACGGTCCATGGATAAGGGACCGGTTCCGCTGGGTTTTGCTCCGGGTAGAGTATCGTCACGCCTTTCAAACAGCTGTTCCAGTTCAACTGGATCAGCGGAGGTCCGTCCTCGTGGCCCTTGCCGCCGGTCGCCAAAATCAGCGTGCCTTTGCCGAAGCCGTTGTGGTGCGGCGCTTCCCATACCCCCTTGAGCGTTACGCCTGACGGTACATTCAGGTTCCCCGCCACCAGGTACCGGCCCGCAGGCAGCAGCACCGTCTCGCCACGCACTCCAGCCGCGTCCAATGCCGCCTGAATGGCCCGGGTATCATCCGTGGTTCCATCCGCTTTCGCACCATGTTGCTGCGGTGTGATGTCGGCCGCCAGTGCGGTCATCACGGGCGCCAGCAGCAACAGCAATACCGCTACGATCACCTGCATCATTCGCCTCCTGTCGTCGTTGATCCGGTCACGCGCACCCAACCGGCATACCGTCCTCCGGTTGCGCCTGCCGATGCAAAGTCACATAGCCACAGCGGTTCACCTCCCACACCCCGGGCGCGCAGGGTGACACACGGGTGGTCCGCCACAGTGGCCAGGGAAGCGGGCCGCGGCGTATGGGCCAGATCAATCACCGGCTCATCGGCGCCCAACCCGGGGTTCAGCCGCCAATCCAGCGTCATCAGCAGCGGCCCGCGGTAGATGGCCGCCCGTCCGGCGGTCTCCTCCCGCCCCGGCTCAATGCGCAGTGACATCTCCAGACTCAGTTCAATGCGATCGCCATCGCGCCATGACCGTGTCAGAACGTGGTACGTCCCCGCGCGTATGTTGTCCACGGGTGCACCGTTCACCCGTATCCGCGTCTGCTGAGACCACTGCGGGATCCGCAGCCAGACCGGGAAGGTGGACGACCGCCTAAGCCCGAGTGTCAGCGTCACACCGCCGTCAGCCGGGTACGCGCCGCTCACCGTGATGCCGACACGCTGACCGCGTACCGGCACAGCCAGCACCCCGGGAGCATACCAGTTCACCGCCAGACCGTTATCCTCTGTCTGCATGGCCGCCCAACGCGGAACCAATCCCATGCCGGTCAGCGCATACATGAAACAGCATCCCATATCCATGTCGTGCGGTTTCAGCGTGTACCAGCCCCACTTCCGCTGACCGTTCACCGGGATCTGATAACACCATTGACCCCCATCCGGCCGTTGACCCGCCAGGTAGGTGTTCCACACCGTCTCTTCCATGCGGTCCGCCACTCGGCTATCACCGGTGTTGTAGAGCATCTGCAGAGAGAACCGCTGCCAGGCTGTCGAGACGCAGAGCTCCGCCCAGGAAGCCGACCATGGTTTGTTGCACCATAGCTCCTCCGGCGCGAGATTGCCGTGGGCCATGCGCTCGCGCGCATCCATGTCGTTCCACCAGTGCCACATGGCCTGCTGCAGTCTCGTATCGCCGGTGATCCGGTACAGGTCGGCAACGCCTTCGAACACAAACAACTGCTCCAGCGCGTGAATGCGGCCGCCCGGCATGTCTGTGCAATGCACCGAATCCAGACCGGCCGATATCCATCGGGGTCCCACGGCCTGCTCCAAGTCGTCCACCACCCAGCGGGCAGCGTCGAGATAACGCGGCTGGCCGGTTAACCGGTATAACCAGCAAAATGGTGCGATCACCCCCAGGTTGCACTGGTCGGGCCCCGGTATTCCGGTGACAATGGAGCGCCGGCCGGGGCCGAACACATGCCACCACAGATCGGCCAGACGCTGTGCCGCCAACAACGCCGTGTGATCTCCGGTCGCCTCGTAGTATTCCAGCAAGGCCATCGCGGTGTGCGCGCCATTGTACAGATCCCAGTTGGTCCCCTGTGGCCCCGGGCCATACAGCCGCCGTTCGGGCAGCAGGCCGCCCAGATATCCGTCCGGTCCCTGAGCGCGGACCGCATCGCGCACATCGCGCCGCAGATTCTGCTGCAGCCGCACGTCACCCGTGATGCGGTACAGCAGCGACGCTCCTTGGAAGTGCTTGCCAAATGACTCAGGCCAGAAGTCCAACCATCCTTCTGTGACCCAAGGCTTGTGGAACATGCCGATCAAGTCGGGGTTGTCATCGGGCACGCGCAACGCCCAGCGCTCCAACGCCGCCGAAACACGCTGGCCGAAGAAACCCTGCGGGCGGAACGCATCGACAGCACCCGGGCGCAGCCTGCCCTCCAGCGCTATCTCCGGTTTACGCTTGGGTTCGCGGGCGATCCGCCGGATGGACGGCATCGCCGGCGGTGTACGGAATACGCCTGGCGCCGACTCACGTCCATCGGCAGTGCGTACAGACCACACATATTCGGTGTCGTCTTCCAGTGCGGAAGGTATCACATACGTCTGTCCGCGCACCTCCGTGGAGAACACGGGATGACTGCGGTCCGCATGACGCCACACGTGAACATCATAGCTCTGTTCGCCGCTGGCCAAACGCCAACGGAGCACGGGGCGGATCGTCGATACGGTCGCCTGATCTGGCGGATCTTGCAAAACCGGTGCGTCGGCGGCAGGCCCATGCAGCGGTCCAGCCACGGCAAACGCACCGTTCGCATCGGCAGCGTGCATGGCCAGGTCCGATGCAGGTGTGAGTCCCGGGGAGATGCGCACCCAGGCGATCGCACCCCGCCAGGCAAACGCGCCTCCGCCCCATCCGCCGATGCGCACCGTGCGGACCTCCGACAGGTTCTGCGGTCCAGCCCCTTCCGCAATGCGCTCGCCGTCCAACCAGGTCGTGATCCGCCCTTTCGCCACGTCGAGGTGCACCGCGGCGTGTCGCCAGGCGCCGCCGGGCCAATGGCCTCCGTTCGCAGCCCCCAGCCATGTCCCGTCCGCGGCGCGGCGTGTATCCGCATGCAGGGACAGGCCCACTTTGCCGAAGTTCACCAGCGGTTCCCGGGTGTTTCCCGCATCGGCCCACAGCGACACCAGACCCTTGCCGACCATCGGGTTGGCGTCGGTGTTGTCATCACGGGCGTACGCCTCGATCGTTACGCCCCGGCTGACGTCCACGCCCTCCAAGGGGAGCTCACCGCACCCAGTACCGGTCAGCAGCAACCCGCCTCGGCCCCCATCGACGCGTGCCTCTCCCAGCAACTGGAGGCCCGAAGGCGCCCCCTCCGTGAAGCGCCAGCACACAGCGTTGCTGCACCTGTCCGGCCACGGTACGGTAACGCCCTCAGCATGGATCCACGCAGCCAGACCGGCCCACCGAGCAGGAATGTAACGGAACACCAGTTCGAATGCCCCTGTGCCGGCTAGATAACGGACAGGGACCGGCTGGTTGTCATGCACGCTCTGCGCAGACCACACGCCCACTGCCGGCAACCCCTCCGGCGCTGTAACGCGCACGGTCACATCCGTCAGATTTTCGGAAAAGCGCGACGCATCAATGTACACCGGAAAGCGCACTGGACCGGCATATGCTTCAGCAGGCATCAGCATGAACGCTCCCGCCACCCCTGCGACCATCCATAGCAGCCATCGCACAGTCACCCTCCTGACCAGCCCATACGGCTGTTATGTCAGATTGCGCGACGCCCAACACGTTTTCCTGCCAGTCGCACATCCCGCTCTGGCCCGCTGGTCCACGGAGCACGATGGCATACCAGGCAGTTACCGCGACACACCGGACACGCGCTGGACGGAAGTCACCCATACGGCGATATCATTCACCACCGCTTCGGCCACGTTGCCGGGCTTTGTGTATTCGCCGGGTGTCGCCATACCGACACCGGTCATAAACAGATGATTGAGGTCCGGGTACAACCGAAACGCGGCGTTGGCCTTGCCGCTGAGCGTCTGTTTCCATGTGTCGAAACCCTCCCTCGTCGCCTGGTAGTCTCGCGCTCCATGCAGGATCAACATCGGCGCAGTGAGCGTCATCGCCATCGCGGCTGACTGCGGGAGATAGCCACGCAGATCATCGGTGTAGGAGGCCGGTGCGTTCCTCAGGATCGCCTGCGCCTGCTCATCGACCGTCTTCTGCACATCAGCGGTGATCGGACCGTTCAGCGACGCGATGTAGGTGAGTTGCCGTCTGACCATGGCTTCCATGGGCTCTGTGCCGCACCCTGCCATCATGATCAGCCCCGCGATGCGCGGGTCAGCTAAACCGATCCGCGGGATCACCGAACCGCCCAGACTGTGGCCCAGTACAAACACACGGTTCGAGTCGATTTTCGCCGTGCGGCGCAGCAGCTTTACCGCAGCGAGCGCGTCATCGACCACCTCCTCTTTGACAGTGAACTGGTTGGCGATCTTGGCGAGCCGGGCCTTGCCCTGCGGGTCAAACGTGCTTTTGTCATACCGCAGCACGGCGATCCCCCGCGCAGCTAAACCCCCCGCGATGTCCTGGAACGGTCGGGTCGGTCCGAGCTGTTGATGGCGGCCCTGAGGGCCTGCCCCGTGCACCAGCACCCCGGC
>CAZHSN010000211.1:0-5742 GCA_964535125.1 uncultured bacterium
GGCGGTCATGAGCTGGCCCGACTGGCAGTAGCCGCACTGAGGCACCTGCTCCTTCACCCAGGCCGCTTGCAGCGCATGGCCGGTGGGAGCGGTCATGAGCCGTTCCACGGTGGTCACGTGGCGGCCGGCCACGTTGGCGCTGCTCTCCCGTTTCGTGCAAAGCGGCGGCCGGGTGCTGGTAGCTGGGCCGGATCCATGCGAACTGGACGGTCAGCCGGCGGAAGCCGAATGGCAAGCGCTGCTGCAGCAACCGGCTGTGGTGCATGTGCCGGCCGCGGCCGAAACCATCCGCAGAGCCGTCGAGCGCTTATGCCCGCAGGACTTCCGACTGCGCGACCCGGACGGCCGACCGCTGAGTCGGGTCTACCTGCACCATCGTCTCGATGGCGATCAGCACATTCTCTTCATCGTAAACAACGACCCCGACTCACCCCGTGACGCCGTGCTGGATGTTCACGGGTGGTCCGGCCCGGCCTTGCAGTGGGATCCAGTTAGTGGAACGGTTCGGGCGATGCCGGAGCAGCCGTGCGGACCGGGCCGGAGGTTCCTATTCCGTCTCGATCCGGCGGGATCTCTGCTGCTGACGGTGGGCGGTAAGATGCCCGCAGCGCTGGGCGAACAGCCGTCGAATCCACCCGCCACTGCGCGGGTACACACGCTAGATGGACCGTTCGACTTCCAGCGGATGCAGCCCAACGTGCTGGTGATCGACCGCATGGCCGTGTCACTGGATGGCGGTGACCGTTTCGAACCGGAGGATCTGGACTATCGGGTGCGGCGCCGGCTTGCTGCGCACTTCGGCACGACCCCGGCGTTGCAATGGCAGCCGTGGGTCAGCCTCCGTAAGGGGCTGTTCGACGGTAAAGGCGGCGATATCGTGCTGCGCTACCGGTTCCAGAGCCTCATCGAGGCGCCTGACTGTCGTCTGGTGATCGAGAACCTGCATAAAGGCCGCGTCACGGTGAACGGCCAACCGGTGCCGATGGATAACCTGGGCTGGTTCTGGGACCAGGACTTTCAGACGGTTCCCATCGGTGAGTGGGTGCGGTCAGGCTGCAACACCGTGGACTTCCAGGTGCGTTATGACTTCCTGACAGAAGTGGAGCCGGCGTACCTGATCGGCGACTTCGGTGTGTCGCTGTCTCCGGATGGTCGACGCGGCCTGCTGGTGGAGGAGCCGAAGCGGCTGGCCAGCGGCAGCTGGCTGCATCAAGGCTATCCCTTCTACAGCGGCCGCATGCGTTACCAAACGGTGTTTGAGTGCCGTCAAGGGCGGTCGATCTGGCTGCGGCTCAGCGACGTTTCGGCCACGCTGGTCAAGCTGACATGCAACGGCAGCCAGGTGCAGCCGCTGCTGTGGCGTCCCTGGCTGGTCGACCTCAGCCCGTACGTGATCACCGGCCCCAATGAACTGCAGATCGAAGTGGTATCCTCACTGCAGAACAGCTGGGGACCGCTGCACGAACTGCAAGGTGATGACAACCTGTGGTGCGGACCGAATGCGTTCGATCAGGAATCGATCCTGCAGGAACGCTTCAGCCTGTTCGATTATGGCCTGTATGGAGCGGAGTTGATCTATGGAGATGACTGACAGCCGCCAAGTGGACCAGCCACACGGCGATCTTATGCGGGACATGGCCCGGCGGGCGCGTGCCGCGGGGCGGCAACTGGCTAGCCTGTCCGGCGCGGCGCGGCAGGCGATCCTGAAGGCGATGGGCGCAGCGCTCGATGCCCATCGGGATGCCATTCTGCAAGCCAACGCTGCCGATGTGCAGGACGCACGCGCAGCCGGTCTGGCGGAACCGCTGCTCAAACGGCTGCAGATATCCGACAAAATCTTCGCATATGTGCGCGACCGAATGGCGAAGGTGGCCGCTCTGCCCGATCCGCTGGGTGTGGTGACCCGCGGCCATACACGCCCAAACGGATTGCGCGTCGAGCGAGTCAGCGTACCCCTGGGCGTGATCGGCATCATTTACGAGTCCCGCCCGAATGTCACACCCGATGCAATCTCCGTCTGCGTCAAAAGCGGGAATGCGCTGCTGCTCAGAGGCGGCAGCGAAGCGCTGAGGACCAACATCGCGATAACGGATGCACTGGTGGAGGCCGGTATTGCCGCCGGCCTGCCCGAGGATGCCGTGCAGATCGTGCGTTCTTCGGATCGCGCCTTGGTGGGGGCGATGCTGCGGCAGGAAGGGTTGATCGATGTGATCATCCCTCGCGGCGGGAAAACACTCATCCGCCGGATTGCCGACGAAAGCCGTATTCCGGTGATCAAGCATTACGATGGGGTCTGTCATCTCTATCTGGCGGCCGACGCCGATCGAGACATGGCGGTGGCGCTTACGGTGAACTCCAAGTGTGAGCGGGTAGAGGTGTGCAATGCGCTGGAGACTCTGCTGGTCGATGCCGAATGCGTCGGCCGGCTGCTGCCCGCGGTGGCCGATGCATTGCGCGTCAGCGGGGTGACGTTGCGCGGCTGTGAACGAGCCCGGGCGATGACACCAATGGATCCCGCCGACGAATCCGATTGGTATGCAGAGTATTTGGCCCCCATCCTGGCGATCCGCGTGGTCGATGGGATCGACGCTGCGATTGCACATATCGAGCGGTACGGCTCTGGCCACACCGACGGCATTGTCACCGGCTCGCTGGAGCTGGCCCGTCATTTCACCGCCCGTGTTGACAGCGCATCCGTGCTGGTGAACGCCTCCACGCGTCTGTCCGGCGGAGGCGACTACGGAATGGGAGCCGTTGTGGGCATCAGTACCGATCGGCTGCATGCCCGTGGGCCAGTAGGGCCGGAAGAGCTGACCACCACCAAATGGGTGGTATACGGCAGCGGGCATCTGCGGCGCTGATACGGTAAACACTCCGGTTCACTCGGTGGAGGCCGCCGCGTATTCACGCCGCGGCCTCCGGATGTCGTATACTCGAATTACATCAACCGTGTTTCTTCCCTGCCTTTGCTTCGTCTCGTAGCCAGTAGTTGGGGAAACGAGGTGACGCAGGATGTGGATAATCGACCTGATCATCGGGTTGGCGGCCGCGGGGTTGGCATTTGCCGTGCTCTGGTTCCGCCGCATAGCGCCCGAACTGAACTCGCTAAAAGTGGCGCAGGCCGAGTTGGCGGAACAGACGCAGCGCTGGGCCGCTGAACGACAGCAAGCGCAACAGGAGATAGAACAGACGCAGGCGCGTCTGGCCGCAAACGAGGCCGATGTGCAGCGTCAGCGTCAACAGGCAGCCGAGCAGGCGGAGCGTCTGTTGAAAGAGGCGGAACTGGAGGCCAAGGAGAACGCCTTCCGGATCCGCGCCGAAGCCGAACGGGATAACCGCGACAAGCGGATCGAACTGCAGAGGCTGGAGCGAAGGCTGACACAAAAGGAAGAGACACTGGAACGGCGGCTGGATAGCGCGGAGCAGCTGAAGCGCACGCTGGAGACGCAGCGCGAAGCCGCAGACCGATTGGTGGCCGAACGGAATGCATTGACCGAAGCGGCCAGGCAGGAGTTGCAGCGGGTGGCGGGCCTCAGTCAGGATGAGGCGCGGCAGCTTTTCTTGCGTCAGGTGGAAGAAGAGTCGCGCCATGAGGCGTCCCAACTGATCCGCACCATCGAAGAAGAGGCGCGGCAGGAAGGGGAGCGTCGAGCGCGCAGCATCATCATCGATGCAATCCAGCGTTGCGCGGTCGATCAGGTCACGGAAACCACCGTGTCTGTGGTGCCCCTCCCCGGCGACGACATGAAGGGCCGCATCATAGGCCGGGAAGGCCGTAATATTCGGGCGTTTGAGGTCACCACAGGCGTCGATCTGGTCATTGACGACACACCCGAGGCGGTGGTGCTGAGTTGCTTCGACCCCATCCGGCGGGAAGTCGCACGCCTGGCGCTCAGCGCGCTGATCGCCGATGGGCGGATTCATCCGGCGCGCATCGAAGAAGCGGTGGAAAAGGCGCGCGAGGAAGTGGACAAGACGATTTGGGAGGCCGGCGAAACCGCCATTCTGGATACCGGGATTACAGGACTCGCCCCCGAATTGATCAAGCTGCTGGGCAAGCTGCGGTACCGAACCAGTTTTGGACAGAACATGCTGGCGCACAGTGTGGAGGTCAGCCTGCTGGCAGGCATGCTGGCATCTGAACTGAATGTAAATGTCGCGCTGGCCAAGCGCGCCGGGCTGCTGCATGACATCGGCAAGGCGCTGGACCACGAAGAGGACGCGCCGCACGCGGTGCTGACCATGGATGTGCTGCGCCGGTACGGTGAACCGGAGGATGTGGTGGTCGCCGCCGGCGCCCATCACCGTGACATCGATCCATCCAACTCGCCCGCGGTGATGGAGGCGTTGCTGGTCATGGTAGCCGACTCGCTGTCGGCCGCCCGTCCCGGCGCACGCCGCGAGATGCTGGAGACCTACGTCAAGCGGTTGAAGCATCTGGAGCGCATCGGTGAGTCGTTCGCCGGTGTCGAGTCCACCTTCGCAGTGCAGGCCGGGCGCGAGGTGCGGCTGATTGTGCGTCCCGATCAGGTGGACGATCTGGGGGCCCAGAAACTGGCGCGCGACATCGCGAAGCGCATAGAGGACGAGATGGAATACCCGGGGCAGATCCGTGTCACTGTAGTGCGGGAGACGCGTGCGGTGGAGTACGCGCGTTGATGGACCGGCTGCGCGTTCTGTTCCTGGGCGACATCGTGGGCAAGCCCGGACGCCAGGCGGTGGCTCAGTGCCTGCCCGCACTCACGCAGCGGTACCATACCGACGTGATCATCGCCAACGCCGAGAACGCTTCGGGTGGGCTGGGGATCGCCCCGGAAACCGCCTGCGAACTGCTGGACAGCGGGATCGATGTGCTGACGCTGGGTAACCACGTGTGGAAGGACCGGCGGATCTATGATCTGCTGAACGCCAACCCGCGTGTGCTGCGCCCGGCGAACTATCCGGCCGGTTGTCCCGGCGCGGGCTGGGGCCTGTTCGAGAAGAACGGCGTACTGTATGGCGTGGCCAACCTCAGCGGGCGTGTCTTTATGGATGCGCTGGACGATCCGTTTCCGGCGGCGGACACCCTGTTGGAGCGGTTACGCGAGCGGACGCCGGTGGTGATGATCGACATGCACGCGGAGGCCACCAGTGAAAAACGTGCACTGGCGATCGCCGTGGACGGACGATGTTCCGCGGTGTTGGGCACCCATACACATGTACAGACCGCCGACGCCCGTATATCGGCCGCTGGAACCGCGTTTGTATCTGATGTGGGAATGTGCGGTCCGGTGGAGTCCGTGCTGGGCATGAAGCCCGAGGCGATTCTCCATCGGTTTCGCACCGCCATGCCTGCGCGGTTCGAACTGGCGGACGGACCGGCGTTTGTCAGCGGCGCGGCGCTGGAGATCGATACGGAGACCGGACGCTGCCAGACCATGGAGAGCTTCCAGGCCTGTCCGCAGGACGGCGCGGTGACCTTACGGGCGGTGATCCAGGCGTACACAGCCGCTTGAACGGAGTTGCCGCACGCCCGGCAGCCGCGTAGGCGGCCTCCGGGCGTGCGGTTCATTGGGTGTTGGAGTCCCTCACCGCCACCGGATGGTTACCTGACGATGCTCCGGTCGGGTGACTTCCCATTCGATGCGCGTGATGGGCATCTGTACGGTATGTCCCGCCGCGGCCATGTTGGTGGGATCGCGCCACAAGGCACCCTCCGGCGTGGCCGTGACATGAGGTGTGACGCTTCGTATGCTTGCCTGT
>CAZHSN010000212.1:0-5710 GCA_964535125.1 uncultured bacterium
ACTCGAACCCCCGTCCAGAACGGATCAGGAACGGCGTCTACGAGCGTAGTCGTCGGGTTTATCTCGCTGTCAGATCGGCCCGTCGACCAGCCTGTCTGACAACCAGTCCTCCCTGCGTTTTCGCCCCGGACACGGAGAACATTCGCCCGGCGCTAGTCGGATTTAGACACGCCTGAACATCACCCCAACCGACCAGGGGTGGTCAGACGGCCGCCTTAGTTAGGCGGCGAGAGCGTACTGAGGAGTCGCTCTTATTGTTTTGCCGCTTTTTACGAGGCCAGCGGCGCCTCGGCTCGCAACCAATTCCATCCCGCGCCCTGTCTACACCAATCGCCCCCAGGGTCCTCAGGTCTTTTGATTATACCATGCACCACCTTGTCTGACGATGAGGAGTCTCATCCGGTTTCGCCGTTTGCTTGTTTGCCCGCCCGTGTGATATATATTGATTGAAAAGTCACTCAATATATGAGGGGATGATGGCACGCAGCGACACAAGCAATCAGAAGATGCGTGACGCGCGCCGGGAGGCGATCCTGCAGGAGGCGCTGCGGCTGTTCGCATCAAGGGGGCTGGCGGGTACCAAGGTCACCGACATCGCGTCCGCGGTGGGTATGTCTCAGGGGCTTCTCTACCACTACTTCGCTTCGAAAGAGGAGATCTATACCGCGTTGATCCGCCACGCGTTTGAACAGATGAACACCGCATGCCGGGAACTGGAAGCTGCCCCGATGCCGACAGCACAGAAGATCCGGCTGGCGCTGTCGGAACTGCTGCGCAGCATAGAGCAGAGCGCGGCCTTCGCCAGTACAGTTCTGTTGATCGCCCAGGCCGGTGTGTCGGAGGCGACGCCGGACGATGCCAGACGGTTGATCGCCGAAGAAAGCCACAGGCCGTATCAAGTCATCGAACGCATACTCAGGCAGGGGCAGATCGAGGGGGTGGTGCCGCCGCACGATCCGGAGGTGCTCTCGCTGTTGTTCTGGACGACCATCAAGGGGCTGGCCATGCACCGGGCGGTCTTCACATCCACGTACCGGTCGCCCGATCCTGACGTGCTGGCAGGCCTGTTTATACTTCGGGAGGAGACAACATTGCATGCAGATAACTGATTTTGCGCGTACATCCATACACCGGCAGATGGACGCGCTGACGCCGAGCCGTGTGACCACGCCGATGGGACCGGTGGAGTATTATGCGTATGGCGACGGTCCGGCCGTGCTGGCCGCACACGGCGCCATGGGCGGATACGACCAGAGTTGGCTGTTGACGCAGACCATAGGCGCGGCGGGCTACCGCTATATCTGTGTATCCCGCCCAGGGTATCTGGGTACGCCATTGGCGCCGAACGCGTCACCGGATCGTCAGGCCGACCTGTGCGCCGCATTGCTGGATGCCTTGCAGATCGACCGTGCGGTGTTTATGGCCGTGTCCGGCGGCGGCTATAGCGCGCTTCATTTCGCGATACGCCACCCCGACCGGTGCAGGGGACTCGTGCTGGTGTCCACCTGTGGCGAGATCATGGATACACCGATCCCGCTGTCGTTTCGACTCACGAAGTGGATGATGTATGTACCTGCCCTGACGCACCGGTTGCGGCAGAAGCTGTATGCGGATCTGGACCTTGCGGCCAGTCGCTCGATCTCAGACCCCGATCTGCGGCGGCGCACCCTCGCAGATCCGGCTGCCGGAGCGTTGTTCACCGCGTTGCTGGTCAGCACCTGGGACCGGGTCGAACGTCGGATGCGGGGCACCGAGAACGACATCCGCGTGACACGTCGCACGTCGTATCCGCTGGAGCGGATCACCGCACCCACGTTGATCATCCATGGCAAGAAAGACCCGATGGCGCCGTATGATCCACACGCCCGTGCGTTGCACACGCGTATCGCCAACAGTGAACTGGTCACGGTGGAAGATGGCGAGCATGCGGCCATCTTCACACACCGAGACATGGTGCAACCGCAGGTCGCTCAGTTCCTTCAGGACACAGCAGGGTAACCTGCGGAGCCGTGTCCTGGGCAGGTGTCCAGAGGCTTCAGGGCGTATACTCTACCAGCACCAACCGTCATCAGGTGACGCGTTCCGGGGTATCGTGATGCGCAGTCCTGCTGGTCCGGCATTCGGCGGAGCACCTCCGATCGGCCCCGATGAGCCGCTTCGGAGGCTCTTCGCTCCCTATAACCTGCTGTCGTTGAATTATCTGGCCGCGAACTACTGCGAAAATCTGCTGGATTGCCGCAGCAACGTGCTGAGTTACACACACCTGCAGGGAGATGAAGCACAGAGCGATGCGTTTCACTTGCGCTATCCCGATGACATGGGCCGTTTCATGGAGGGGCTGGCTTGGGAAGCGGAGTATTCACCGGTAGTGAGGCTGGAGTTGATGCGCCGCATGGCGCTTGGCTTGATTGCGTCTCATGTTCCAGGAACCCGTGGACGCTACTTCTTCCGTCGCCGCACCGGCGGCAAGGTGTTCCTGCTGCAAACCGATGCGGCCACGCATAGGGATGGTGCTGTGGCGCTGGCCAACCTGCAGGACTACAACGAGTCCCTGGTCCGTATCGGCTTAGAGGCTGCACATCGGGGCGAACGGCTGGACGGCGCCTTTGCACGCATCTCCGAGTTCCCTGCCGGCGCGTCCTCTCCGGCAATGGCTCGCCAACCGCAGCACTGGAACGCGTCGCCCTACACATACTCGCGCCAGTATGTGTGGGGTGCTGTTCGCGCCGATCTGGAGTGTTCTGTCTGGCCTTCCGATGAAGGGCGGATCCCGCAGTGTGAGGTGCGATCCAAGGATGCTGATCAGATATGTCTCCGGATTGGCGATCCGGAGTCTGGTATCGCAATGCTGCGCGACTCCGCGGCGCCCGGGTTGATCTTTCTTCCTGACGGGCGAACCGTGCGTTCGGATGTCGACGGCAACTGGTCCGATGATTATCCAAAGTATCGGTATCTACTTGTGGCCAAGCGCACGGCGTTCGGCAGCTGGGGGCATTTGGCCGGTCTATTGATTCTTTGGACCGGACGTCCTGAGCGCGTGGAGGCCAGAAAGGAACACGGCTTCGGGCAGATACGCATCACTTTCGGGCGCCGCAATCACCGCGTGTGGGGCCGTGTCTCACTGCTTCCGTTTACCATGTTCAGCGACGCGGATCTCAGCATGATCCACCGGAACGCTGAGCGCCTGGTCGCTCACGGGGTGACAGCGCTCAACGGACATCCGATGCAGGAACTGCAGAACGCGGCCGCAGCGGGACTGTCCGCCGCTGCCTATCTGCTGACGCGCTATCGTGACCCGGCCGGGGACATGGTGCGCGTCCATGCCCGTCATGCCGTAGATACACTGCATGATGACGACACGCAGGGCATGCAGTTGATCCGAGTCTACTTCGCGTTGCGTGCGGCCGCCTGGCTGTTGAAGGCGGCGCGTGCAGCCGGGGACAGAGCACTGGCCAGCCGATGTGATCGGATGGTCTCCCAGTGGATGGATCGGATGGTCACAGCGCGACATGGATATGACGGCACCGGATGGGCCAGCGGCTGGGAGCACTTCAACGCGATGAAGGCCGTCTGGCTGGCCTATGAGGCGACCGGCAGAGACGCCTGCCGTCGCATCTGGGAGCGCGCACTCACGGTGTACACCATCGATTCCCATGCGATCTACCGGTACGGTGTACCCCTGGACGCGCCAGGCGGATTCGATACCTATGCCGGAGCGCTGCCGTTGGCGATTTGGGGACACGCCGGAATGAGCGAACATGTGGATCGGTTGATCCATCTGGATGCTCCGAACGGCTGGCATGACCCTCAACGCCCTTTGAAAGAGGTCTGGAACGATACCGGCGCTGGACCATGGGCCTGCTGCGATGCCGGCCCGGACTATGTGGGGTTCTCGCTGCGCGGAGCCAATCTCCCGCACCGGCGTCAGTGGGTTATACCCGTCGGCGCCTTTCCTGTGTATCGGCAGGACGGGAGCGTGAGGATCACCGAGGCGCGTGTGATCGACAATCCATACTTTCTGCCAGGAGCCCCCTCGAGTCGGCAGGTTGACCCTCAACGCATACCGCCAAAGCGGCAGATGTCACAGCATGTGATCATTCCCGGCAGTAAGGCTGAGGAAACTATATTGGCTCATTCAAGCGGTCGGGTGCGTCGCGGATGTCGCACCTGCGTCGGGCGTCAGTCGGTGGTCTACCGATTGCCGTTGGCCGACTCCGGGCACGCGTCGCTGCATCTCTTTATGCGCGGACCGGGGTACCAGGTTGACGCATCCCCCGATGGGGATCGCTGGCACACGTGCCTGGATACCTTAAGCGAGGGTATATCCGAACAAGCGATTGACTTGTCGTTTTTGACAGGCAGGCCGGATCAACTCCTGCCGGTGGTCAGTCTGCATCCGATCAACGACTGGCGGTCCCTCATCGGATATACGGGAGTGGTGGAGTATGGCCGGCGATACGCGTCTCCGCGTGGCCAGCTTACCTATTGTATGGATATGCAGCAGGTGGTGCTTTGCCGTCTGGAGGTGATGCTCGGTAACGGATATGTACTGGAGTGTTCTGCTGACGGCAGGCGCTGGCGACAGGAGCTCTGTGCGGATGAACGGATAGGCGGCGACGAGGTGGCCTGGATTCGGATGGTTGACATGACGGGTTACCTGAACCCGACTGGCCGGGTGTTCGTGCGTTTACGCGATACAGGGGGATGTTATCGGCGTCCGGCGTTTGTGCAGCGGATCACCGCCTATGGCGCGTATCGCAGCGAGTCTGCCTGGGTGCGCATAGCGAATACCGAAGCGGCAGAGCGCGTTTCCGTACATCGCCTGCTGTTTCGGCGTTGGGAAGCGGACCTGTAGCCATGCATCGTGTACGGCATGTTCCACGTACAGACTGGCGCGGCGTGTTCTTCAATCCGCAGGTAGCGGCCGATCCAAACTATCCCTGGCTGCTTCATTATGGCCAACAGCGGGAGACGGTTCGGAGGCATCTTCAGGCCATCCGCAGCACGACCCGCTTGAACCTGCTGGATCTGTTCGTGATGATCCCCAACAGCCTGCGTACGCCGGCGCGCGGTAACCGATGGGGTGACGCACCGGATCAGTGGCTGGACCACCAGTTCGTTACCCATGTTGCGGAATTCGTCGATGACTGCAACGAAGAGGGGTTGAGTGTAGAACTGGACCTGGTGGACAACCGCTGGATACCTTACGCCATCGACAGCGCGAGTCACATTGGGCATCCGGCAGATCCCTGGTGGCCCACCGCCGGTGACAGGCCTTGGCTTGCGTCGGCCGTCTGGTACCGCACACTGATCGTGGAGATCGAATCCAGAACGCGCCATCCCGAGGCGATTGCTCTGTGGAGCCTGATGGGCAACTATCACCATGGCGCGGCAGAACCCGTACTCTGGGATGATGACGGCCGCCCCGAGATCAAGCGGTACACCGAGCGCTTCGTCAAGCACGTCTGGCCGGTGTTCTTGTCCGCCGGGAGCCGGCCCAAGGGCTCACCGATACTGCTGCCCATCTTTGCCCGAAACCCATACTGGGATGCCCGTACCCCTATGGATCGGCTCAGCGGCGTCAGCAATTTGAAGCGGTGGCTGGTAGATGACTTGCGTTTACCTGCAGACTACTGGCTGATGAGGTCCTAGCCCGATTGTGAGCCGGCCGTTGATGGGTTTCGTTACGTTACAGCCGTTCAAGACATAC
>CAZHSN010000213.1:0-5632 GCA_964535125.1 uncultured bacterium
ACGTTCTGCCTGAGCCAACGCCAACAATTCGGAGAGTGACGGAACGGCTGCCGTTCGATCCGGCCGCAGGTCCACGATCTGGAATCCGGGATCCGGCGTCACTCCCATCACGATCTGGAGGTCGATCAAACTGGTCTGTATGGATGCCTGTGTGGCGATCAGCGCGACATCGGCACTGGCCAGTTGGGCTTCGACTGGAAGGACATCGGCCGCCGCAGAGAGTCCTTGTTCGGCGCGCGCCTGCACTTCTTCGCGCAGACGCGCGATGTACCGTCTGCTGCTGGACGCGACAGCATGCAGATCACGCGCCCGCAGTGCTTCCAGATAGGCCCGGGTGGTTTCCAGCTGCACGGTGTGCTCCGTACGCATGCTGTCAGCCATGGTCTGCTGTTCCTGATGACGAGCCTGTTGCACACCGGCTTCGCGGATGCCTCCATCATACAGGGTATGCTCCACTGCCAGCGTCACGCCGGTGTCGTTGCTCCGGGCGCCGGCGCGCTGCGTGTCGTTCATCAGGGCATACTGTGCTGTCAGGCGGGGCAGATATCCATTCATTGCCGCCTGACGTCGGATCCGCGCCGTCTGTGTTCCATTCCGAGCCAGCCGCACATCGGGGTTGTGTTTCATGGCCTGCTCAATGCACTGGGGCAGGTTGAGCGGTTCCGACAGCGCGTGGTCGGCAATGGTGACGCTCAACAGCACGGTTGCGATCCAGGTTACGATGGCAGGGGTTCGCCTCCGTTGACGCAGCGGCGTGGTGTGAAGTCTATGTTTCATAGGATTACCTTCTTGACGATGGTGTCGGTGTATGGCCGAGGCGCCTTTGTCGGCGCCCCGGCTGCGGATATCAGCAGGGTCAATGGGATGGAGGCGGGCCAAACGGCTGCCCTTCCATAGGGGGGCCGTCCGGACGCTGCGGACCACCAGGCCCGCCGGGTCCGCCGGGACGCGGAGCGGACATCCGCTGGAGTGCGACGAGTTGTTCGGAGTTAAGAATGGAGCGCACCTGTATCCAGATGTCCAGTCCTGCAGCGGAGAGTGCCGTATCGGCTTTTTGCGCCGAAGCCGCCAACTCCTTAAGCTTGGGCGTGTCGATATCGGGGTTGACCAGCGCATCGCGCAGTGCCTGAACCGCCTTGGCGGCCGACTGGCGCAGCGTCTGCAGTTTCTGGTTGGACGCCTTCATGATCTCCTCGAGTTTGCCTGCCTGTGTATCGGTCAATTCCACTACCTCAGCCAGCCGTTCCAGCACTTGCGGCGCCGGCGGCGTCAACACGCTCGACAGTGTCGCCGCCATTGCCGGATTGGGGCGTCCCGGCTGCCCATCCGGTCCGCCAGGACCTGCAGGGCGCTGTGCTTGCGCACTGGTCACCACGGCGCAGGCGATGAGCGCTGTCGCCGCCATCCATGTGCTCAGTGTGTTCATTGTGTGCCTCCCTGTCCGGTGTGGACAGCTTATTAGACCTCGGGCCTCAGGCGGTAGACGATGGTTTTTGTCACATGCACATCGCATGACTGTTTACGTTTGATTGCACACGACTGGAGCCGGCGGGACGGACTATGCGGGTGTGGTATACAGACATCAGACGGGTGGATCCCGGCGGGGGTGGCGACAGATGACCTGCATTTTGATCGTTGATGACGATGTCAACCTGGTGGAGGGGTTACGTTGGTATTTGGAGGCGGAGCAGTACCGCGTCCTGACCGCATCGGACGGCCTGAGCGCACTGAACGTGTTCCGCGCGGAGCAACCCGATTTGGTGATCCTGGATATCATGATGCCCGGTCTGGACGGGATGCACGTTTGTGAGACCATCAGCGCCGAGTCAGATGCCATGATCCTCATGCTGTCCGCTCGCGATGGAGACATCGACAAGGTGCGAGCGTTGACCATTGGCGCGGACGACTATGTGACCAAACCCTTCCATGTATCGGAACTGGTGGCGCGCATTCAGGCGCTGTTACGGCGCAGGCGACGCAGCGTGGCTCCGCCGCCCTCCTGGCGCTGGCGTAATCTGAGCGTGTCTCGCGAGGAACATCGGGCACGAGTGGATGGAGCCGAGGTGGACTTGAGCGCGATGGAGTTTGTGCTGTTGACAACACTGATGGAATCCCCGCAGACGGTGTTGTCACGCGAACAACTGGTGCAGGCTGTCTGGGGTGACGACTTTGTGGGTGAGCTGCGTCTGGTAGACAATCTGGTGTTTCGGTTGCGCGACAAGTTGAGTACGGCGGGGTGTGCGGACTTCCCGATCGTTACCGTCAGGGGGGTGGGGTATGCATTCCGGCCGGAAGGGTAGTGTGCGGACAAGCCTGAGCGCAGCCATATTCGTCACGGTGGTGCTTACCTGGATCATCAGCGGCGGTGTGGCCAACTACATCGGGTATATGAACATGCTGTCGTTGCGTAACCAGATGGCGCTGCCTGGCGGTCACCGCATGCCGGCGCGCGAACCTCGGTTCGGCGTGCTTGAGTTTCTGACCGGTAGGCCGCCGTTACCCCCTCCGGTTCCACCGCAGGATACCGACGGCGCCTCCCGCGGTCCTCAACCGCAAGAAGACGTACCGCCGTGGATCTGGCGCGACTTGGCATTGCGGCTGACCGTTGCGTTTGCGGCGGCAGGCCTGGCCGGGGTGACGCTGGCCCGATGGTTTACCCGTCCGTTGGCTGCGCTGGCATCCGGCGCAGGCGCCTATCAAGCGGGGGTGTTTGAGTACCGCATCCCGGCATGCGGTCATGATGAGTTCGCTGCAGTCGCTCAGGCCATGAACGATATGGCTGCACAGGTCTCCGGGCATATCCGCCGCCTGGAGGACGAAGCGCAACGAAGGCGGCAGTTTCTAGCCGACATGGCGCATGAGTTGCGAAGCCCGGTGACAACCCTGTGCACGATGGCGGGAGCGTTGCGGGATGGTGTCGCGGATGATCCCGACCGCCGGGCGTATGCCATTGCCGCTATCTACGATACGGCGCAGCGCCTCAGCCGGTTGGTGCAGGATTTGATGGAACTGGCGCAGCTGGATCACACGGAGTTACCGCTAAAGCGCAGACCGACCGACCTGCGTACGCTGGTCCGCAAGGTTCTCGAAGCTCACCGCGACGCCGCACATCGGCAAGGCGTGACACTGGAATCCGCACAGGATGGTCCGCCGGTATGGGCGCATGTCGATGCAGATCGTTTAACGCAAGTTATCGACAATGTGATCGGTAACGCGGTCGCCTACGCGGGAGAGGGAGCCCGGGTGCATGTTCTGATCGACGCCGGCGACCCCATACGGATCTGTATCATCGATACAGGGCGAGGCATCAGTGCGGAGCATCTGCCGCACGTGCTGGATCCGTTCTACCGTGCCGATCCGGCCCGGTCTCCGCATGATGGTCATTCCGGGCTGGGCTTAAGTATCGCCAGTCGGCTGGTGAAAGCGCACGGCGGCGCGTTGTCTGTGCACAGCGTTCCGGGCGAGGGGGTCACCGTGGAGATTACAATACCCAAGGATGAGGATGCGCTCCGATGAGGCGGTGGACACGTATGGCGTTTTGGGTGGTTGCTACAATAGTCCTGCTGTTATTGGTCGGGTGGCTGGGTCTGCGTGTACCGCCTCGCCCGTTTAGCCCTGTTCAGAGCAAGGCAGACCGTCTGTCCGTGCATGCCGTTCCAGGCAGCCTGCCAGAACCTGTGGAACGATATGCGCGGTCTGTTTATGGCGATCAGATTCCAATGATCACGTCTGCGGTCATCAGCGGGCGTGCGTTGCTGCGCCTGGGTGGTATCACCTTCCCAGCGCGTTTTCGTTTCGTTCATCAGGCTGGTGTTGCGTATCGCCACTACATCGAAGTCACCTGGTTTGGCATTCCAGTCATGCGTGTCAATGAGTATTATCTGGATGCGCACGCACGTCTGGAATTGCCGTTCGGCGTTCAGGAAGGACCGGAGGTCGATCAAGGCGCTCGGTTGGCGCTATGGGCCGAGGCGATCTGGTTTCCATCGGTGTGGCTGCTCCATCCTGATGTGAGGTGGCAGGCGGTGGATGATCAGACCGCTGTGTTGTTGACTCCACGAAGTTCGGGACATGATGCGTTCATAGTCCGCTTCGATCCCCGGGATGGAAGACTGACGATGCTGGAGTCAATGCGGTATAAAGCCGGACACTCGCATCAGACACTGTGGATCAACGAGGCAGGACCGGTTCGGGTGA
Source organism: uncultured bacterium (assembly GCA_964535125.1). Lineage (GTDB taxonomy): Bacteria > Armatimonadota > HRBIN16 > HRBIN16 > HRBIN16 > CAZHSN01. Next base: position 4,198 of record CAZHSN010000213.1, read on the forward strand.
TAAACGGCCATCGCGTTCCGCACACCGGGGCGGTGACGTGGATGGATGAGATGCGCCCATGGGCTGTGTTCACCGTGGAGTCTGTGGTCTATAATGCCGACGTCCAGGCGTACCTGCGCCAACGAGGCCCCTGATTACTCTGCGAACGTTTCAAGCGGGCGACGCGGGGAGTGCGGCATTGGCTCAGCATATCCCAGTCGCAGCAATAACAACGGAACGTTCTCCGGTTGGCCGATCGCGGTGGCCAATTTGGCTCGCATCGCGGTGTCCTCACACGGCATGTTCATGTGTGCATGAGCTATGCCCAACGTAGTGGCTTTCAACGCGAAGCGTTCAAAGCCCATGCCCAGGCGCACCCAATGTGTCCGGTCATGGTGGGCTGCAGTGAACACGGCCATCGCGGAGGCGCTTCGCGCCATGCGTACCATACGCGCCGGTTCTGTCTTTGCGGTCGCAAACCGTTGCATGATCCATTCGCCCAGCTTTCGCGGAACGTTGGGCAACCCCATCGCCTGAGCGACCAGACCGTCATGATGGCTCAGCACTTCCTTACGGCTGAACCGGATCCACCGGACCAACTCCTCGCGGAATGCTGCGTCGGAGAACTGGTTGCGCGTCGCCTCTTCGATTACCGGTAGAAGCGGCTCCATAGTCTGGGGATCTGTCAGTAAGATGGCCTGGATGCCGTCCGGCATGGGTACACACTGAAGTTGCTGCAGATCAGACTCCGATAAGGGACGCCTGTCATATTGTTTTCGGTTCGTCTGCCTGCGCGGGATCGCCTCAAACAGCGAGGGATCGGTGCTGGACTGCAGATCCGGGTTGTGGGTCAGCTTGGTTTGTATACACCCTTCGGGTTCAGCGGTCGGAAAGAACGAGACGGATGTTGTGTATCCGAGGTGTTGTGCCGCAATGCACAGATTTTCAACCGCACAGCCCAGGCTGATATATAGCGCGTGATCGTCGGCGTCGACTACAGGCAGACGGCGCGACCAGTCGGGGAGTATGCGGATCGTATCGTCAACATAGCGTATATGCCATGGCTGCGTATTGTGGCCTGACGGAGCCAACCCGGCCATACGGACCATCTCCATCAGGTGTTCTTTCGGGATCGCATGTGTGGCGGCCATGTAGCGTCTCCTGTCTGGATACACTCAATATACTATACGCGTTGCCTGAGGATGCACGCCCTGTACGGCTGTGCCGTCAGGCAGAGGAGGGAACAGATGGAATACCATGTGGTCGCCATGCAGCCGTCAGATTATGACGACGTGGCGGCGTTGTGGCAACGTACCGATGAACTGCGTATCAATCTGGAGTTCGATAACTTGGAGCGCGTGACGCGATATCTACAGCGCAATCCCGGATTGTCATCGATAGCGCGCATTGACGGCGTACTCATCGGCGCGCTGATGTGCGGTCACGACGGACGCCG
>CAZHSN010000214.1:0-5585 GCA_964535125.1 uncultured bacterium
AACCGTTCGGTGTTGCGTTTGCAACCGGGTTGGAGCGCCTACGTGCATGACACCAATGGAGTCCACACCCGCATGCTGGATGGCATGGATCGGCTGGACCTTTCGTTCTGGCTGAAGATCGAGGGAGGTCAGCGCTCCGTTTTGATCGATAAACCGCACGCGTACCGCGTCGCCTTGGAAAATGGCCAACTGCGTGCCTGGCTGGGTACGGAGGGCACAGCGGTAGCAGACGATCCGGGGATATCGGCGCCTGTACCGGTAGGACGCTGGCACCATGTCGCGTTGCGGTATGACAATGGGTTATTTACGCTGGTGTTGAACGGTCAAGAGGCCGCACAACGGGCTCAGCGCGGTCGCGTTCACCGCGCACAAGAATTGGCGCAGAACCTGACCTTGGGTGGCCAGTGCAACGCACGTGTGGCTGATCTGGCGTTACGCGCCGCGATGGTGGAATAGGCATCTCAACGACGTCGCATGGCGGGAGGGATCGCATGAGCGGCACGGAGATCTGGATACGATTGGCCATATGCATGCTGTTGGTGGCGTCTGTCGCCGCGGCATCCGGGACTCAAGGGCTCGAACTGGTGCGGAACGGGACAGCGCGCGCATCGATCATGTTGTCAGCCGCACCTACCCGCAGTGCGGTATTTGCTGCTGAAGAACTGCAGTATCACATTCAACTGATTACCGGCGTGCGCCTGCCAGTGGTGACCGATGCCGAGTCGCCAGAGGGACCGCTGGTCTGTGTGGGCGCCAGCCGCTACACACAGGCGATGGGCATCCGAGAGGCCGCTCTGGGGCCAGGCGAGTACCTGATCCGTTACCGGCCTGATCGCTTGGTGCTGATGGGGTGTGACGACGCGACGCTTGAACCCTATCGCAGCCCATGGCGGTTGACGGACTCACCGATGGGCAAGGCGCTTGTGTTTGGCGCTGAGAACGCCAGCGTATCGTTGGGCCGTGTATGGGATGACGACGCCGGGTGCGCCGAAGCCTGGGTCCGGTTCGATGACGGGCAGACAACCGATGGCACGATCATCCGGGTGGACAGCCCGGCGCCATGGACTTATCAGATCATTCAACGAATTGGCGGCACAAACCGGGCCAACTACCGCTTGTATGACGGCGATCAGGTGACCAGTCTCGAATCGGCGGAACTGGCTTCCGGATGGCATCACATCCAAGCGGAATGGAGCATGGCCGAAGGCCTGATCCGGCTGTGGGTCGATGGAGTCAAACACGGTGAGGCCACTTACCGGCGTACCGCCTGCGCCAAGTCGAATGTGTTTGTGGGCGGGTATCCCTACAGCGCCGCTGTCGGTAATCGGCTGCAGGGCGCCGTGGCGGCCGTACGGATTTCCGTTGAACCGCGGGGAGCCGGCGGGTCCAGCGCGAAGCTGCCCGAGCAGGACGCACATACACGCTGCTTGAGGTTGCTGAACAGCCTGGAATCTGCGGCATCGCCCGGTACGGGGCCGGACGCATTGCGTGCGCCGGGCTTCTTTACCCGCAAAGGGACCATGGATGCCGTATACGCGTTCCTGGAGCGTGACTGCGATGTCGACTGGCTGACGCCTGGACAGAGTGGTCTATGGGTGCCGAAACGAAAGTCGTTGGTGGTGCGAGGCTCTGACATCAAGACCAAGCCCCGGTTCGCGTACCGCTGGATGACCCCTGCGACACTGTTTCTCCCGACTCCGGAGGATCCGGTGGACTCCAATGAGGACGCATTGTGGCGATACAGGGTGCGGCAGGGCGGTGAACCGTTCTGGGCGTGCCACTCTTTTTCGGGTTTCTACGACCGATTCTTGACCACACATCCTGAGTGGTTCGCCCAGGGGCACACAGGCCGTCCGCCGCAGATGTGCTTTACGAACTCCGAATTCACAGCGCAGGTAGCAGCCGATGCCGCGGAATACTTCCGTACCGGTAAAGCCCATCCGGGCACCGCGACCGCTGGGCCTTGGTATGGACTCGCTCCGGAGGACAACAACGGCTGGTGCCGCTGTGAGCGCTGCGAACCGATGGTGGATCCGTCTCAGAAGGTCAATCCTCAGTTCAGCACAGGCCTGAGAAGCGCTTATTGGTTCGACTTCATCAATCGGGTCGCCAGGCAGGTGCGCGAATTCGCGCCCTCTCAGCGGATCGCTACGCTGGCGTATTGGGAGTACGCGTATCATCCCGGGATCGAGTTGGAGCCTAATATCGGTGTGATGATGTGCCTGCATACGCGCAACTGGTGGTGTCCATCCATGGAAGCGAACGATACGCGGATTTTGAATGAATGGGTAGCGCGAGAAGGCACGCGGCGTCCGCTATATGTCTGGCTGTACTACAACTTCCCGGCGTTGAACGCCCAGTATGAGAAGTTTCGGATGTTTCCGGGTTTCTTTGTGCATCAGATGGCGCGTCAGATCGCCATGTTTGACGCAGCAGGTATCGAGGGCGTCTTCTTGGAGCACAGCGGTGAATTCAACCAGACATATGTGGCCGACCAGGTGGAACTGTATGTGCACTGGAAGCTTTTGCAGGACCCCAGGCAACCTGTCGATGCGTTGATTGACCGGTTCTTCAACCGGTATTTTGGTGCGGCAGCCGCACCAATGCGGCAACTATACCTGGAGATGGAGCAGGTGTTTACCAACCCAGCGGAGTACCCGGAATCGGTGCGTCAGTCTGCAGGTCATCTGCATCATGACCGTGCGATCACGCTTCACTTGGCGATGCCGGTTCGTCTCAATCGGTACCGGGAGTTGCTGGACCGTGCGCACACACTGGCGCGTGATGAGCGGACGCGAACGCATGTGCAGTGGTTTGATCAGGCTCTGATCGGCCCGCTTGAGGAGCAACAGCGTGCCCGCGAGGGTGCGCCGTCACCATAAGGAGGTGCCTGTTGCGTAGAGACATCTGGGCGAGAGCGGTCGGGGTGTTGTGCGTGGTATGCATCACACCCGGCAGTACAGCGCCTCCCGGTACCATGATGGACTTGATGCAGACCAATCCGCCCGCACCGGTGATCACCGTTCCGGCGGATTGTGGAGGTGTCTCCGGTGAACTCCGTACCGGACTGGTTCGGATACTCGGCGCTGACGGCAAGTCACTGGCTGGCGCGATCATATGGTCCGCTACACCGGCAGCGCGGATGAAGCCGGATCCGGCGGTTCCGGAACGTTACCGCGTCGTTCCGGGAGTTCAAGCCGCCGGGCTGGTAGTGGGCGAGAAACTGGATGTCAGCACGTTGCCAGCCCATCTGAGGCTGTATGCTCCTGCCTTTCTGCCATACAGCGGCCCGAATGTCTATCTCTGGCGCGATGACGGCGCGCTCGTACAGGTTTACCATCACAAGCACATCATTCAGGCCGTCGCGGTTGTGGGGAAGGTGATCATCCAAGGCGACAGAGGCGCTGTACAGCCGGTTAGCGTGCGCTGGCCTACGTGGGCGCAGGCTGTTTCACATGTACCTGCCGTTGAAGATGATGGCCATGAGCACGGCCATGAACATGCCGCCGCCTCTTTGTCGTCGTGGTTGGAAACCCGCGGGGCTATCGGTGTGCTGGCAGCCGTCGGTCTGTTGGCCGGGTGGGGCTTCGGGCGGTATTCCGGGAGGCTGCGTCGATGAACTGCATGCGACTATATCTGTTGATGGCGCTCATCCTGATGTACAGTCCATGTCGGGCGGCGGATCCGGCGACGCCTGTGGCCGCTGCCGCCCCCATCGTGATGCCGTTGCGTGCGGATGCATCCGGTGTCGTCTGGCTTCCCACCGTTGGATTGGGGTTGATACGCCGTCCGGAGTCAAGCGCGTTTGCCGGGGTCATTGTCTATGCTGCCGATAACGACATGACCCGGGCATATGAGCGCATGGGCGCCGACATCGATCCGGCTCTGCGTATTGATCCGGGGCTGGGGGCCGTGGGGTTACGTCTGGGTGAAACGCTCAACATGAGCAAGCTGCCTGAATTCCTGCGTATGCCCGATGACGCACCGGCTGGCGCCACCTGGCTGGTGCGTAAGAACGGCGGATTGGTCACCTTCACCTTGCGAGATAATCGTGTCGAATCAATCACGGTATACGGTCCGTTCATACTCAACAGCCGACTGGTTGAAGAGCATGCTCCATGCGAGCATGGGGCTGAAGGCGGTCACGGTCATGATCACTCGGACGGATCATCCTGCTGTGAGTTGTCCAAGCTGACGCCGGCTCCGCCGCAGACCGATGCGTTGCCTGTGCGTGCGTTGATCCTGAACCCGGATGATACGAAACAGGCAGCGCACGAGCACGCACACGAGAGCCAGTCCGAGTCATCCGTCATCCGGTGGCCATTGATCGCTCTGCTTGGTGGGCTGTTGCTCGGCGGAATAGCCGGTTACCGGCAGGCAAGAAACGGCTGATAGCACAGAGGAGGATCGTCATGAAACGAAACGGATTATACGGCTGCATGGGCGCGATCCTGTGTATTGCCGTCTCGATGGCGGCTTGTGCACAGGTAGAGGTGTTGGTCGGGCTGTCGGGACGTATTTGGCCTGGACCGGTGAACCCGACCGGCGATCTGGTCGCCGGCGGGGATCAAACGCTTGTGCTGCAGCGCAACGGTCGCGTTGTCGGATGGGGTGAGAGTACGTACATGCAGTGTACTCCGGGAGAACAAGGGTTCACCAAAATAGACACACGCCGTAACGTCTTCATTGGCTTAAAGCCCGATGGAACCGTGCGGTGTTGGGGTGAGTACGCTAACCTGCCCGATCCGAATACCGGCTTTGTCGATGTTGCCTGCGGCTGGTACCACTATGCGGCAATCCGGACCGACGGCAGCATCTATTGCTGGGGACGCGACATGGAAGGGCAGCTGAATGTACCTGCGCCTAATACGCAGTTTGTAGCGATCAGTGCGGGCAGGTATCACAATGTTGCCCTCAAGCAGAACGGCTCGGTAGTGTGCTGGGGTGCAAATGGCTGGGGGCAATGCAATGTCCCAGAGCCCAATAAGGGCTTTGTTGCCGTGGCCGCAGGCGCCGAACACTCACTGGGGTTGAAACAAGATGGTTCAATAATCTGCTGGGGACACAACGAATACGGTCAATGCAATGTACCCGAACCAAACTCCGGTTACACAGCGATCGCCGGCGGGTGGTACCACTCGGCGGCACTGAGAGGTCCGGGCTATCCCGTGGTATGGGGACGTAACAACTATGGGCAGACGGCAGTTCCCGAACAGTTGATCTGCCGTCAGATCGACTGCGGCGATGAGCACACGGCGGTGATGCTGCTGGACGGCACGATCCGGTCATACGGTCGAAACAACTGGGGCCAGTGCGGCGTGGCTAATCCAGAGCGGCCCATTCGATGGGCATCATCCGGGGGCAACCATATGGCTGTGGTTCTGGATACAGGGCGGATTGAGTGTACGGGTGACAACGACTCCGGGCAGTGCAATCCTCCTGGCGGAGACAACTGGGTACAGGTGTCATCCGGCGGTTACCATTCGGTCGCGCTTTCGGATGCGGGCACACTTAGCGCCTGGGGATGGAACCTGTACGGCCAGGCGGGCGTGCCGGCGCCCAACACCGGGTTCCAGTATGTGGCC
>CAZHSN010000215.1:0-2332 GCA_964535125.1 uncultured bacterium
ACACAAGTCCAGTACAAACGGCAGGTCCCATGCCGCGCAGCGGTCCAGACAGCGCACCACTGCGTCTTGATCCCGCAACGACGGGTCGAAGAGCACTGCCACACGGTACCGGTCTGTCAGTGGACGCAAGGCTTGACAGATGCGCGTCAGGCTGGTCAAGTCACGCACGGCAGCCACACTATTCCCGAACGCAGGCGACACGTGGAACAGCAGTATGGAGTCACAGAAACTGGTTGGACGGCAATTCATCAGCGTTGTTCCGCACGGAAGCGTCGAACGGCTTCTGCCAGTTCATCCAGCAGATGCGTATCAGGACGGTAGTCCGGCGGATCGCCCATCGTGGGACAGACGCAACCGCCCTCAGAGTGTTCATTCCATGCATACACCAGCACCGTCTGGGCCGGACAGTTTCGCGGATGCGCCGCGGTCCAGCGCAGTCCGGCCAGCAGGTGCTCACGGAACTCGCCAGGGCGCGGATCCCGATAGTGCTCCGGTCCGAACGCTGCGGGCTGTTTGATGTGCCTGGGGGTGTGATCGGCTCCGCTCATCAGGGGAACGACCAGTTGTCTGCGGGGATTACCCCCCAGTCCGATCTCGCCCAGAAGTAACTGATCGCGAATCGACGGCCACAGCCGGTTGTAGGGCGCACCCTCGGCTGTCGCGCCGAACGCCGGGCGATAGGCGCTGACGGCATCCAGGCCGGCCCGATCGATAAACATGGCGGACCAGATGCCGCCGGTGTTCATCCCCACAATATACGGGTTGCCGCACCCGGTATGCCGGCAACGCGCCCGAAACCGATGAATGACATCGCGCAGCCGGTCCACACGCCATTCGGGCCCGGCTGGATCGCCCAGCCGGCGTGACAGCTCATCCGGCCCCATGAGGAAAAACAGCGGTCGTCCCGTACAAACGCGCATGTACTGCGGGTCTGCGAACAGCTCGAGGTATTCATCCTCGTACCGATGCCAGTCACGCAGCACCGCGTCCGGGCCGCTCTCTCCCTGCGAAAGTCCAGCGCCGATATGCTCGCCCAAACAGATCAACGCGAAGCGGATCCGCCGCTTCAGCGAACTCGCCAGGTAACACTCGAAATTGTCGCGCAACTGCCATCCGCCGCCCTTGTGCCTGCCAAAGTGACAGAACGCCCAGTAATCGACTCCCGCGCCGGCGGCATACCGGATCTCTTGATCCGTAACCTGCTGGATCACACGGCGTTCGTAGCCCGGGTTGAAGCGTAACGGTTGATCCGGGTCGCCCGTACGGCGCACGAACCATGGGGCGCGGGCATGCCACCGCTGGTCCGCCAGGAATCCGAACTCCTGCTGTTGGGTCCACACCGAACTGCCATTGTACCCGTCCCATCGGATCACACCCAACCGAACCATGGGCGGTTGTGTTGCGCTGCGCTGCACTGGTTTACTTACCCTCTCGCATGCAGGAGGCGCCAAACGCCCCCTCGATATATAGAAAACCCCGGAGGCGTGCCTCCGGGGTCCAGTATAACGGACAGTCGCGGGTTACTGGATGTCAGGCACCGGCGAGCCGTCGGCGTTCCAGCCGTTCTTCGGCCAGTGGTAGTCATAGCCAACACCGCACCACCACGAGGCCTGAAGCAGGATGCTACCCACCGCATGCGTCTTGGCGTGGCCGTCACCGAACACGAAGTTCATGGTGGAGTTGCCGGTCCAACCCTTGCGGCCGTTGTCATCACCGCAGCCGCTCAGCCAGTCGAGGTACTCACGCTTGGCGTTGTGGAATGCGTTGTTTTCGTGGATCAGGAACACACCCGCCGGGCTCTCAAAGAAGCCCTCTTTGATCAACCGATGATACAGGTGCATTTGGCCGGCATACGCGGGGGCATACGTGGCGGCGATGAAGTGACGATAGTGGTAGGACGTAAAGTTGCTGCCTACGGCAAACTGAGTGGACACAGAGCTGTCAGACGGGCAGACGAACAGCTTCCAGCTTTTCACGTAAGGCATGATCTGAGCGGCATAGCTGGCCTTCTTGGCGTACTCGGCCTGAGCCTCGTTACCACAGCCTGCATGGCCGCCGTAGAGCTCGGCAACCGTGTCGCCGACCTGGGCAGCGTACGGTTCATGCATCATCGGGAACGCACTGTCGTTGTCTTCGAGATACATCTGCAGCCCCAAGCCCAACTGTTTGCAGTTGCTCAGGCAGTTGGTACCGCGGGCCTTCTCGCGGGCTTGAGCGAACACTGGGAATAGAATGGCGGCCAATATGGCGATGATCGCGATCACCACCAGCAACTCAATGAGCGTAAACGCTCGACGCATGGGATACATCCTAACAGGATGACTAGTATGGG
>CAZHSN010000215.1:2432-5393 GCA_964535125.1 uncultured bacterium
ATGAGCGTAAACGCTCGACGCATGGGATACATCCTAACAGGATGACTAGTATGGGAAGTAGATTGGGTAAAACAAGGCCGTCTGAAGCGATACGTCGCGACCTTACTGCAAGCATAATGCATCCGTAACGGTTCTGTCAAGGGGTATTACCCGCAGAGGTCCGGTAAAACCTGCGGTAATGGGGGATTTGACTACAGTGTTAATGCCACAGCTTAGGGTTATCCATACCGCCACGCCAACAGGTAGGCGGGAAGCCAAACGGCAGCCGCACCTAACAGCACCCAGGGAAGCCCACTCGTTACAAGTCGACCAGCCAGTGTTAGTCGCCGCGGGCCCTGCGCACGGAACTGTTCAAGCAGTTCCTCACCAGCCCGGATGCCTGAAGCGATCTGGGCCTGGGTGGGCGGGCGTGTCGAAACATGCTGCTGCACCCAGCCACCCAGACGGCGCCAGGTACCCAGCATCACCACCAGCGCCAGCAACGCTGTCAGGTCTGACCAGTCACCGGCCGGCATGGAAGCAAGCAGACTGAAAGTGGCTGCACCCACAGCCAGATTGGTGCCGCAACGCATGTGCACGCGCGGCATGCGAGCCACCACCTGAGGCACCAGCGGTAACCCTTGCTCAATTGCATGAACGGTCATGTGCTCTGCGGCGTGATACCCCGCAAGAGGGGACAGGCGCAGCAGCAGCGCGAACAGGAACACCGGGAACACACGCAGCATCACGGCTGCGGCATCCATGAGTAACGGTTGCTGACCGCTGCTCATACTCAATGTATACAACGGCCAACCTGCGTGTTGTTGAACCAGCCAGTACCCCCCCAGCGACACGCCCACGGATAGCATGATGCCCAGAGTGAGCGCCAGACCGGTGCCGGCCAGTTGCCACCACTGCTGAGCGCCGCCCCGCGCACCGGCGCCGGTCAGATACACACCCCAGGGGGTCGCCATGCCTCCAGGCGCCGCCGGACGGGGAGCGCCCGCCAGCCACTGGTAGATGTCAGGCAGTTGGATCATCCCGTAGAGCCGGCCGGCCGCATCGGCTACAGGCAGGCCGGGCAGGCCGCTGGCCGACAGCGCGGCGCATGCCTGGTGTACACTGGAACCGGCCTGGATACAGGGCACTCCGGGCAGCAGGGCGCTTTGCACGGTGGCCAGGTTGGCGTCTCCATACGTCCAGGCGGCTGCCACCGATGACTCGGTCACGATGCCCAGCAGTGCGCCATCCGCAACCACCGGAGCCGCCCGGCCAGGTGCATCGCGCATGGCGCGCACAGCCAGAGCCAGCGGATCATCCGGTGTCAGCATGGGAGCCTGACTGATCAGCGCCCCCAAGTGGGCCGGTAAACTCATGCGGATATCACCACCCGTTCCGATGTATGCGGTCAGCTTGGTAGGTATCCAGCGGCGCGGGTGTCTCCGCAGGATGACCCAGCACTACCGTTCCGACCGGGACGACGTCTTCCGGGATACCAAAGATCTCACGACAGCGCTGCTCGCGACTGGCGTCCGGGTGTACGGCAGTCCACACAGCCCCCAGCCCGCTGGCATGTGCAGCCAACAGCAGGTTTTCGATCGCGGCGGCGCAGTCCTGCGGCCAGAAACCCGGACACATTTGCTGCAGTTTGGGGTCGGCACAGACCACAATCGCCGCGGGTGCGCTGCGCGCCATACCCGCATACGGGTTGACTTCGGGAATGCGCCTCAACAGCTCCGCATCGGTCACCACGACAAAGTGCCATGGCTGCTGGTTGCATGCCGAGGGCGCCCGCATGGCGGCACGCAGCAACACATCCAACTGCGTCTCGGTCACCGGTTCGGTTGTGTATCGCCGCACGCTCCGGCGCGTCATGATCGCTTGTATGGTATCCATTTGTTCACCTCCAGAAAGAGCCGTCTGTATCATTGTGGCCCAAAACCGCTCGGCTTCACGCATTGCCCTGGCCGGTTTCAACCGGTAGCATGAGGTTGTACAACTGCTCGCATCACGGAGTTTCACCATGAACGCGATACTGGAAGCGCTGCGCTTGCAGGATCGGCTTGCTGGACTGCTGGACAGCACCATCGGAGTCGGCAAGGTCCTGCTGGTGTATCTGATTGTGCGCACACTGGTCCACCGGACCGTTGCCGCGGTACTCACCCGCGCCAGCCGCGAAGAGATGGCCGACCACCGCACCGCCCGGCTGCGCACCCTCGCATCTATGGTCCAGACAACAGTCGACTATGTCATCACCGGCGTGACCTTGCTGCTGGTGCTGCGGGAGATCGGGATCGACATCGCTCCGATCCTGGCCACAGCCGGGGTTGCCGGACTGGCCGTGGGATTTGGTGCGCAACGACTGGTACGCGATGTCATCTCCGGCTTCTTTCTGCTCGCTGAAGACCAGTTCAATGTGGGGGAATTGGTCACCATCGGTGCGATCACCGGGGTGGTGGAAACGCTGGGGATGCGCGTCACCCGGCTGCGCGACCTGGATGGTCGGGTGGCGATCCTGGCCAACGGAGATATTGTGTCAGTGACCAACCATTCGCGTCGGGGCGGACTGCGCGCATCGGTTACGGTTCGGATCCGGTTGTCAGCCGATCAGACGTCCATTGAGGCACAACTGAAGCATCTCGCGTCCGAAGCGGGGATGTTAGAGCCAAGTTGTGCGGTCAGCGCTCTGGACGCGAACGCAGCCGCTTGGGAGATCAGCGGTATTACCCCGCCCACTGAGCGGATACGCTGTGAAAACCGGCTGCGCGCGGCGATACTGGCGGCGCATTCGGCCTCCGCAGAGGCGCTGCCGTTGGCCTGAACAGTCCAGCAGACATCAGGCGCGCCTGTCTTCCTCGTCGGGCTCACGGTCCACATGGTAGATGAGCGGCGCCTGGAGCATGATACGGTTGGGCGTTTCCACACCCTCCAGGATATCGATCAGCTGCTGCATGGCCACTTCGCCTGCCCAGGCAAAGTCCG
>CAZHSN010000216.1:0-5336 GCA_964535125.1 uncultured bacterium
CGTGCCCGATGGTGCCAATGTTCATATGGGGCTTGGTGCGCTCAAATCGCTGCTTAGCCATCTGATCCGTTCTCCTCCCACTCTGGTCTGGTAAGGATGTGATATTCCGGTTACCCGGGGTGTGCTCCGTAGAACACGCGTGTTGCCTAAAATGGAGCCCTCGACGGGATTCGGACCCGTGACCTCGTCTTTACCAAAGACGCGCTCTACCCCTGAGCTACGAGGGCGTACTTCGACCGACCAGCCAGCTCACACGGGGTGGGAAGTGGTGGGGAGAGAAGGATTCGAACCTCCGAAGGCATTCGCCGGCAGATTTACAGTCTGCTCCCTTTGGCCGCTCGGGCATCTCCCCACAGTTGCGCGGTCGAGTCGCAGGTAGAATGTTACCGTGACGGCGCGTCTTTGTCAAGTGTCGGCGACACGCCGTTTACCGTAATCCAGCAACAAGAGACCACAACGGCAGCGTAACCGCCGTCAACAGTGTCCCCAGCACAATCACCATCGTCACCAGCGCTCGGTCTCCCATATAACGTTCGGCAAACACCGCATTGGTCATCGCGGGGGCCATCGCCGACTGAGTGACGGCAACCTGCCGTTCAATCCCTGTGATCCCCACCAGGCCGGTCACATACCAGACCAAAAACGGCAGCGCCGCCATCTTCAACAACAGCACCACCGCCAGCGGCCCCCAGGCGCGTCGCTGGCGGAATGCGCTGAACTCCAGCATGAGTCCCAACGACACCATCACCAAAGGGACGGTCGCGGCGGCCATCATCTTCAGGGTCTTCACCACCGGCTCAGGTACGGTGATGTGCCAGTAGTTCACCAGCAGCACCAGCGGCAGCAGCCAGAACAACGGGCTGGACAGGAAGTCACGGATCTCCTTCCACTTACTTTGGCCCGTACCGCCGAAATAGATCATCGAGACAGCGCCCAGCGTGAACAAAGGAATGGCCATGCCAAACCGGTCATAGATGACTGCTGCTGCGGCGGCGGCGCCTCCGCCATAGATGACCTCCGTCACGGGGTACCCCAGATAGCCCGTGTTACCGAATGCCGCTGCGCTCATGGCGACACCCAAGGTGACAGCCGGCCAACGCAGCCACTTGCCCGCCAGCCAGGCCGACACAAACACGACGACTTCCATGCAGATGAAGACCAGCGCGGCCCGAAACATTTCGGGAGAGACATCATGCCCGTATATGGCTGTGAAGATGTACGCAGGCAACGCCATCTCAACCAGTATCCGGTTGACCACCTTCACGTCGGTGGCCTGGAACACCCGCCGACGTTTCAGCCAATAGGCGAACAGGAGTACTGCGAAGAGTGACGCGACAACCGCAAAGACCTTCACCGGATCACTCGGTGTTTACCGGCTCCGTACCTGCGGTCGCGGCCTCTGCCTCCGGCATCCATGCGCGATGCCCGCCGCGCTCCAGCGCGGCTGCGGTAAACCCAACAAACAGCGGATGCGGCCTGTTGGGGCGCGACTGGAACTCAGGATGGAACTGTGTGGCCATAAAGAACGGGTGCCCCTGCAGTTCAATGATCTCCACCAGCCGGTAGTCGGGTGATACGCCCGAGAACACCATACCCTTGGATTCCAGCGCTTCGCGGTATTCGTTGTTTACCTCGAACCGATGGCGGTGCCGCTCATACACCACCGTATCGTTGTACAGAGCCGCTGCGCGCGTTCGGGCAATCACCCGGCAGGGATAAGCGCCCCGCCGCATCGTCGCCCCTTTGTCCGTGATGCCGCGCTGTTCGGGAAGCAGATGGATCACCGGATGAGGCGTATCGGGCGCGACCTCTTCAGAGTGTGCGCCATCCAGCCCGCATGCATGCCGTGCAAACTCCACCACGGCCATTTGCAACCCCAAACAGAGGCCCAGGAACGGCATGCCATGCGTGCGGGCGTACTCAATCGCCCGGATCTTGCCTTCCAGTCCCCTGCCGCCAAAACCACCCGCGACAACAATGCCGTCGATGTCCCGGAAGCGTTCATCCAGATCCATCTCAGGCGCTTCCAGGTCCTCTGAGTCTACCCACTCTATCGTCAGCCGGGCGTTTTGCGCGACACCCGCATGTTTCAACGCCTCCCCGATAGAGATATAAGCGTCCCCATTGTCCACATACTTGCCTACGACGGCGACGCGTACCGCGTATTTGGGCCGGATCAATACATCCACCAAACGCCGCCAGTCCACCAGATCCGGTTCGCGCTGCGGCAATCCCAGCCGGCGTGTCACATACTGCGCCAGCCCCATCTGCTCCAGCCGAAGCGGCACCTCATAAATCGTCGGTGAGTCTGTGGCGTCGATCACCCCTTCCATCTCCACATCACAGAACAGGGCGATCTTTTCTTTTATATCGTCACCCAGCGGCACCCGGCTGCGGCAGATCAACACGTCCGGCCGGATACCGATCTCGCGCAGCTTGATCACACTATGCTGGGTGGGTTTCGTCTTGACTTCGTTCCATGGACCGACGGTGGGCACCATCGTCACATGGATGTACATCGTATTATCAGCGCCAGCCCGCTTACGAAACTGCCGAATGGCCTCAAGGAACGGAAGGCTTTCGATGTCGCCCACCGTACCGCCGATCTCGGCGATCACCACATCGGCGCTGCGGTCTCGGGCCACCATCTCAATGTGATCCATGATCTCGCCGGTGATGTGCGGAATCACCTGCACCGTCGCCCCCAGATAGGCTCCGCGCCGTTCCTTACTGATCACATTGCCGTAGACCTTACCGGTGGTGACGTTGGAGTTGGTGTTCAACTCCACATCCACAAACCGCTCATAATGGCCCAAATCCAGGTCTGTCTCCGCCCCATCAACCGTAACGAACACCTCGCCATGTTGATATGGGTTCATGGTGCCTGCATCCACATTGACATAGGGATCGAACTTGATGGGCGCCACCTTGAAACCGCGTGCGCGCAGAAGGGTCCCCAGGCTTGCGGCGGTAATTCCCTTGCCGATTGAGGAAACGACACCACCGGTTACGAAGATATATTTGGCCATGAAGGAACCTCCCGAATCGAGCTACTTGGATAGTGTAACACGCCCACTTGGCTCAGTCCAGACACGTATCACGAATGCTCTAACAGCGTGTGAACGGGCCAGTCGACCTGGGGATAGAGACGCCGCAGACTGGTATCTACAGCATGACAGGCCTGCACCGTGCAGTCTGGTATGCCTGTTCCAGTATACGCCGAACCAGCCAGCGTTAACGGTATTCCGGACTCGAAGATCCGTTGATGCAGGCGCTCGACGCGCGCGATGTGCCCGACCAGATACTGCGGAAACGACTTGCGCCAGCGATGGACCCAGACACGTTGCGGTTCACATGACGCATCAAACAGATCGACAATCTTCTGATGTACCGCGTGAGCCATCTCGGCATCACTCAATGTGTCGACAGCCTCGTCATGCCCGTAGTGACCAATGAACGCCCGCAGCAAGATACCTTGATGCAGACGTTCTGGCCACTTAATGGAACTGAAAGTGCAACCTGTCAGTAGCGATCCACTGCGATGGGACGCCAGATACCCGCTCACCTCCGGCTGGGGGAACGCCCCATCGGCGTATCTGATCGTAATCACCGCACTGGACGCATACGGGATCTCCATCAGATCTGCGCCGATGCCTAGACCGAGCGGCGCAGTCAGCCGCGCCGCCTCATAGGCCGGCGTCGTCACCAGCACATGATCGGCACGCTCTTGACGCCCTTCTGTGAGATGCAGTCGCAGACCCAGAGCATCGACACTTATCGACTCCACAGGCGTTCGAACGGCCACGCAGCCCGACAGCCGCTGGGCCAACGCCTCTGTCAGTTCCCCCATACCCGCGCGGAACGAACGAAACGGCGATCCGCTCCGCGGCCGGCCACGCTGCTTAAAGCGTGCGCGCATTATCGCGCGGGTCATGCTGCCGGAGTGCTGGACCATCGACCAATAGAGCGGGTAAACAGCAGGCATGCTCATCAGTTCGGGATCACCCGCGTGTACGCCCCCCATCAACGGCTCGGCGAACCGCCGCTGAAACTCACTGCCAAACCGCAGTTGTAAAAATCTGGCCATCGACTCATCGGAGCGGTGCAGCCGCCGGGGAACCAGCGCCTCCATGGCGGCGCGCAGTTTACCCGACAGCGACAGGAATGATGCGCGGAACAACGCCTCCGGTCGCGTCGGCACCAGGCTGACCAGTTCATAAGGCACGTCATACAGCCGGTCGTCCAGATAGAGCTGAAACCGGCGGGTCAGAGGCGACACCAGCCGGTCGGATAAGCCTAACTCCCGACACAGCCAGATCCCGCCGCGTTTCGCTGCCAGAAAGCTGTCTGGTCCGGCGTCCACCAGCGCGTCCTCATCACGCTGGGTCAGGACTAAGCCGCCGACACGCTCCGATCGTTCGAACAGCACAACATCCAGCGGAACGCCCGCCGCCTCGACGCGCCGTCTTGCCTCCCAGGCTGCAACCAGGCCTGTGATCCCTCCACCGACAATGGCTAGACGCGGAACACGACTCACCACGCATGCACCTGGGCGATAAGCCGGGAGACCCGTTCCGGTTCAGTGTCCGGCAGTATACCGTGGCCGAGGTTAAAAATGTGGCGGTTCGATGGCGCCTCACCCGCCAGTGCGGCCACCAGGCGATCCTGAGTCTCCAGGTCGGCCAACAGCGCCGCAGGATCCAGATTGCCCTGCACCGCGCAGCCCCCGTGTGCGGCGGCTTGAGACAGAGAGACGCGCCAGTCTACGCCGAGTACGTCCGCTCCGGCTTCGGTCAGCGCCGGCCAGAGATGCCAACAGGCCGTGCCGAACAGGATCACCGGTGTCTGGAGGGCGTGTACGGCCTGGATGGTCCGCTGAACGTACGGCAAGACCCAGAGTCGGTACGCATCAAGCGAGAGTGCGCCTACCCAACTGTCGAACAACTGCACGACAGAGACGCCGGCCCGAATCTGCAGGCTGAGCCACTCGTCAATGGTCGCCGTCAAGACGTCCATCAGAGCGCGCCAGGTACCAGGCTCGGTCAGCATCAGACGGCGTGTCTGGGCGAAGTCGCGGGACGGCCGGCCTTCGATCAGATAGGAGGCCAGCGTAAAGGGAGCGCCCGCGAATCCGATCAAAGGCACATGCAGCTCTGCCCTCAGTCGGTTGATCGCCTCAGCGACCGTCGACAGTGTCGCGTCCACGCGACCGGTCGTCAAGGCCGCCACATCCGACGCCGTGCGTATGGGGTGCGCTACGGTCGGCCCCACGCCTTCTCGGAGTTCGTAGCCGGCGCCCAGGCTGATATACGGTATCGTCAGGTCGTTGAACAGGA
>CAZHSN010000217.1:0-5300 GCA_964535125.1 uncultured bacterium
CCGGTACACATCGGGTCCGCTGGCTTGCGCCCGTTTTCGAACATGGTTGCAGTCCCGGTACGGCACGCTGGAAGCGCTTAATGCCGTATGGGGGACCAGTTATGCGGACTGGGAGGAGATCCAGCCGGAACAGAACCACGGTGTGGAGGGAGATGGCATGACCCACGGGCCGGTGTGGAACAACCGAGACAACCCGTTCCACGACTGGAGTAAGCCCACTGAAGACTGGGACAGATTCCGCACCCAACTGCGTAATGAGATCTACCGCAAGGCCAACACCTTGATGCAGCAGGTGATACCTGGCGCAGAGTTGTCGCTTCGCTGTGAAGGGGCCAACATGGTGGTGCGCTCATCGCCCGACGCCGCCGCCTGGCATGACCGCCATGTGTACTACTCACAGCGACGGAATGCGATGGTTTTCGACGACTGGGTGAAAGACGATGTGATCCACTGTTACAGTGACTACACCACACTGCCCTACACCGAAGCCGAGTGGCGCCGTATGGTGCGTGAGATGAGCGAGCATGGCGTGGTTGCCGCCTGTCTGCCGCAATTCGATCATATGCGCGACATTGTCCCGGTGCCTGATGGCCTGAATATCGGCCGTGAATACCAGATGCACTACAACCTGCCTGAACCCAGGCGCGGCGTCATGATCCACTGCCTGATGGCCGCCTATCCCTGGTTTAAAGCCACCTGGGAAGAAGGCGGTGCGCCGGGCATCATCCTGCACGACTTCCTTTGTGACGGCTTCGCGACGGACACCCAGTATCGGGAGATCGAGCTGTTTACGCGCAACGCTGCGAAACGGAACGAGCCCCGACAGAAGGAATAACCCACGTTGGGCTGATGCGCAGAGCCGCCTGACAAGCAGGCGGCTCTGCGCGCGTGCTAGGGCTTGGCAAACACGTCTCGGATCGCCTCCAGCCAGCCCAATCCCCATTGGGTTGACGGCTCCACATAACTGCCTTCCAGCCATTCGTTGAACGCTTCCACGGTCACGAACCTGCGCAGACCATGTTGTTCAATGTAAGACCGCGCCTGCAGCAGCAGACTGCGGTAGGCGTCAGGTGTGGCATCCTGGGTGATGTAGTTATCCGGGCGCCAGGTCGGTTCCCAGTTCTGCATCGGCATGGTGGCGACCAGGGTGTTGCGATCTACGGCTCTGCGCATCTCATCCCATAAGACAACATGCCCTGGAACCGTCTGCGTTGGAAAGTGCTCAATGAAGTCACGCACCGGGCGGTCACCGATCTGACGCGACTCCACCCGATGCCCTCCCCGCATCATCACGTTGTAAGCCATGGCGCCGGTGACCCCCAGACGTGCGAACTGTGCGCTGTCATATGGACCATTCACTGCGGCAATCCACACTCCTGGCAATCCGTGCGCCCGGGCCACATCCTGTATACGTTGCAGGTACTGGCGGGCCGCTTCCTCGGAACCGGCCTTTTGGATGAGGTCTCCCACCGACCACAACGGCAGCAACGGCTTGCCATCAATGCGGTAATAGTTGGGCTGCAGGAAGAACTGGGTCGCCATGTATTCGGCAAGGTCAGACGGCAACTCGTTACCCGGAGCATGGTTCGTCCACATGGTGCAAAAGGCGATCTTGTCTGCATAGGGATTGGAGGAAACGGGCGGTCCTCCCAACACCTCTTTGCCCAGGAACGCCTGCTCCAACGCCCGATTACCGAAGAACGTGGCGTCGGTCCGTCCGTCTGCAGCCTTCTGTACGTACCAATCCCACACCATCAGATTTACGCCATGCTCACGCATCCAGTGTACGTGCCAGGCCACCGCACGGGGATGGCTGGACCTGTAGTAACGGATACCGCTGAACTCCATCGACGGATCGGCAGAGTCATACAACAGGGGCATACGCCAGGGTGAACGCTCGGCAATTTGGCGCCAGCCGTCCCATGTATACTCAGGCTCCCAGGCGGCAAAGTACCACATGCCTACCGTGAAGTCAGACTGTACAATTCGGGTCTCCGGCGGATCCTGCGTTGCGATGTCGATCCGCTGCGGACTGACCGGTAGTCGTCCTTCCGAGCGCAGTTGGTCTGCTTGAACCAGTTGGACCACCCCTTTCCTGATGTCTGTCGCCTCCAAGTCCGCAAGCCGCGTTGCCGTGCGTATCTCATGCAAGGTGAGAGTGTGAACGGGTGACATCGCCTGAACCGATACCCATTGCAACGTGCCTGACCAGCCGGCGCGGTCGCTGACACGCAGATAGCAGCGGACCCGTTGTCCTGCGGGCGCGGTAAACGTCAAGCTACCGGTCGCCGCTGTTGCCGTTCCCCCGCGCAGTTCCAGTGTGGCTACGGTGCTGGCCGTACGGGCCGTCCGAACGTCCAGATCTACGGCAATCCATCCGGTATCGGCAGCTTGCAGTTCAACCGGAGGACTCACCAAAGCGGCTCCCGCTCCACGGGCGGTCAATGAACCATTACGCAGGAAGATCAGCCTGCCCGATTGATCGACCCATCCATCAGACGACACCGCCAACGCTGCAGGCGTGCGTGTTGTGAGCGCACCCCGCAGCACCCGCACCGACCGGATCACATACTCGCCACCGCCCAACTCGATGGGGTCGAAACGCAAGCCTGTAATGGGTTTACCCTCCCATAACGGACGCAGCGTCACGGTGTTGCGCCCGACTTGAACCTGAACGGTGGCGCTGCGCTCCGATGAGAACCCGCCATAAGGTCCCTCAGTGTCGTACCTCCAGAACCATTCGCACACACCCGCCCGGGTGCTGTCCAGTGTGATCTCCAGTATATCCAGCGGATGTGCTGAAAACTGCGCCGCAGGAAACACCATCACCGGGTCGCGCCCGGTCACTTTCAGATGGACGCCGTCCGTTCGGCCGGTGTGCGTTAATGGTCCATGCACCTCATAGGTACCGGCTGGAGTCCACTTCCAGACCACCTGCGGCTGAGCCGCCTGCACCGGAGGCACGCAGAGGCAGGCGATCAGTATCCAACGCGGCAGACGCATCAGTACTTCCCTTTCGCAGTCCATCGAGACACGCGGGCCAACACCGCCTGTGCCTCGTCCACACTGCCCACACTGACCGACAGCCACACCCCCTCAGGAGCAATACGCTCCATGAACAGGTCCAACTCATCGGGCATTAAGCCCACCTGCATGCCTTTACCTGCAGCCTGGATGCGCTCGTAAACGGGCATCCAGTCGGTAGCGCGCCCGTTTCCTGCGCCGTATACCCACTGAATGGCGTTCAGTTCACGGATCGATAACAGACTGTCCAGGTGCTGCAGCGCCTGCGGTCCATCCAGATGGTAGATATTCGCTTCCATATGCTGGCATTCCAGTTGGATACCCGGCAGGAAGAACTCATCGAACATCCGTTTGGAGATCATGCACGAAAAGTCATTGGACGGCACGTACCACTTCACACGCGAGACGATACCTGGCCAGGAAGTGATCGCCTGTGCAGCGCTGCAGAGATGGTTGTAGAAGCGGTCATACACATCAAAGTACGTGCGGTTGACCCGATCCAGCAGCGTGCGGATCTCATCGGGCGACTCCAGCATGTCGACGTTCATCTCTGCAGGGTCGCGGAAGGCGGCGATGGCGTCCGCCCCCGGATGCAGATCCGTGATGCCCGTGTAGAACACCCCTCTGCCGGCCTCCAGCATGGCGTCTGTCATCGCCATTATCTGCTGGAAGTAGACGTTGTCCGGGCGGAACACCATGGCATCCGCGTCGCTCCAGTCATGGATGCACGGTATGGACCAACTGGTGGCGTCACCAAAATCCAGTTCCTGCCCCATAAAGGCGCTGAACACCTCCGGCCCCAGATTCGGAAAGGCGTATGGCAACGCATCGCCCAGGTATGCGGTGTTCATGACACACGCGCGCGCCATCCGGGCGTGGTATTCGGTATCGAACCAGCGGTCACGAGGCTGCTTCCATGGCCCCGCTTCCGGATAGGGATAGTCCGCGTTGGGCTGGTGGACCGTCATCACACAGACAGGCCGATCCAGCACGGCGTTACGCCAGAACGCGTCCTGTCGGTCCAGTCGGCTCTGCCAGTCGGGGATGTGGTCTATCGGCATAATCGTGCGCATTGAAAAACTCCTGCTCCTGATGACTGGGGACTCATCCCCAATGGCGTTGAATTCTGCGGATCGCCTCTGCGATCCGCTGCACGCGCTCCGGTTCGGCAAGCAGCATGTGCTGGAACAGCCAGACAACTTCGTCACGGCACGCCTGTTCGGTCACCGGGCAGTGCGGCTCCGCACCGGTGGAATGCCCCCGGCACAATCCGCGCATCGCTGCCTGCTCGGTAAACAGCGCCTCTTTGTACAGCGGTACATAACCCGCCCCGCAGGGCACCCCCTCGGCCTCAAGAGCCGACAGGAACTCATTGCGCGATCGCCCGCCGAACGCTCGGGCGTCGTAGCGTAATATGTACAGATGCCAGGCATGTCGCGTCACACGGGGGTCCATCTGTGGAGGGGTAATGCCGGGAATGGCCTTCAGTAAGTCGCTCAGCATACCGGCGTTACGGTCACGCAAAGCGGCCTGTGCTTCCAGACGGGTCATCTGTGCGAGGAGAATGGCCGCCTGAAACTCGGTCATGCGGAAGTTACCGCCAGGGACCCGGTGCTCATACCAGCGGCCTCCGCGCGGCCGCCCGCAGTTGTGCACCGACCAGATCAGATCGGCCAAGGTATCGTCATTACAGACGATCGCGCCTCCCTCTCCGCAGTTCAGGTTCTTGCTCGCCTGAAAGCTGAAGGTGCCGGCATCACCGATCGCGCCGACGGGTTGCCCCTTCCAGGAAGCACACACCGCCTGCGCGGCGTCTTCCAGTACCAGCAGCCCGTGACGGCGGGCAGCGTCAAGAACCCCGTCCATATCCGCTGGACATCCGCCAATGTGCACCGGGATGACCGCCCGTGTGCGGGAGGTAACAGCATCGTCGATCAGCTTCGGGTCGATGTTAAGGCTATGGGGTTCCACATCCACAAACACCGGCCGTGCTCCTACCGCCAGCACGCTGCTGGCGGTAGCCATAAAGGTGTAAGGCGGCACAATGACTTCGTCGCCGCACCCGATACCGGCCGCCCGCAGCACCACCTCCAGCGCGGCAGTGCCATTGGTAACCGCCGTGCAATGTCGGGCGCCCTGTAAGGCGGCGAACCGATCTTGGAACTGAGCCACCCGCTGGCCGCCTACCGACCACCACGCGCCGCTGTGCAGGGTCTGCAGCAGGGCGTTCTCCTCTGCTTGATCCCAGACAGGCCACTGCGGCCATCCATCGGCAC